>NZ_FYAN01000028.1:0-488534 GCF_900185665.1 Pannonibacter sp. I15F10I1
CGTCGACCTAACCGCAATCGATGAACAAACAGACATACCAGTCATCAAAAGCTGGATAACCGAAGACGGACACGTCATCTCAACAATCGGACACCAGCAAACATTCATCGAATTCGGAATCGTATAACAAAATGAATACAATAAAGAAGAAAACATGCGGCGTCATAATAACATATAACCCCAACATTAAAATTTTACATAAACTCATTGCCTCAATCAAAAGCCAAGTAGATTTTCTACTAATAATAGACAATGGCTCAGATGAAGATCTTAAAGATATTTCAAACGAGAATAATATCACATTTATTCCACTGAGTGAAAATTTTGGAATTGCACACGCTCAGAACGTTGGTATCAAACGAGCCCGTGACTACTGTGCAAACTACGTTCTTCTGCTTGATCAAGATAGTATTCCCGCCCCGGATATGGTAGAGCGGCTTATGAGAGCAGCGGAAAAACTGGAGGCAGAAGGCCAGAAAGTTGCAGCCGTTGGGCCGTCCTACAGCGACGTGCGTCAAGGAGAGATTCCGTCTTTTGTTTATCTAAAAGGCCTTTCGCTACATCGCCGCGCCTGTTCTGATCCTGAAGCAACAGTTCCAGTCGACTTTCTGATTGCTTCGGGCAGCCTTCTCCCCATGCCCAGCCTTGATTTGATCGGCGGGATGGCTGAAGAGCTCTTCATTGACTATGTCGACATTGAGTGGGGGTTACGGGCGGCCAAACTCGGTTTTTCCTCCTTTGGGGTCTGCAACGCGCATATGGAACATGCCTTGGGAGACGACTGGATACCCTATAAGGGCCGGAAAATTCCCCTTCACAGTCCTCTGCGCCACTACTACCACATGCGCAATGCAATCTGGCTGGCGCGCCAGTCCTGGATCTCCCGGGCCTGGACCACCGTTTTGATATGGCGCGTGATCCGCCAGTTCGCATTTTTCTCCCTGTTCGCTCCACAGGGCTACCGACATGCCCAGATGATGGCCATAGGCCTCTGGCACGGTATTGGCGGCCGCATGGGGAGAAAGTGAATGACTGTGTCCAGTCCGGCAGAGGGTCTCAGTCCAAAACCGCTGCTAACCATCTCGATTGTAACCTACCAACCCGACATACCCGTGTTGCGGAAAACCTTTGAGACACTTGAACGCGCCTTGAGGCACTTCGACAGTCAAAGCGTCAGGATTTTCATCATCCAGAATTCAGAACACGATGCGGTAAGACGGGCTGCCGCTGAGGCAATGAATGGCTATCCATATGAGCTGATCTCCGGCCATGGCAATATTGGGTTTGGCCGTGCCCATAACCTTGTTTTGCAGCGGACTGGTCATTTTCATCTGGTCCTGAATCCGGACATCGAGATGGAGCACACAGCACTAAGCTATGCCACAGAGTTTCTCCTGACAAATCCGGACTGCGGTCTCCTGACACCGGAAGCGAAAGGACTGGATGGAGAACGCCAGTATCTATGCAAACAATATCCGCCTCTATTTGACCTGCTCCTGAGGGGCTTTGCGCCCAAATTCATAAAATCGCTCTTTTCGGAACGCCTGGCACGGTATGAGATGCGAAGAGAGACATCAGAAAGCATTTTTTGGGATCCACCAATTGTTAGCGGATGCTTCATGTTCTTTAGAGGTGATGTATTCAGAAATGTAAATGGATTCGATCCAGATTATTTTCTCTATTTCGAAGATTTCGATTTATCATTAAGAACAGCGCAAATAGCACGGATTGCTTACGTGCCGCATGTGAAAATTTCTCATGCTGGTGGTCATGCAGCAAGAAAAGGTCTATGGCACATCAAGCTTTTCGTAAAATCAGCGAAGATATTCTATAAAAAGCACGGATTACGTATTATTTAGACCTAGTGAATAGAATCTAATTTTCCTTGTGCTTGTCCAATATTTTCAGTTTCAGAAAAGCCGCCGCACATGCCAATAGGTCGATACGTTGCTGCGGCGAGGATCAGCCTCGATTTGACTTCAGACCTGCAAGAACGAAAGCCCCGCCGGCAAAGAACACGAGGATCACCGCCATGCCTGCCGCCTGACTGGCGGTGGCTGTGGTGACAAGCGCGACGGCCAGCGGGGCAAGGAAGCTGGTCACCTTGCCCGACAGCGCAAGAAGGCCGAAGAACTGGCCCTGACGGCCCTCCGGTGCCAGATGCACCAGAAGGCTGCGCGCCGCCGACTGCAACGGTCCCGCCAGCGCGCCGATACAGCCACCGAGCACGAGGAACATCAGATCCGGCAGGGACCCGAACAGGGCGCCGGGGGCGGCAGGCGTTACATCGAAGACGAAGAACACCGTGTCCCGGTCCACCGAAACAAGGCCGAGGCCGCACAGGATGAGACCGCCAAGCGCCCCCAGAATGACCTTGCGCGAACCGATAAGGTCGTCCAGCCAGCCGCCGGTCAGCGCGCCGATGGTGCCGGTGATGGTGAGCAGGATGCCGAAGGTGCCGATCTGGATCGTGCCCCAGCCGAGCACACCGGCCGCATAAATGCCACCAAAGGCAAACAGCGCCACCAGCCCGTCGTTGTAAAGCATGTTGGCGATGAGGAACCGCGCCATGCCGGGCACCTGCCGCACGTCTGCAAGGCTGCGGCGCAGGGAAGCAAGGCCCTGCCGGACAGCGGCCCTCACCCCCATGCGGCGCGGCTCATCGGGCGTGAAAAGGAACATCGGCAGCACGAAGACGAGGAACCACAGCGCCGAGAACGGCCCCGACGCCCTGTCCCCCTCGCGCGCGGCCGGATCAAGCCCGAACAGTGGGTCCGCACCCAGCAGGGTCTTGCCCGTTTCCGGATTGGCCGCCATGAAGCCGAGCACGATGACGAGGCTGACGAGCCCGCCCAGATAGCCGACCGCCCAGCCTGCGCCCGACAGGCGTCCGAGCCTGTCACGCGCCACCAGCGAGCCCATCATGGAATTGTTGAAGACCGTGGCGAACTCGATCGCGAGCGTGCCCAGCGCATAGCCCGCCAGCGCCACGGCAATGCCGTAGCCGGTACCGGGAACGGCCCACCACAGGGCAAGGCAGGACAGCACGTAAGGCACGGCCAGAGCCGCGATCCAGGGCTTGCGTGCCCCGCCTGCATCGGCAACGCAGCCAAGGAACGGGGCGAGCAGCGCAATGGCAAGCCCCGCCGCCGAGGTGGCATAGCCCCAGAGGGCCTGCCCTTCCGCCGGGGTGGCGGCAAGGGCGGAGGCAAAATAGGGCGCGAAGACGAAGGTCGTCACCAGTGTGAAGAAGGGCTGGGCTGCCCAGTCGAACAGAACCCAGCCAGCGACGCCGGCAGCCCCTGCCTTCCGCCCTGCGATGCTCATCAAGCGGCTCAGTAGTCGCCGAGCTTGATATCCGGGGTGTAATCGCCCGGCACTTCCTTGGTCACGGCCTGGCCGCAGACGACGATGCCGCGGGTGGCGTCAAAGGTCAGCTGCGGCGCACCGGCCAGCTCCCAGCCCTTGTTGAGGGCCTGCGTGACGCGGTGGCAGAACTGGCTGTCATCGGGGCCGGTGATGAAGCGGTAGAGTTTCATGGCAATCTTTCCAGGAACAAGAACTGCTCCGGCATATCATTCCTGCGCAGATGCCGCCATGGCCTTGGCGATGGCCAGCACCCTCAGCCCCATGTCCGCATGCAGCCGCTCGACCATCTTGCCGTCGATCTGGATCGCCCCCTTGCTGGCATTTTCCGGCAGGGCGAAGGCATCGTTGATCTTCTGCGCCCAGGCGATTTCCGCCTCCGAGGGCGAAAAGGCAGCGTGACAAGCGTCGATCTGCTTGGGGTGGATCAGCGTCTTGCCGTCCATGCCCATCTCCGCCCCTTGCGCGCATTCGGCGGCAAAACCGTCCAGATCGTTGAAATCGTTGTAGACACCGTCAAGGATATCAAGCCCGCCCGCCCTTGCTGCGGCCACGCAGGTCATCAGCCAGGGCATCATCACGGCCCGGCCCGGCAGCAGGCGGGCGCGGGTTTCCTTGGCCAGATCATTGGTGCCCATGACGAAGCAGGTGAGGCGTGTTTCCGGGTCCCGTCCCGCCGAGGCAATGCTGGCCGCATGCAGCATGGCGAGCGGCGTTTCCATCATCGCCCAGAGTTTCACGGAGGCAGGAGCACCTGCCAGCTTCAGCCGGTGCGCCACACGTTCCACATCCGCAAGGGACGAAACCTTGGGCAGGAGGATGGCATCGGGGGCTGCGGCAATTGCCGCCTCCAGATCCGCCTCGCCCCATTGGGTATCGAGGCCGTTGATGCGGATCACCGCCTCGCGCCCTGCAAAGGCACCGGCCGCCACGGCCTCGCAGACCTGCTGGCGGGCGGCTTCCTTGGCATCGGGCGCCACGGCATCTTCCAGATCCAGCAGCAGGCAATCCACGCCGAGGCTGCGCGCCTTTTCCAATGCCCGTCCGTTGGAACCGGGCATGTAGAGCGCCGAGCGGCGGGGCTTGAAGCTTGCGGTCACGGGCGGTCCTCCTGCGGGTCTTTGCGGCACTGCGTTTCTGCAGTGCAAAAGCTAGACGGTGGCAGCCGCTTTTTCCACTCGCCTTTCGGCGGGTATCTCCCGGGTATCTTTTGGGGGCTCTCAGGTGCAGCAGCGCAGAGCCGCCCAAAATAAAACCCGGCGAAAACGCCGGGTTCACACATGCCAGAGCTGCCGCGTCCAGTAAGACAGCAGATTGACCGCTCAGGCTGACAGGCGGCGCTGTTCGCGGACGACGCCGTGGATGGCGTCACGCACGGCCTGACGGATATCGGCCAGCGAGAAGGGCTTGGTGATGACATCATGCACCAGCTCGTCGAGGCCGTTGGCCCGTTCACGCTGGTCGGCAAAACCGGTCATCAGCAGGATCGGCAGGCTCGGCCAGTCGCGGGCGGTGGCCAGCGCCAGGGCGATGCCATCCATCACCGGCATCTTGATGTCGGACAGCAGCAGATCGAAGCTGCCTCTCTCGCGGACAAGCGTTTCCAGCGCCGCTCCGCCATCTTCTGAGGCGCAGACGGTGTGGCCATCCAGTTCAAGGGCGCGTTTCACAAAGCTGCGAACCGCCTCGTCATCTTCCGTCAGAAGAATCCGGGCCATATCACACTCCCGTTGTTTCGCGAGGGGGTGTAGCCTCTTCCCCGGCCACATACCCGATGAAGGGCAACTGCCGCCAGGCGTGCCCCATGTCCATCCCGTAACCCACCACAAACTTGTCCGGACAATTAAAGCCCACATAGTCAGCCTGAATATCGGCCTTTCTGTGATACGGTTTGTCCAGCAGTGCGGCGACTTTGACCGAACGCGCGCCCCTTTCAAGAAGCCTGTCCTTGGCGAACTTCAGGGTACGTCCGGATTCCAAAATATCATCCGCCAGTATGATATCGCGATCCTTAACAAGACTTTCAACGTCACGCAGAACCTGAACATTTCCAGAGCTTACGGTCCCTGCCCCGTAGCTGGATAAATGCATGAACTCCATTTCGAGTTCCAGGCCGGCACGGTGCATGGCACGCACCAGGTCGGCGGCAAAGATGAAGCTGCCCTTGAGCACAGCCACGACCAGCAGCTGATGCGGACGGGAAGAAGCCACTTCGCTGGCAAGGCTTTCGACCCGTGCGGCGATCTCGGCTTCATCGTAAAGGGTATGGATCACCGGCTTCATCTTGTTGCTTCTGCTGCTTGTCCTGAGCGGCGGTCCACAAAGCGGACCTGAATATCTGCGGCGTCTGCGGGAGGATCTGTCAGCCTGGTCCTGAAGCGCGTGTTCGCGCCCGGCTCCAATGCCACCGCACGCGGTTCGAGGGTCCAGGCGTAAATCTCCTGCTGATCCTCGCTTCGCAGCGACAGGCGCACCGCGGGTACTGCGGCAGGCTGTTCCGATACGCTCTGGATTGTCCCCTCGACAACCAGAACGATGGTCCCCTCGTCGACTTCCCTGAATGTTCTCAAATCACGGAACTCAAGTCCGCGCAAGTTCACCGGAAGTCCCATCATGTCGAACAGACTGGCAAGGTCCGGAACGTGTTTGACCACGAACTGGCGGTTCGTGAAGATGAGCGCGCTGAATCCCGCCGCTGCAAGAAAGATCAAAAGGCCGCCGGTCCGGCGCAGGTTGTTCACCGTCACGTGACGGGTCAGGAATGACCAGTCGCGCTCCCGCCTGGGTTTTTTCGTGTTAACCTTGATCTTCTTACGCTTGGCAAGGGACTCGATGTCAATCGTACGGCGAGCATTTTCCTCCTCGTCCGTTTCATCATTTGCATCGGAGGCCACTACATCTGGGTATTCCGGCGGCGCATCTCTACCAGTCTTTGATTTACCCTGAGTATCCACAGATCCTTTGGCAGGTTCGGGCTCCTCGTCCTCAAACGCGCGCCCCTTGGCAAGGGCTTCTTCCTCCGTGGCATCCTCCACCCATGCCGCTTCATCCTCGTCCTCGTCTGTCTCCGGCTCATCCTCGATGGCCATGGCAGGCTTTGCTGCCGCCTTTGCAGCGCCTCCGGATGAGGCAGCCGGGGAAGCAGGCGCGGGGATATCTTCCTTGCGCGGGCTGATGAACCAGCGGTTTCCGCAGCGCGCGCATTTCACGCTACGCCCTTCCGGGCCAACCATTTCCGGCTTGATGTCATAGGAGGTATCGCAGTCCGGACAGGTGATCTTCATGTTTGGGAGACCCTCGCTCCACGGCCTCACGGGGCCTTGATGGTGCCATCCATGACGCGGATGATAGCAGTCCGGTGCTGAATTGGGGGGAAGACCTGCGTCAGAGCTCCCCCAATTCTGGTCCAGAGGACATTCATATGTTTAATGAAGCGTTAAAGGGATGGCTCTAGGGTGAGCGCCGTCCACGGAGGTTTTGCGTGATCCGTTTCGAGAACGTCGGGCTGAGATACGGCATGGGGCCGGAAATCTTGCGCGACCTGACATTCAGCATCGAGCCGCAGTCGTTTCAGTTCCTGACCGGGCCCTCCGGCGCGGGCAAGACAACGCTGATCCGCTTGCTGTTTCTGTCGCTGCGGCCCACGCGCGGCCTCATTCGCGTGTTCAACCGGGACATGGCGACCATCGCCAAGAAGGAACTGCCGGAGCTGCGCCGCCGTATCGGCGTGGTGTTTCAGGATTTCCGTCTGCTGGACCATCTGACGACTTACGAGAATGTCGCCCTGCCGCTGCGCGTTCTGGGCAAGGAAGAAGCGAGCTACCGCTCGGACGTGGTGGAACTGCTGAAATGGGTGGGCCTTGGCGAGCGCATGCATGTGCTGCCGCCGGTTCTCTCGGGCGGTGAAAAGCAGCGCGCGGCCATCGCACGGGCACTGATCACCCGGCCGGACATGCTGCTGGCGGATGAGCCGACGGGAAACGTCGACCCTCCCCTTGCCCGCAGGCTGTTGCGGTTGTTCATTGAACTCAACAGGCTTGGCACATCCGTCGTGATTGCCACCCACGACATCACCCTGCTTGAACAGGTCGAGGCGCGCCGGATGGTTCTGGCGGACGGGCGCCTGTCCATTTTTGACTGAGGGCATGGGGAAGGCACCGCGCATGGCATCCAAGGCCCCGCCACCAAAGAAGACCGGCACAAAGGCGCCGCAACAGCAGAAGAGCCGGCCCAAGCTGCCGCGCCCTTCGCTGAAGCTGTCCCTGCGCGGCAAGGCCAAAGCTGCGGCAGGCGGGCAGGACGCACGCCTGCGGCCGTCAGCGGCCATCGTCCCGTCCCAGTCCGTGGCCGGACGTGCCCTGACGCTCGTCGTCGCCATCATGAGTTTTCTGGCCTGCCTCACCGTCGGCTCCGTCTCTGTCGTCTGGGAGGCGGCGCACGACTGGAGCAATGACCTCGTGCGGGAAGTGACCGTGCAGATCCGCCCCGCTGACGGGGTCGACATGCTGCGCGAGATCGACAAGGCCGTGGCGCTGACGCAGGAGTTTCCCGGCATCGGCACGGTGCGCGCCCTGTCGGACGAGGAAACCCGCCAGCTGCTGCAACCCTGGCTCGGCGCAGGCCTTGACCTCGAAACGCTGCCCGTGCCGCGCCTGATCCAGGTGACGGTCAGCAGTCCGCAGGAGCTGGATCTTCCGGCGCTGAAGCAGTCGATCGAACAGAACGTGCGCGGCGCCAGCCTTGACGATCACAGCATCTGGACCTCCCGCCTTGCCGCCATGGCCGGGGCTGTGGTGGCCGGGGGCTTCGGCATCCTGGCACTGGTGCTGTTTTCCATGGTGCTCAGCGTGATCTTCGCCACCCGTGCGGCCATGGCCGGAAACCGCGACGTTGTGTCCGTGCTGCATTTCGTCGGCGCCAGTGACGGCTTCATCGCCCGCGAGTTCCAGCGCCACTTCCTCGTGCTGGGTCTCAAGGGGGGAATAGCCGGCGGGCTTGCCGCTTCCTTCTGCTTCATTCTGCTCGAAGTCTTCACCCGGCAAACATCCGGCATGGCCGGTGCCGACCAGATGTCGGCGCTGTTCGGCTCCGTGGCGGTCGGCACGCCGGGCTACTTCGGAGTGGTCGGCATTGTCTTCATCGTCGCCGTGCTGACGGCGCTGACCTCCGGCCTTGCAGTCAAATCCCACCTTGCCAAAATCGACTAGCTGCAACATCCATCCAAGAAACAGCGGAATTGGTCTATAATCTTCGCACGATGAAACCTGCGCCTTCGGACAAACAGCCTGATGCTGCCGCCCCTGCACCGGTCCCGGAGGACCGGGTGCGGGCTGAGGCTTTGCTGGCTGCGTCCGGGGAGCGGGCAAGTCACGAGCCAGATCAGACCCTTGCGCCCGAAGCCGGACAGCCGGCAGGAGAGCCGGCCGGGGAACAGGCAGAGCAGCAGCCAGGGCCTGCGCCGCAGGCTCCGCAGACGCGCCGCCGGGGCTACAAACGCTGGCTGGCGCTGAAGGTACTGGGGATTGCCGCTGCGCTGGTGTGCCTGTGGCTGCTCATATCCTTCATCCGCTTCACCGTCGATGTGGTCACCATCGATCAGCCGGAAGACCCGCGTGCCGATGCCATCGTCGTGCTGACCGGCGGCCAGGAGCGGATCGAGACCGCCGTCCAGCTTCTGCAGCAGGGCCGCGCCCAGCGCCTGCTCATCTCCGGCGTCTATCCGGCCACCACCGCACGCCAGCTGCGGCTGCGCACGGAGGCCGAACGCGACCTCTTCAACTGCTGCATCGACCTCGACAAGAAGGCGCTCAACACCATCGGCAATGCCAGCGAAGCCGCCATCTGGGCCAAGACGAACGGCTATGCCTCGCTCGTGCTCGTCACCAGTGCCTATCACATGCCGCGTGCCGAGATGGAGCTGAACGCGGTCATGCCGGATCTGGTGGTCATTCCCTATCCAGTGTTCGCGGGCGACTTCAATGTGGAGCGATGGTACGCGGAGCCGCGGACCTTACGTCTTCTCCTGAGGGAATTTGTGAAGTATACCCTCGCGCGGCTGCGGGTGAGCACGCTGGGTGTCTCGGCTGCGGGCTGAGGGCCTGAACCCGGCCACACCGCTCAGTCTGCCCGGCTTCCAGCCCGTTCCTGTCTCCAGTCCGGTTTCCTGATGATCTATCTGCGCTCGCTTCTCTTCCAGATTGCCTTCTATCTGCTGACACTGGTCCAGATGGTGATCTACAGCCCCTTCGTCTTTCTGGCCCCGCGCCGGATCGCCTGGGTGGTGGTGCCAGTCTGGGCGAAGGTCAATCTGGCGCTGCTGCGCTGGATCGCCGGACTCAAGGTGGAGTACCGGGGCGTTGAGAACATCCCGCAGGGCGGCTTTCTGGTGGCATCCAAGCATCAGTCCGCCTGGGAGACCTTCGCTCTCATCCCGTTCTTTCCGGACCCGACCTACATTCTGAAGCGCGAGCTGCGCTGGATCCCGATCTTCGGCTGGTACACGGCCAAGATGAAGCAGATCCCCATCAACCGGGGCAAACGCTCTGCGGCACTCGCCGCCATGATGGCAGCCGCGCGCGAGGCGATTGGCGAAGGCCGCCAGATCCTCATCTTCCCGGAAGGCACGCGCCGTCCGGCTGGTGCCGAACCGTCCTACAAATACGGCATTTCCCATCTCTACCGGGATCTGGCCTGCCCGGTGCTGCCGGTGGCGCTCAATGCAGGGCTTTACTGGCCGCGCAAGGGTTTCCTCATTCATCCGGGCACGGTGATTGTCGAGTTCCTGCCCGCCATCGAGCCTGGCCTTGAGCCGGCCGTGTTTTTTGAGACGCTGACCGGGCAGATCGAAACCGCGTCCAACCGCCTCATCGAGGAAGCCCGGCAGGCTGAGCGGCCCTCGCCGGTGTTGAAGACCATTCCGCCGCGCGCGGCCTGATCAGGGGAAAGCCCCGGCAGGCTCAGGCCATTTACCTCAGCCGCTGGGCCAGCCAGGACACGCGGGCATCATGGATGCCCAGCTCTTCCAGATGGCTCGCCGTGTTCAGCACATATTCCGGATTGGCGCCGGATTGGCCCACAGCCCCTTCCACCAGCTCCAGCTGACGCTCCAGCGGCAGCACACCCGCATATTGCGGGTGCTGCCGGTCAACAAGATAGGTGAGTGCAGTGGCATTGGTGCCATCGGCAAAGCGCACCGGGCGCAGGGCTTCCAGATAGACCATGGTCGCCTGTTCGCGGGCGCGCAGATATTCGATCGTGCCGTCCCGGTCCTGTTCCCGGACGCGGAAGGCCATGCCCCGGCAGGCGCCGCCCCGGTCCAGCCCGAAAACGAGGCCGGGCCGCTCCGGCGTGCCCCGGTGCACCCAGGAATAGACGCAGAGCGAGCGGTGGGCACCGTGCAGCAGCGCCGGACGCTTCTCCTCAAACGGGAAACCGGGCTTCCAGATGAGAGAGCCGTAGCCAAAAACCCACAAATCGCCCATATCGGTCACGATACCTTGTTTTGCCTGAGCCGCGCACTTAGCAATGCGCCGGGCAAGTTTCAATGGCCGTGCTGCAAGTGGACTGCGGCACCAGAGGACAGACATGACCGAACCGACTTCCGCGCCGCGCAAATCTTCCAGCCGCAAGTTCATCTATCTCGCCGGAGCCGTGGTGCTTGTGGCCGGTGGATGGAGTGCGGCCTGGGTTGCGGCCCGCAGCTTCGTCAACAGCCAGATTGATGCCGCCCTGCAGACTGCAGCGGCCATGGGCTTCGAGATCGCCTGCAGCGAGCGCGGCCTCGGCGGCTATCCGTTCCGCTTCGAGCTGACCTGCAAGGACTTTGCCCTGCGCACGCCGGTGGGCCATTTCGTCAGTGTCGCCGAGCTGCGCGCCGTCGCGCTTGCCTATAATCCGCAGCACATGATCATCGAGGCGGACAGCCCGATGGCCTCCTTTGCGCCCGGCGACGGCCCGATCCAGGAAGGCACATGGGACAGCCTGCGCGCCAGCCTGCGCTTCAGCGGTACAAGCCTGCGCCAGCTGGATGGGGTGATCGCAGCCCCTCGTTTCTTTGCGTCCGAGAACCCCGATGCAGGTGAAGTGTCTCTGGCAGGCGGAGAATTGCACCTGCGCCCCAATCCGGCACAGCCGGACGATCTGGATCTGGCCGTCAGCTTCAAGGGCCTGAAGGTGACGGCGGAGGATCAGCCCGGTGACGGCAGCTTCATCGGCCAGATTTCCGGCGGCGCACCACTGCTGTCAGGCACCGTGCCGCAAGGCCTGTTCGCCAGCACGAACGGCCAGCCGGCGCTGATCGTCAGCGCCCTGAAACTCACCACCGGCAGCACCAGCCTCAACACCACCGGTCAGATCCGGCTGGAAACCAACGGCACCCTCTCAGGCGAGTTGCCGCTGACAGCGGTGGAACCCGATGGCATCAAGGCCGTTCTTGCCCCCTTCTTCCCCTCCGATTCCGGTTTCCCCGAAGCGCTGCAGGGCGCCGTCATCAGCTTCGGCAAGGCAACGCAAGTGGATGGCAAGGCGGCGGTGGAAGCAAAGGTGCAGCTCACCAACGGCTCCGCCCGCATCGGCATCCTGCCGTTCGCACAGATCGACCCCGTGTATTGAGGGGGCAGACGTCAGGAGGATAAGGCCTTTGCGCCGTCATCCCGGCCGAGCAGCGCGAGAGCCGGGACCGGTGAGCCCGGGTCTCCCGGCTGTCATACCAAACACCTCAAATGCTTGCGCATCACCAATCAGCACCCCGGCTCACCGGTCCCGGATCGCGCACGCGCGTCCGGGATGACGATGGAGGGGTTGGATATGCAATCGCAATCCAGCTGCTGCGTCAGGCCGACGCCAGCCGGTCGATGGCGATGATGTAGCTCTTGTGATGATCGGGCTCGGCGATCTGGTCATAGAGGGCGAGTGCAGGAGCGTTCTTGCTCGGCACGATCCAGCGCAGCTGCAGCCAGCCCCGGCTCTGGCCCTCGGTGACGAGGGTCTGGATCATCTTGCGGGCAATGCCCTTCTGGCGGAACTCGGGGCGCACGTAGATGTGGTCCATCTGGCCGGAGCGCAGGCCCGTGATCAGTTCCGGCAGATCGAAGAAGACCGCAAAGCCGACAAGCTGCCCGTCCACGAAGGCGCCGATCACTTCGGCGGAGCGGTCACCCAGAATACGCTCGGCATAAAACTGGTCCGGACGGCGCGGGGCGCCGCGCTTGAGGGCCTGGGCATTTTCAGCAATCAGGGGCGCAAGGTGCAGGGCATCGTCGGGGCCAAGAGCCTTGATGTCGAGCTTGGTCAATTCGGTCTCCGCTATGGATCGGATCATCGTTACATGCGCAACATGTCCCGAACCGGCGGGACGATCAAGCACCTGATGAGGCGGCATAACCAGCCCATGGGCGCTTGAGCCTTGTGAAAGCTGTTACAGCTGCACAATGCACGCAGATGAGGCATGCCTGTCCTTGCGCCACCTCAAGGACTATGCATTTCTGTCATGGCCAGACCTGCCGCACCATTTCCTCAGGATGCCATGACCGACCAAGCCGCCCGCTTCCGCGCCACACTCATTGGCCTCACGGCCGTGCTCATGTGGGCCACTCTTGGCGTCTTCGGCGCCGGGTCCGGGGCGGTGCCGCCATTCCTGCTCAATGCACTCTGCTTCGGTCTGTCGGGTCTTCTCGCCTGCCTTTGGCTCGCCTTTCGCGGAAAGCTCTCCGCCCTGCGCCAGCCGCTGAAGGTCTGGGCCTTCGGCACCGTGGGGCTATTCGGCTTTCACTTCTTCTATTTCACCGCAATCCGCAACGCGCCGCCTGTCGATGCCAATCTCATCAACTACACCTGGCCGCTGCTGATCGTGGTGTTTTCCGCCCTGCTGCCGGGTGAGAAGCTGAAGCTGCATCACGTCCTGGGGACCGTGCTCGGCCTCGGCGGCGCGGCGCTGCTGGTCAGCAAGGGAGAGGGCCTCAGCCTCGATCCCGCCTTTGCCCTCGGCTATGGCGCGGCGGTCGCCTCTTCCCTGTTCTGGTCCACCTATTCGGTGCTCTCCCGCCGCCTGGGCGAGGTGCCGACGGAAGCAGTGGCCGGTTTCTGCCTGATGACGGCGCTGCTGTCCGCCATCTGCCATCTGGTGCTGGAAGACACCGTCTGGCCCTCCGGCACGGTGGAATGGGCCAGCGTCGTGGCGCTTGGCCTGCTGCCGGTCGGCCTTGCCTTCTTCACCTGGGACATTGGCGTCAAGCGCGGCGACATTCAGGTTCTGGGCGCGGCCGCCTATTCGGCCCCGCTCCTCTCGACGCTGCTGCTCATCGCCTTCGGCTTCGGCACCTTCACCTGGATCGTCGGCGCCGCCTGCATTCTGATCACCATCGGCGCGGTCATCGCGGCAAAGGACATGATCTTCAAGCGCGCTGCAGGCTGAGGAACGGGGCTGAAGAACCGGGGCGCACATCCGCCCCCCGGCACCCGTCAATAGCTGCGCAGCAGCCGCTCCAGATAGTCGAGTTCCAGTCTCGGGCGGGCCGGATCGGAAAAGCGGCGGCGCAGTTCTTCCAGAATGCGGCGGGCGCGCTGCACGTCGATCTCGTCCGGCACCTTCACCTGACTGCCAAGATCCGGCCCCTGATTGCGGCGCGGACGGCCGAGCGGGTCCGTATCCATGGGCGAGCGCTGGCTCATGCCCTGCCCTTCGCCCATGCCCATCATCTGCTCGCCCAGCTGCTGGGCGCCGCGGCGCAATGCGTCGAGGGCATCACCCTGCTGGCCAACCGCCTGATCGCCCTGTCCCTGCCCGAGCGACCGCTGGGCCTGTCCCATGGCGTCGCCCGCCTCGCCCAGTCCCTCGTTCTGCGACAGGCCGTTGCGCTCCATCTGCTCCATCAGCTGCTGCAACTGCTGGGCCAGATCGCCCTGGCCCTGCTGCAGCTGGTCAAGCAGGTTGCGCAGCTGCTCTTCGGTCATCTGCTGGCCCTGCCCGCCATTCTGGCCGCCCTGCTGATCCCCTTCGCCCTGCTGCCGTTCGCCGTTCTGACCGTTCTGGCCCTGCTGCTGTTGCTGCTGGTTGAAGCGGTGGGTCTGGTCCATCAGCTCCTGCTGGCGCTGGATCATCTGGCCAAGCTGGTTCAGCATCTCCATCATTTCGTTGGTGAGGCCGTCAGGCGCCATCTGCGGGCGGCCGGTCTGCAGGTTCTCCAGCATGCGCTGCATCTGCGCCAGAAGATCACGGGCTGCATCGCGCGAGCCGCTGCGTGCCAGTTCCTCGATACGCCGCAGCATCTCGTCGAGATCGCGCGTGCTCAGGCTTTGCTGATTGGGATTGAACGGCTGCATGGCCTGCGGGTTCTGGCGCAGCTGCTCGGTCAGCGCCTGCATGTATTCCTGCAAGGCCTGCCGCAGCTCCTGTGTCAGGCGGGCAATCTCCTCATCGGATGCCCCCTCTTCCAGCGCCTTGCGCAAAGCCTCCTGCGCATCGCGCAGGGCGCGCTCGGCCATGGAGAGGTCGCCATCCTCGATGGAGAGCGCCAGATCCCACAGCAGCGGCAGCAGCTCCTTCAGCTGCTCGTCGCTGCGGGCGGCCACCAGATTGCGGTAGGCGAAGGCAAGGCCAAGATGCACACGCGGCTGCACATCAAAGGCCTCGGGCGCCAGCAGCAGCGCATCGAAAGCATCGATCACCCGCAGCTGGGAATTGGCATCCAGCGCCAGATCCCGGCGCTGCTCCACCACGGCCCTGGCCAGCGGCTTGGAAAAGCGGCGCTGCGGCAGGGTGAAAACCGCCGGTTCCGACGTGCCCGTCTGCCCCGCCTCATCGCGGGCAATCAGGGTCAGCAGCACCTCGGAACCCGCCCAGGGATGAGACGTCAGGTCGCGGATCGTCTCGCCGGGCTTGGCCGAGCCGGGTGCCTGCGGCGGAACGGACAGGGGAAACTGCGGCGCCTCGACCAGCGGGCGCGGCTCTTCATTGGTGTCGGACGCTTTCGGCGCGGGCTCGATCTGTGCCTCTGCGCCGGTCACCCTGTAATCGTCCTGCGCCAGATAGCTGAGCTTCAGCGCACCGCTGAGCTGGGCTTCCGGATCATCCAGCAGGCGGATGGTGGGCGGCAGATCCGGCTGCACGTCAAACGGCCAGGTGGCAATGACGGTGCCGCCCTGTTGCAGCGCATAGGAGCCGCTTTCGGAAAGCGTCAGCCGCTGCTCTTCAACACCGGTGTTCTGGGATGCTGCGGCCTCATCCTCCTGCGCCGGAGTGACCACCTCGCCGTCCTTGTAAATGGCAAGGCCGGACGTACCCTGCGCCCGCAGGGTCAGCACGCTGCCGGCCGGAACCTTCAGCGGCACGGAAGGATCGCGCAGGGCAGCGCTCTCCCCGGTGAGATAGATGGGCGCGCGGGCCGTGTAGAGCGGCGGTGTCACCCAGGCATCAATACGGCTGGCAACCTCCTGCAAATCGAGCGGCGAGGTGAAAGCCGAGCCAAGCCGGTTCAGTCTCGTGCCGTCCTGTGTGACCGCAAATCCGGTCACCAGCAGCATCAGGGCAACCACGCGCAGCGCATAGGGATCGCGGCGGAAGGCTTGCGGGTGGGCAAGGCCGGAGCGCATGGAGCGCAGCGCTTCGGCCATGCGGCGCTTGTGCATCTCCCACAGGGCCAGCGTTTCCGGGCTGGCACTGCCGGGCGGCAGGTCATCCTCGATCGCCGTGAGCGGCCTGTGGGAGTGTCCGCTGACCAGTTCCACCCGGTGCAGGGCATCCTGACGGCTGGGCCAGCGCAGGCCCAGGAGCGGGCGCAGCGACCAGAGGAATGCCCCGGCAAGAGCCGCCACCAGCACAAGCCGCAGCCAGACCGGCACGACGAGCCAGGTCCCGACCAGCGAGAGACCGGCAAACAGGGCAAGGAGAATGAAAGGCAGATAGAGCGCGGGCCAGAGCCGTTCCCAGAACAGCGCAACGCGGCTGCGCCAGACCACGGCCTTGAGACGCTTGTCCACCGCCGCCCGCGTCAGATCCTGCGGCAGAGACAGTCTGTCGCTATCCGTCACGGCAATCTCCTGCCCGGATGGAAACGTGCGCTCAACTGGGTCCTGTTCCGCCAAACCGTATCTCTCCGCGTTCAGCCCTCAACCCCGCAGTATCCTAGAGTGGGGCAAAGCGGGTCTGACGGCAACCCGCCCCAGTGATCAAGGGCGATCAAATCCGCCGTGATCGTCTTGCCCGCGTCAAAGCCAGTCCGGCATCCTGTCCAGTCCCAGCAGGTCCTCATAGGACGGGCGCGGGCGGATCACGGCATATTGCGAGCCGTTCACAAGCACTTCGGGTACCAGAAGGCGGGTATTGTAGCTGGAGGATTGTGTCGCGCCGTAGGCACCGGCTGTATAAACGGCCAGCAGATCCCCCGCCTTCACCTCCGGCAGATCGCGGCCCAGGGCGAGATAGTCCCCCGTTTCGCACACCGGGCCCACCACATCGGCAATGATTCGCCCGCTGTCTGCGGCCGGTTCCACCACCGGTCCAACCTCGTGCCAGGCATCATACAGCGTCGGCCGGATCAGATCGTTCATGGCCGCATCGACAATGACGAAGGACTTGTCCTCGCCCTTCTTCACATAGATCACCCGGGTGACCAGAATGCCGGCATTGCCCGCAATCAGGCGGCCGGGCTCGAAAATCACCTGACAGTCCAGCCGCTCCACATGTTTGCGCACGACAGCGGCATAGTCATCCGGGTGCGGCGGCGGGGTGTTGTCAAACACATAGGGCACGCCCAGGCCGCCGCCGAGATCGACGTGATCAATCTCATGCCCGTCGGAACGCAGCTGCGCCACAAGCTCGCCAAGCCTTGAGAAAGCTGCATCGAAAGGCTCCAGCTCGGTGATCTGCGAGCCGATATGCATGTCGATGCCGCTGACCTTGATGCCCGGCAGGCGCGCGGCCACCGCATAGGCCTCGCGGGCGCGCTTCCAGGGAATGCCGAACTTGTTCTCCGACTTGCCGGTGGAGATCTTGGCGTGGGTGCGGGCGTCCACATCCGGATTGATGCGCAGCGACACCCGCGCCGTCTTGCCCAGCCCTTGCGCCACACGCGAGAGCTGGATCAGCTCCGGCTCGGATTCCACGTTGAAACAGAAGATGCCCTGCTCAAGGCCAAAGGCATGCTCGGCTTCGGTCTTGCCGACGCCGGAGAACATGATGCGCTCCGGCGGCGTGCCTGCGGCCAGCGCCCGGCGGGCTTCGCCTTCCGAAACCACATCCATGCCTGCGCCAAGCCGGGCCAGCGTGCGCAGCACAGCGAGATTGGAATTGGCCTTCACCGCGAAGCAGACCAGGGACGGAATGCCTTGCAGCGCCTGCGCAAACACACGGTAGTGGCGCTCCAGCGTTGCCGTCGAATAGCAGTAGAACGGCGTGCCAACGGCTTCCGCCATGGCAGTCAGGCTGACATCCTCCGCATGGAGAACGCCGTTTTTCATCTCGAAATGATGCATGGCAAATCCCGGAACACCGCAGGCAGCACGCCCTTACGGCAGAAGCATCAGGCCAGCTGAGCGGCGGCCAGATGCGGCATGACCTCGATCGCAGCCGCAGGACGCGGCTTTTCAAGGGAGCCGCGGCGGCCACAGGCCGAAACGGCCAGACCAAGGCAGAGAATGCAGGTGGCAGCAGTCAGAAAGCGGCGGTTCTTCAGCATGTCGGACCTCATTGCATGAAACATCTCAGGTGCGATGTCGTCGCACGCCTTCCGGCGCGCGGCAAGCCCCGCGCCGGATGCAAGTGCGGGCGCCCAGACCGCAAGAGACAGGCGCCCGCACCGGTTCCTCAGCCCTTGGCCAGCTGCTTCAGCCAGCGGCGGGCCTGCTTGCGCACATTGGCCGGAGCCGTGCCGCCGTAGCTGGTGCGGCTCTTCACCGACTTGTCGACGGTCAGCACGGAATAGATCTCGCGGGTGATGCGCGGCTCGATTTCCTGCATCACGGCCAGCGGCACCTTTTCAAGCTCAACGCTTTCGGCAACCGCATAGCCGACGATCTTGCCGGTGACGTGATGCGCATCGCGGAAGGGCATGCCGAGCACGCGCACCAGCCAGTCGGCCAGATCCGTTGCGGTGGAGTAGCCGGAGCCTGCGGCCTTCTTCAGGCGCTTCACCTGCGGCTCCATGTCCCGCACCATGCCGGTCATGGCGGCAAGCGCCAGCGACAGGGACGGCAGCGCGTCGAAGGCCTGTTCCTTGTCTTCCTGCATGTCCTTGGAATAGGCGAGCGGCAGGCCCTTCATCATCACCAGCAGCGCCATCATGCCGCCGTAGATGCGGCCCGTCTTGGCGCGCACCAGTTCGGCTGCATCCGGGTTCTTCTTCTGCGGCATGATCGAGGAGCCGGTCGAGAACTTGTCCGACAGCTTGATGAAGCCGAACTGAGCCGAACACCACAGTACGATTTCCTCGGCAAAGCGCGACAGATGCATCGAGCAGATGGACGCAGCGGAAAGCGCCTCGATGACGAAGTCGCGGTCGGACACGCCGTCGAGCGAATTGGCCATCGGCCGGTCGAAGCCAAGCGCCTTGGCCGTCGCCTCCCGGTCAATCGGGAAGGACGTGCCGGCCAGCGCCGCAGAGCCCAGCGGAGACTCGTTCATGCGCTTGCGCGCATCGGCAAAGCGGCTGCGGTCGCGGGCAAACATCTCCACATAGGCCATCATGTGGTGGCCGAAAGTGACCGGCTGAGCCGACTGGAGATGGGTGAAGCCCGGCATCACGTCGGCGGCGTGGGTCTCGGCCTTTTCGGCCAGCGCCACCAGCAGCTCGGCCAGCTGGCCATCGAGCGTATCGAGCGTATCGCGCACCCACAGACGGAAATCGGTCGCAACCTGGTCATTGCGCGAACGGGCGGTGTGCAGGCGTCCGGCCGGCGCACCGATCAGCTCGGCAAGGCGCGCCTCGATGTTCATGTGGATGTCTTCAAGGGCGCGGGAAAAGGTGAACTTGCCCGTCTCGATCTCTGACAGGATCGTGTCGAGACCGTGAACGATCTTTTCTGCATCCTCGCCCGCGACAATCTGCTGCGCGGCCAGCATGCGGACATGGGCCTTGGAACCCTCTATATCCTGCTTGTATAGCTTCTGATCGAAGCCGATGGACGCGTTGATCTCTTCCATGATCGCGTCCGGGCCTTCGGCGAAACGGCCGCCCCACATGCGGTTGCTCATATGACTGCCTCTTGATAGACGCCCCGGAGAGGTGCCCTTGCCAGGTGAAGAAGACATGAAGCCGACAAGACAGACCCGCTCCGGTTACAGACGTCCGCTGGTTGCGGTCGCTGCGGCCGGTCTGCTTTCAGCCATTGCGGCGGTATACGTGATTGGCAGCCCCGGTGGCAACACAAGCGCAGGGAAAAGCTGCCAGGCCTCGCTGGCAGCAGCCTCTGCGGCCAAGCCCTTTGCCCGGGGTGATGTCGCCGCCTTCCTGCCCGCGCAGAAGCCGCTCGACCTCAGGAGCCTGAAATTCAAGGGACCGAACGGCGAGGACGTCAGCATTGCGCAATTCACCGGCAAGACGGTCCTGCTGAACCTCTGGGCCACCTGGTGCGCCCCCTGCCGCAAGGAAATGCCCGCGCTGGACCGGCTGGCGCAGGCCCGCAACGGCGATGATTTCGCGGTGGTCACGGTGAACCTCGACCGGGGCGGTCCTGAAAAGCCCAAGGCCTTCCTTGACGAAATCGGCGTTGCCTCGCTCACCTATTATTCGGATGCGTCGAACGCGGTGTTCCAGGACCTGCGCAGCAAGGCCCGCGCCACCGGCCTGCCGACAACGATCCTCGCCGGACCCGACGGCTGCGAGATCGGCACCATGTACGGCCCGGCTGAATGGGACCATGAGGACGCGCTGCAGCTGATTGATGCGGCACGGGCAAAGGCGCCAGGGCAGACTACGGGCCAGAGTACGGGCCAGACGGCAGGATAAGCGGCAGGTGGGTGGTTGCGGAAACAGCCCTCAAAAAGACAAAGCCCCGCCGGAGCGGGGCCATGGATCTGCTGATGAGGCCGTCCACCGTCAGGCGGTGATGTCCACCGCATTGCCGAGACCGGGAATCTTGCGGCTTTCGCGCTGCTCTTCCTGGCGGGACGTCTCCTGCACGGTCTCGCGGCGCTCTTCCGTCTGACGTTCTGCGGCCTGACGCTCAACCCGGGCTGTTTCCTGCGCAGCCCTGGCGGAATAATCAGGACGCACGCCCGACGCAGCGAGGTCAGCCGATGCAGTTCCGGAAATTGCAACCATAACTCAAGCCCTTTCCAGTTGATGCCTGCGCCAGCCGGAGCCCGGAGAATGCCGGGATCAGACCGTCACATCGACGCGGTTGCCCATGCCAAGGACGGCACGGCGCGCGATGCGATCAGCATCATCACTCAATTGCTCTGCGCGGTTCGCCTTCCTGTCCGCTTCGCGGTTCACCGCTTCGGCCAGCATGGCGCTGCGCCGGGCGTTGAATTCCTCGAACCGTTCAGTGCGGCGTTCCGAGAGGTTTTTCTCCTCTCTCAGCGCAGAGGCTGGAACACCGCGGTAGCTTTCGATCTCCGCCATGTGAACCTCCATCGTGAGCATCGGCCGGCGAACGGCCAGATAGCTGGAATGCCACGAAGGATAAGATAGGCCATGGAGCCAAAGCAAACATTACAACGAATCAGGCAAATTATCTAAAATTTTATTAAAAAATCGAATTACGCTAGGTTAGATTAGAAATAGCTCAATAAAATCAGCCACCCCGAATTCATAAATTAACTATTGATTAACCATAGACTCAAGGTGCCAAAATATTACGAAAGCCCTACCCTGAATTTCGTCAGATGATTTTATCAGAGGAAAACTTGGTAAACGGCCGCAAGGCTGCAGCCTGCACCGGGCTTGGCCCGTGCTCGCACCAGCGGAATGAAGCGAATCTGAAGGTGGTCAGACGGTAACGTCCACGAAACCGCCAGTCCCTGCGGCAAGCGGTGCAGACCCTGAACCGGAAGAGGCCGCCTGATCCAGCATGGCGACAACGGCCTGATCCGGCTGCATCGACATCTTCAGCATTTTGGCCTGAAGCTGCTGCTGGGTCTGGGCCTGTGTTGCCCCGACAAGCGCGGCTGCGATGGATGCGCTGCTCATGGATCTGCCTCTCTTCGAGACCGGCAGTGTCGCCGCAGAAAGTTAATGTGGCGTTAATAGTTTTCAGGAGTTTTCCCGCCACAGCGCCTTGCGCTGTAGCTTTCCGGAAGGCGTGCGCGGCAGATCCGGAACAAGGCGGTAGACCTTGGGCCGCTTGTATTCCGCCAGCCGCTCCACCACGAAGGCGGCGACAGCATCTGCGTCCAGCGCTGCGCCCTCCCGCGGCACAAGAAAGGCCGTAACAAGGCTGATACCATTGGCGGCCGGCACCGCCGTCACAGCCACATCCGCCACGTCCGGATGGCTGGCAATGACGCGCTCCACCTCTTCCGGCGCAACGCGGTAGCCGAAGGCATTCATCACATCGTCGGCCCGGCCCTCATACCAGAGATAGCCATCCGCATCCTGCCGGGCGCGGTCGCCGGTCAGAAACCAGCTGCCGCGCATCACCTCCGCCGTATCCTGCGGCCGCCGCCAGTAGCCCAGCATCAGGCCCGGATCATCACGCGAGACGGCCAAGAGGCCTGTTTCACCAAGGGGCAGCGGCGTATCGCCGCCCTCCTCCGGCAGAATGGCGATGGAGCGACCGGCCTGCGGCTTGCCGGGGCTGCCGGGCCGCGTGGGCACCTGCGGGCCGCTGGAGACATAGGTGGAAATCTCGCTCATGCCCAGCGCCTCATAGAGCGGCCGGCCGCTGCGGCGGGTCCACTCCTCATGCAGGGCTGCGGGAAGCGCCTCGCCGGCCGTCAGCCCATGGCGCAGGCGCGGGAAGCGGCGGGGTTCAACATCGCCGTATTTCAGGATCCGCCGGTAAAGACTGGGCACCGCCGCAAACAGCGTGGCGCCCGTGGCCTCCAGCAGATCCGGCCAGACATGCGGATCGCGCGGACCATCATAGACAATGCTGGTGGCGCCATTGGCCCAGGGGTCCATCAGGCCAACGCCGAGGGTGTAGGTCCAGTTGAAGGCGCCTGCATGCAGCAGCCGGTCCTGCGCGGAGATCCCGTACCAGCCCTGATCCATGGGCCTGCGGCCAGAAGCGGCGCGCTGTGCGTGCAGCACGCCCTTGGGGCGGCCACTGGTGCCGGAGGTGTAGACGATGAAGGCCGGATCGTCCGGCTGCGTGTCCGCAAATGCGCCCTGCGGCGCGCCTTTAAGCGCGGCGATGCCCTCCGGCCCGATGAAGCGCACCCCATCACGCGGCTGCGGCAGCGGCGTTGCCCCGTCGTGAATGACGGCAACAGCCCCGCTGTCGGCCAGCAGCATGTCGCATTCCGGCCCGGTCAGCAGCGCGGAGCTGGGCACCGGCACGAAACCGGCGGCAATGGCACCAAAGAAGAAAAGCGGAAAATCGCTGGAATGGCCGATGCGCAGGAGGATGCGGTCGCCCCGCATCAAGCCTTCGCCCGCAAGTCCGCCTGCAACAGACAGCACGCTTGCGGTGAGATCGCCGTAGGTCCAGCGTTCCAGCAGCGCCCCGCCCGGCCCCACCACCTCCAGCGCCACCGCGCCCGGATCGGGCGCAGCGCGGGTTAGGCAGTAGCGGGCGAGGTTCATGCCGCCGTCAGCGGGTCGGAACCGGCGTTTCGCCGCGATAGTCGTAGAAGCCGCGGCGCGTCTTGCGGCCAAGCCAGCCGGCCTCGACATATTTCACCAGCAGCGGGCACGGGCGGTATTTGCTGTCGGCGAGGCCCTCATAGAGCACCTGCATGATGGACAGACAGGTGTCGAGGCCGATGAAGTCCGCCAGCTGCAGCGGGCCCATCGGATGGTTGGCGCCAAGGCGCATGGCCGTGTCGATGGATTCCACCGAGCCAACGCCCTCATAGAGCGTGTAGATGGCTTCGTTGATCATCGGCAGCAGGATGCGGTTGACCATGAAGGCCGGGAAATCCTCGGCCACGGCCGTGGTCTTGCCCAGACGCGCGACGAAAGCCTTGGCGGCCTCGAAGGTCTCGTCTTCGGTGGCAATGCCGCGCACCAGCTCCACCAGCTCCATGATCGGAACCGGGTTCATGAAGTGGATGCCGATGAAACGCTCCGGCCGGTCGGTCGAGGCGGCAAGGCGGGTGATCGAGATGGACGAGGTGTTGGTCGCCAGCATCGCTTCGGGCTTCAGCACCGGGCAGAGCTGGGAGAAGATCTTGCGCTTGACCTGCTCGTTCTCGATGGCGGATTCGATGACAAGGTCCACATCGGCCAGCATGTCCAGGTTTTCCGCACCATGCAGCCGGTCGAGAGCTGCGGAGCGGTCTTCCTCGGAAATCTGGCCTTTGGACACCTGACGGGCCATGTTGCCGTTGATCGACGCCAGACCGGATTCGATCCGGTCGCGGGACAGGTCGTTCAGATAGACCTGATATCCGGCCACAGCGCAGACATGGGCAATTCCGCTGCCCATCTGGCCCGAACCGATCACACCGACTTTCTTGATCTCGACCACCATCGTCTCATCCGATCCTGTTGCAGGCCGTGCGGTACATGCACGCAAACCGCGCTATTCTTTACAAGGTTCATCGCATCGGGCAAGGACCACGGCCATAAAACCGGATCATACCTTCTGCCTGAACCTTCAAAAACAGTTCAGGCTGCCGGGATGTCCTCAGCAGCCTGAACCTCTTGATGTGCCATCAGGCCTTTTCGAGTTCCGCCTTCAGCTGCGGCAGGATTTCGAAAAGATCGCCGACAAGGCCGTAGTCCGCCACCTGGAAGATCGGGGCCTCCTCGTCCTTGTTGATGGCGACGATGACCTTGGAGTCCTTCATGCCGGCCAGATGCTGGATGGCGCCGGAGATACCGCAGGCGATGTAGAGCTGCGGGGCAACCACCTTGCCGGTCTGGCCAACCTGCCAGTCGTTCGGGGCATAGCCTGCATCGACCGCGGCGCGCGAGGCACCGACAGCCGCGCCCAGAGCATCCGCCACCGGCATGATGACTTCCTGGAACTTCTCCGAAGAGCCCAGCGCACGGCCGCCCGAGATGATGATCTTGGCCGAAGCCAGTTCCGGACGGTCGGAGCGGGACAGCTCCTCGCCGGCGAAGCTGGAGAGGCCGCCGTCCGCAGGAGCTGCCACGTCCTCAATGGCCGCCGAACCGCCCTCGCCTGCAGCGGCGAAGGAGGCGGTGCGCACGGTGATCACCTTCTTGGCATCGCCCGACTTGACGGTCTGGATGGCGTTGCCGGCATAGATCGGACGCTCGAAGGTCTCGCCGTCGATGACGGCGGTCACGTCGGAGATCTGCATCACGTCGAGCAGGGCTGCAACGCGCGGCAGGATGTTCTTGCCGCTGGCGGTGGAGGCGGCAACGATGGCATCGTAGCTTCCGGCCAGCGAAACGATCAGGTCTGCCACCGGTTCGGCCAGCTGATGGGCGACGGCGCCGCCTTCAGCCACCAGAACCTTGGCAACGCCGGCAAGCTTGGCCGCAGCCTCAGCGGCAGAGCGGGCGCCCTCACCGGCCACCAGCACATGCACATCACCGCCGAGCTTCACTGCAGCGGTCAGGGCCTTGCCGGTTGCATCGTTCAGGGCAGCATTGGCATGTTCGGCCACAAGAAGTGTCGTCATGGGTGTTTATCCTCCTGTGACGGGTCCTCAGAGGACGCCGGCCTCGTTCTTCAGCTTGGACACAAGCTCGGACACCGAGCCAACCTTCACGCCCGCCTGGCGGGATGCCGGCTCGACCGTCTTCAGCACGGTCAGGCGCGGAGCGACGTCAACGCCGAAGTCTTCCGGGGTCTTCTCGTCGATCGGCTTCTTCTTCGCCTTCATGATGTTCGGCAGGGACGCATAGCGCGGCTCGTTGAGGCGCAGGTCCGTGGTGACGATGGCCGGAAGCTTCAGCGTCACGGTCTGCAGGCCGCCATCCACTTCGCGGGTCACATCCACGCTGCCGTCACCGACGCTGACCTTGGAAGCAAAGGTGCCCTGGCCCCAGCCGAGCAGCGCCGCCAGCATCTGGCCGGTCTGGTTGCAGTCGTCGTCGATGGCCTGCTTGCCGAGGATCACGAGACCCGGCTCTTCGGCTTCCACGACCTTCTTGAGGATCTTGGCAACGGCCAGCGGCTCCACCGTGGCATCGGTCTTCACCAGAATGCCGCGGTCGGCGCCCATGGCCAGCGCGGTGCGCAGGGTTTCGGTGGCCTGAGCCGGCCCGATGGACACCACCACCACTTCCGTCGCCTTGCCCGCTTCCTTGAGGCGCAGGGCCTCTTCAACGGAAATCTCGTCGAAGGGGTTCATCGACATCTTCACATTGGCCAGCTCGACGCCGGAACCATCCGGTTTCACGCGAACCTTGACGTTGTAGTCGATCACCCGCTTTACGGGCACAAGGATTTTCATGGGTCTTATCCTCCCGCTTCGGCGGCTTTTTTGCCGCACTGCGTCAACAGGTCGAGCCGGCTTAACATCCCGCGAAGAAAATGGCGGGTTTCAGCCAATACTTGCATTCGGCGCGCGACGGTAAACACCCGGACGCCGGGTGTCAACGATGGCGCTACGGAAGGTCCGCCCAGTTCTTGCTGCAACGCAAAGGCTTGGGCAAACCTCATCTGCGTCCGGCCTCCATATCCCGGTCGAACAATCTCACGCCCGGACGGCGCATCACCAGCACAAGAACGGCACCGGCCATAATGCCTCCGGCATGGGCCACCCAGGCCACCTGGCTCTTCTGGAACAGGAAGAGGCTGGCGATCTGCACGATGATCCAGCCGCCCAGCAGCCACAGGGCCGGCAGGCGCAAGGGGATGCGCCCCATGAACAGCACCCAGACCCGCACCCGTGGGTGCAGCATGAGATAGGCCGAAACAATGCCCGACACCGCACCGGACGCGCCGATCAGCGGCACATCCGAAGCCGGATCCAGCAGCGCGAAGGCAAGCCCGCCTGCCGCCGCGCACAGGAGATAGAAGGCAAGGAACTTCACATGCCCCATGGCGTCTTCAACGTTGTCGCCGAAGACCCAGAGAAACAGCATGTTCCCCGCCAGATGCATGACGTCGGCATGCAGGAAGGCATAGCTGACGAGCGACACCTTGGCGGGCAGGACGATCAGCTCCGGCGCCAGATCCTTCGTGTCGAAGAACACGGACGGGATCAGCCCGTAGGAATAGGCGCTGGCAATGGCCGCATCGCCAAAGCCCCCGCCCTGAATGAGCAGATAGACCAGCACATTGGCGAGGATCAGCGACCACGTGACCACGGGCTTCAGCACGTGGCGCAAGGGGTTATGGTCGTAGAGGGGAAAGAACATCCGGCTCTGCCTGATCCTGTTTTCTCTTACGCCAGGTCTTGAGATGCTGACGCATCAAGCCCTGAATTGCTCAAACGCCGCACGGGCTTGGACCCTATTCCGATGAGTCCAGCTCATCGGAACAGGGTCTTACCGGTTCTTGCCGGGCACCCAGAGCACGTCGCCTGCGCCCTTGTCATTCAGATACCGGGACGCGACAAAAAAGAAGTCGGACAAACGGTTCATATAGCGCGTGGCCGCCGGGTTGATTCGTTCCTCCGCCGCCAGATGCACCATCAGCCGTTCAGCCCGGCGCGACACGGTACGGGCCAGATGCAGATAGGTGGCCGCAGGCGTGCCGCCGGGCAGGACAAAAGAGCGCAGCGGCTTCAGATCCGCATTCAGAAGATCGATGGCATTTTCCAGCGCGGTCACCTGCGCATCGGTGATGCGCAGGGGCTCATAGCCCAGATCCTTGTCCGTTTCCGGCGTCGCCAGATCGGCGCCGAGGTCGAACAGATCGTTCTGGATGCGGCCCAGAATGGCGTCCACCTCAGCATCCACACCCGCAAGCGCGAGGCGGACGAGGCCAACCACCGAATTGGTTTCGTCCACCGTGCCATAGGCTTCGATGCGCAGGTCATACTTCGGGCGCCGTTCGCCCGAGCCCAGCGCCGTCGTGCCGTCATCACCGGTCTTCGTGTAGATCTTGTTCAGAACAACCATGCTGCAATGCCTCCCGGGCGCTCATGTCTTGAAGCCGCGCTCAGACGCGCTTCAGGCGCGCGTCAGGGCTTGGACCCAAGAAAATAGAGCGCCGCCATGATGATGACGATAGCGAGAAACTGCAGGCCAACGCGCCAGCGCATCAGCTGTTGCGAGCGGTTGGACGAACCGCCGCGCATCATGTTCCAGAGCCCGAGCAGCAGCACGACTGCCACCGCGCCAACGGCCACGGGAACCAGATAATAAAAGAAACTGCCCATTTCCTGTACCCCTCAGGCGGCAGGATGCCCGCCGCCGCTGTGCCCCGTTTACGCAGACCTGCGCAAGGGGGATGATCTCACTCTTCCCCGTCCGCCGCCTTCATCAGCACCCTGTCGAGGGCGCGCGTGGTCAGGAAGCGGCGGGCGATGTTCATCCAGATGGTGGGCTTGGTCACCCGGTAGCGTGCCCTGGGACGGCTGGCCTCGATGGCATGCACCAGCTTCTCAACCACGGACTCCGGCGGAAGTTTCCAGGGGCCCGGCTCGCCGTTTTCCATCCGTTTCAGCCGCCGCTCATAGGTGGCGTGATGCGGCGAGGCCATCATGCCTTCCTTGCCGATCCAGTGATGGAAGTTTGCCAGCGCATTTTCGGTAAAGCGCGTGTCAATCGGCCCCGGCTCGATCAGGCTGACATGGATGCCCGTGCCGTGCAGCTCCTGCCGCAGCGTGTCGGAATAGGCCTCCAGCGCGAATTTGGACGCCGTATAGGCGCCCCGGTATTTCATGGCGATGAAGCCAAGGATGGACGAGCATTGCACAATGCGCCCTGCTCCCTGGCCCCGCATCACCGGGATGACCTGCCGCGTCAGATCGTGCCAGCCGAAGAAATTCGCCTGAAACAACGCCCGCAAGGCCTCGACGGGGAGATCCTCCACCGCGCAGGGCACGGCATAGGCGCCGTTGTTGAACAGCGCATCAAGCCGCCCGCCGGTCTTCGCCAGCACGCTGTCCAGCCCGGCATGAATGGTTTCGGGCCGCTCATAATCCATGAGCACCGCCTCGAACCCTTGTGCGGCCAGGGCTTCCACGTCCTCCGGCTTGCGCGCGGCCGGAAAAACCCGCCAGTTGCGCCCCCGCAGCAGCCGGGCAGAGGCTGCGCCAATGCCGCTGGAGCAGCCCGTGATCAGGATGGTGCGCGGGCCAGCTTCGGCACCGGCAGACACTGTTGCCGTCATCTTCCCCCCAGATGCCCAGTTATCCCTGATGCCCGCTCAGATCGCTTCGCCGGTCAGCAACCGGGGCGCAGGCCCGGCAAAACCGGCGGCCTCGCGGATGAACATGCCCTTGAGCTTCGGCAGCCGGTCCACCAGACCGAGGCCAAAGTCCCGGATGCCGCGCACCACATCAAGATCGTTGGAGAACAGCCGGTTCAGCACGTCGGTGACAACGCCCATCTGGAACGTGTCGAACCGGCGCCAGCGCTGATAGCGCTCCAGCACGTCGAGACCGCCGATATCCTGCCCCAGACGCCGGGCTTCGACGATGACTTCCGCCAGCGCCGCAACGTCCTTGAAACCGAGGTTGAGCCCCTGCCCGGCAATCGGGTGAATGCCATGGGCAGCGTCGCCGGCAAGGGCAATGCGCGGGCGGACGAAATCACGCGCCAGCGTCAGGCCCAGCGGATAGGCATGGCGCGGGCCATCCAGTTCCAGCTTGCCCAGGTGGTGTCCGAAGCGGCGCTCCAGCTCCAGCTCGAAGGTGAAATCATCAGCGCGTACAAGCCGGTCCGCATCGCCCGTGCGCTCTGTCCAGACCAGCGACGAGCGGTTGCCCGGCAGCGGCAGAATGGCGAAAGGCCCGGCGGGGAGAAAATGCTCTTCCGCCCGGCCATTGTGCGGCCGCTCGTGCTTCACCGTGGTGACGATGCCCGACTGGCCGTAGGACCAGTGCACCGTGCGGATGCCCGCAAGATCGCGCAGGCGCGAGCGCACGCCGTCGGCTGCCACCAGAAGCTTGGCCCTGATGCGCCCGCCGCTGGCCAGCGCCACGCTGACATGATCCCCCGCCTGATGAAAATCGCGCGCCGTATCGGGCGCATGGAACCGCACGCCCAGCGCCAGCGCCGCCTTGTAAAGCGCCGGCAGCATGGCACCGTTCGGGATCATGTGCGCGAAGGGCTCGTCACCCTGGGCGCTGCCGGTCTCGCCCGCAAAGGTCAGGAACACCGGACGCACCGTGTCACGCAGCTTGCTGTCGGTGACGATCATCTCGTTGATCGGCTGGGCGGTGGCGCGGATCTCATCCCAGATGCCGAGCTGGTCCAGCATGCGGCAAGCCGCCGCAGCGATGGCGGACGCGCGCGGATCCCTGGCAAGGCTGTCCATGGGCTTGGGATCGACGACGGCCACTTCCATCGACGGATCCGCCTGCTTGAGCGCCAGGGCGAGGGACAGGCCGACATATCCGCCGCCGGCGATCACCACATCGGCCGCACTCTCCTGAGCAGGACTGTCAGCGGCTTGGGACTCGCGCATCTTCATCTCCTTCATCGCCCGGCCGTTTCGCAAGCGCTGCGCAACAATTCCGGGCTGTCTTCCCTTTGGTCAGCATTGACACGGACCGGACACCGCGTCCAATCAGGCATTCACGGACGGTGCGCCACGGGTGCATCCCATGCACTCATTTAGCCCCATGCGCTCATTTAGCAAGGAATGCGGCAATGAACACGGCCATCAACTCACTTTTGTCCATTCTTGACCTCGAACAGCTGGAACACAACCTGTTCCGTGGCCGCAGCCCCCAGGCGGGCTGGCAGCGGGTCTATGGCGGACAGGTGATCGGCCAGGCGCTCGTCGCCGCCTCGCGCACCGTGGTGGAAGAGCGGCACATCCATTCCCTGCACGGCTATTTCCTGCGGCCCGGCGATCCGGCGGTGCCGATCATCTATGACGTGGACCGCATTCGCGACGGCGGCAGCTTCACCACGCGCCGCGTTGTGGCGATCCAGCACGGACAGGCGATCTTCTCCATGTCCGCCTCCTTCCAGACGCTGGAGGACGGGCTTGAGCATCAGATCGACATGCCGGACGTGCCGATGCCGGAAGACCTGCCCAGCGAGCAGGACCTGAAGGAGAAGTTTCTGAAGGTGGCGCCGGAAAACGTGCGCCGCTACTGGGAACGGGAACGCCCGATCGAACTGCGTCCTGTCGATCTCACACACTATTTCAGCGAGAAGAAGCTGGCGCCGCAGCAATATGTCTGGGTCCGCGCCACCAGCCCCCTGCCGGACGAAACCCGCATCCACCAGTGCGTTCTGGCCTATGCCTCGGACATGACGCTGCTGGATACTTCGCTCTTTCCCCATGGCAAATCGGTGTTCAGCCCGCAGATCCAGGCCGCCAGCCTTGACCATTCCATGTGGTTCCACCGGCCGTTCCGGGCCGATGACTGGCTGCTCTACGCCACCGACGCGCCCTCTTCCTCAGGCGGGCGCGGCATGAACCGCGGCCTGCTCTATGACCGCAGCGGCCACCTCATCGCCTCAACCGCCCAGGAAGGCCTGATCCGGCTGAAGCGCAGCTAAGGTGATTAAAACAGTGGCGTCTGCACAGCGCCACAGCTTGCAGAACAATGCAGAAAAAGAACGCATCTTTTCTGGCTTGCAAGGAGTGAAAGACGTTTCAATCCGGCCGCAGCGCCCCCCTCCCCCTTGAGGGGCTACTGCATACACATCGTGCTGGAAGACGAAGACAGATCAGGAAAGCCTGAAATCTGGCCGCTCTGGCACAGCGTTTCAGCCCCCCTCCCCCTTGTGGGGAGGGGTTAGGGGTGGGGGGGAAAAGTCTCTCCGGCTGGCAGAATGTCCATTGATTGTGGGCAGATGCTCCTCATGATGCCTCATCAGGAAAAGATCCATTTTTCAAATCTTTGCAGGCTCAGAGCCCCCCACCCCTTACCCCTCCCCACCAGGGGGAGGGGGGCGGAGAGGCCCTGCCAAAGATCAGATGCATCAATGTGGGCAGTGTCCGGACCTAATGTGTGAAGCCAGTAGCTCAAGGGGGGAGAGGAGTTGGAGCCTCACTGACAGTCCCTGTAAACACTGCCCCCACGAGCGGGAGGGGCCTGAAAGCGCCGTAACGGAGAGACCAGCCCCCGTCTTTTACCTCACCCCGGCTTGAAGCCGGAGATGGCCAGCGGGTTGTCCATCATGGCCTGAGCGTCCGGCGTGTCGCTGACCATGGCGCCGGTGAAGGCATCGAACAGGCGGCGGACGAAGCCCTCGGCCAGATCATAGGTGATGAAGACCAGCCGTGTGCGCCGGTCGCCGTCCGGCCAGCCTGCCAGCGTGACCGGCGGATGGAACACATGCTGCACCCCGTGAATGACCACGGGCCGGTTCGGGTCTTCGGCGATCTGGATGATGCCCTTCACCCGCAAGAGCTTCGGCCCATGGGCGGAGCGCAGCAGATCAAGGAACATTTCCAGCGCCGAGGCAGGCACCGGGCGGTTCGCGGTCAGGGTGAAGGCACGGATCTTGTCGTCGTGACGGTTCACATCGTGATGATGGTGCCCATGATCGTGGTGATGGCCGTGGGCGTGGTCATGTCCGTGATGGTGATGCCCGTGAGCTTCATAGGCCTCCGCATTCAGCCAGCGCGCCACATCGGGGATCTTGGTGGCGGGATCATAGAGCCCGGCATTGAACAGATGCGCGGCATCGGCCTCGCCCTTCTGCCCGTTGAGAAGCTGCGCACCGGGATTGAGCGCCTTGAGACGCGCCGTCAGATCCGAAAGCACAGCAGCTCCCGCATCGCCTTCAAGAAGATCGGTCTTGGTCAGCACCAGACGGTCGGCCACGGCAGCCTGACGCAGCGCCTCCTGATGGGCATCGAGCGTCGCTGAGCCGTTGACCGCATCCACCAGCGTGACGACACTGTCCAGCCGGTAGCGCAGCATCAGATAGGGATGCAGCATCACCGTGTGCAGGATGGGCGCCGGATCAGCCAGACCGGTCGTTTCGATGACCACCCGCGCCAGACGCTCCATGCGGCCGTTATCAAGCCGCCGCAGCAGGTCTTCCAGCGTGTTGATCAGATCCCCCCGGATGGTGCAGCACAGGCAGCCGGAGGAGAGTTCCAGAATACCCTCGCTCGACTGGTCCACCAGCAGATGGTCAAGCCCGACGTCGCCGAATTCGTTGATGATGACGGCCGTATCCGCCATCGCCGGATCCTTGAGAATGCGGTTCAGCAGCGTCGTCTTGCCCGCCCCCAGAAAGCCCGTGATGATGGACAGGGGAATGGGCGGCTTCGGGCCGCGCTGCGGCTGTGCAGCGCCATCCTGAGCTTCGGTCATCTTGAATATCCTTCGCGCAGCTCTGCGTCAGTTGCCGCTCTTGGCTCTGGGGACGGCGGAAGCCGGCACATTGCCGTTGAAGAGGGAGCCAAAGGCCGGGGTGGTCTGGGCCGCACCCTGTGCCGCGCCCGGGACAACCACGGAAGGCCTGAGATCCAGCGGCTTGGACGCAGGAAGACGGACGGAGGGCAGCTCAGCGGCCACCGTGGCGGCAGCTGCCGCCGCCGGGGCGATGGCCGCAGCAGCAGGGACAGAGCCTGGTGCAAGGCCCGTGCGCACGGTGATGGGCGCATAGGCCACCAGCTCGGTGCCGACCGTGCGGTCGAGGATCATGTTCCAGTCAACCTTGCCGGATTTGGACGAAAATTCCGCGCCCTCTTCCCCCGGTTCCGCATCGCCTGAGGGAACCGCAATGACCGGACGGCCCTCGCCCGTGGACTGGAACATCACCGCAGAGCGGGTCTTGCCCGCAGCTTGGCGGATGTCGTAGCGGGCCAGAATCTGTTCCGGTCCGAGCTTCGGGTTGCGCTTGCAATAGCCATCCGCCGGAAGCCCTGCGCCGCTCGGCGGCAGGGTGGAGACATGCTGGCCGCGCCCGCCAAGGCGGAAACCGCGGTCGATCACCTCACGGGTAAAGGCCGTGCGCTCCAGCCCGGAGCCCGCGCCCAGCACGACGGCAATGACGGTGCGGCCGTTGCGCGTGGCGGAGGCAGCAACATTATAGCCCGAATTGCAGATGTAGCCGGTCTTCAGCCCGTCGGCGCCAGCCACACGCTGCAGGAACTCGCGGTTGGCGGAGCGCAGCGTCTGCTTGCCGAACTTCAGACCCGGATGACGGTAGTACTTGTGGGCATCGGGAAACTCGCGCTTCAGCGCCATCGCCAGGATCGCCAGATCGGCAGCGGAGGAGACCTGCCGGTTGTCGGGAAGCCCATGCGGATTGACGAAATGGGTGCTGCGCATGCCAAGGCGGCGCGCTTCCGCATTCATCATCGCAATGAAATTCTCTTCGGTGCCGCCAACGGTCTCGCCAATCGCCACCGCCAGATCATTCGCGGACTTGACCATCAGCATGGTGAGCGCCGTTTCCAGCGTCAGCTGCGTGCCCACCTTGAAGCCCATCTTGCTGGGCGGCTGGGCGAGGGAATTGGCCGACTGGGTGACCGGACTGTCCAGCTGCAGCCGCCCCTCGCGCAGGGCGCGGAGCGTGACATAGGCGGTCATCATCTTGGTCAGCGACGCCGGATACCAGGGCCGGGTCGCCTCATGCTCTTCCAGCACGGTGCCCGTGGCTGCATCGATCACCAGATAGGGACCAATGTCCGCTTTGGCAGGAACGGCCAGCCCGCACAGGGACAGCCAGCCGGAAATGGCAGCAAGGCCCAGCAGGCGCTTGTCAATCAATCGCGAAAACACGACACCCTCGTCATCCGAATGCCCCGGATCAGCCCCGGAACGCAGCCCCCACTTCTCCATACCCGATCAAGGTTAAGGAATGCAAAGCCTCGACACGGGGATGTGAAAGGCCGTGAGCAAATAGATTGCATGCGTTCTGGGCATTTGCCTGATTTTTGCACATTTTGAGATCAAGTCCAAACATCACAGGCACGGGCGCACAAGGCGCAGGCACATGGCCCCGGCTTTGCTAGTGTCTCCCTTCGGGGCCGGAACCGGCTTACGGGAGCACCCTTGCGCAAGACCGCGCTCCCGGCACAAGATCAGACAATGCCCCGAAGGGCGCGGGGATGGAGAAAACGGTCAGCATGCGGGCGGAAACGGGCATCGAAGGCGGCGGAGCAGGCAGCGGGATTTCCCTGCCCGCGATGCAGCGTGCCCGTGGCACGGCGCGCGTCTCCTTTGCCCTGCGTGATGGCCAGACCCGCCTGGATGGGCTTTATCAATCGGGCTCCGCCAAGATCCGCCTGCCGAAGGTTTACGACAGCGTGCCGCTGGCCGTTCTGCTGAACACCTCGGGCGGCATCACCGGCGGCGACCGTCTCAGCTACACCGGACACCTCGCCGCAGGAACCCGCGCCATCCTCACCTCGCAGACCGCCGAGCGCGCCTATCGCAGCTCCGGCGGCACGGGCGAAGTGCTGAACAGCCTGTCCGCAGAAGACGGCGCGCATCTGGAATGGCTGCCGCAGGAACTGATCCTTTTCGAGGCCAGCGCCCTTTCCCGCAAGATGGATGTGCGGCTGGAAGGCTCTGCGAGGTTTACGGGCCTGGAAATGGTGGTGCTTGGCCGCAAGGCCATGGGCGAGAGCGTGAAGACCCTTTCCTTCCGCGACCAGTGGCGCATCTGGCGCGGCGGACGGCTCACCTTTGCCGACAATCTCGCCATCGGGCCGGACACGCAGATGCTGGACGGCCTCGCCACCGCTGCAGGCGGCTGCGCCTTTGCCACCTTCATCGACAGCGGACCGGATGCGGAAGGCGGCCTTGCCCGCGCGCGCCGCTGTCTGGAACAGATCACCCCCGAGGGCGGCCCCTTGCGCGGCGGTGTCAGCGCCTGGAACGGCCAGCTCGTGGCCCGCTTCGTCAGTGCAGACAGCCGCAGCCTGCGCGATGGTCTCATCACCTTTCTTGAAACCTGCCGGCAGGCCCCCCTGCCCCGCCTCTGGTCCTGCTGAGCAGACCAGGGCCACATAACGGAGGACCCACGTGAACCTGACCCCGCGCGAAAAGGACAAGCTGCTGATTTCCATGGCCGCCATGGTGGCCCGGCGGCGGCTGGAGCGAGGCGTGAAGCTGAACCATCCCGAAGCCATCGCCCTGATCAGCGATTTCGTCGTCGAAGGCGCCCGCGACGGGCGCACCGTGGCCGAGCTGATGGAAGCCGGCGCCCATGTCCTCACCCGCGACCAGGTGATGCCGGGCATTGCCGAAATGATCCATGACGTGCAGGTGGAAGCCACCTTCCCCGATGGCACCAAGCTCGTCACCGTCCACCAACCGATCCGCTAAGGCAGCATGAACAGGCTTTTTTCTGAGACTGGACTGTTCAGCCCCTGCGCCGGGTCCGGCACCCGCTCCTCTCCCCCCTTGAGGGGGAGATGCCCCCGGCAGGGGGCAGAGGGGGGTCTGGGCCACTCAGAACATACAAGAGGCGTGCCGTGTTGAGGCGCTGCCCACCCTCTGTCTGCTGACGCAGACATCTCCCCCTCAAGGGGGGAGAGGGGCGCTACAGCGTTTTTAGAGTTTGGCTTTCCGTCCCGGACGAAGGCCACAAGGAGATGAAACGATGATCCCTGGAGAGATTTTTCCCGCTGATGGCGAGATCGAGCTGAATGCCGGGGCGCCGGTGACCGAGCTGGAAGTCGCCAACACCGGCGACCGGCCCGTGCAGGTGGGCAGCCATTATCATTTTGCCGAAACCAATCCGGCGCTCGCCTTTGACCGGGAGGCGGCACGCGGCCAGCGGCTGGATATTCCGGCGGGCACCGCCGTGCGCTTCGAGCCGGGCCAGACCCGCAAGGTGCGGCTGGTACCCTTCACCGGGGACCGCACGGTCTATGGCTTCAACCAGAAGGTCATGGGACCGCTCTGACAACCCGAGATGCTGCGCCTGTCCCTGACGCCCTGTTTTCACACGTGATTTTCGAGGTTCTCCCATGTCCTTCAAGATGCCCCGCGCCGCCTATGCGGACATGTTCGGCCCCACCACCGGCGACCGGCTGCGTCTGGCCGACACGGATCTGATCATCGAGGTGGAGAAGGACTTCACCATCTATGGCGAGGAAGTGAAATTCGGCGGCGGCAAGGTGATCCGTGACGGCATGGGCCAGTCGCAGCATCCCCGCTCCGCCGGTGCGGTGGATACGGTGATCACCAATGTGCTGATCATCGACCACTGGGGCATAGTGAAAGCCGACGTGGGCCTGAAGGACGGGCGGATCTCCGGCATCGGCAAGGCCGGCAACCCGGATGTGCAGCCGGGCGTCACCATCATCGTCGGGCCGGGAACGGAAGTGATTGCCGGGGAAGGCCGGATCCTCACCGCCGGGGCACTCGACGTTCACATCCACTACATCTGCCCGCAACAGATCGACGAGGCGCTGATGTCCGGCGTCACCACCATGCTGGGCGGCGGCACGGGACCGGCGACAGGCACCAACGCCACCACCTGCACCCCCGGCCCCTGGCATCTGGCGCGGATGCTGCAGGCGGCCGACAGTTTCCCGATGAACCTCGCCTTTGCCGGCAAGGGCAATGCCTCGCTGCCGGCCGCCCTCGAAGAGCAGATCCTGGCAGGCGCCTGCGCTCTCAAGCTGCACGAGGACTGGGGCACGACACCGGCGGCCATCGACACCTGCCTGTCCGTGGCGGACGAGTATGATGTGCAGGTGATGATCCACACGGACACGCTGAACGAAAGCGGCTTTGTCGAGAACACCAAGGCCGCCTTCAAGGGCCGCACCATCCATGCCTTCCACACGGAAGGCGCAGGCGGCGGCCATGCGCCGGACATCATCAAGGTGGTGGGTGAGGCGAATGTCATCCCCTCCTCCACCAACCCGACCCGGCCCTATACGAAGAACACCATCGATGAGCATCTCGACATGCTGATGGTCTGCCACCACCTCGACCCGTCGATCCCCGAGGACGTGGCCTTTGCCGAAAGCCGCATCCGGCGCGAAACCATTGCGGCAGAGGATATCCTGCATGACATGGGCGCCATGTCGATCATCTCCTCCGACAGCCAGGCCATGGGCCGCGTCGGCGAAATCCTGATCCGCACCTTCCAGACGGCGCACAAGATGCGGGTGCAGCGCGGCCGCCTGCCCGAGGAGACGGGTGAGAACGACAACATGCGCGTGAAGCGCTACATCGCCAAGGTGACGATCAACCCGGCCATCGCCCACGGGCTGGACGAGCATATCGGCTCGGTCGAGGTCGGCAAGCTGGCGGATCTTGTGCTCTGGTCTCCTGCCTTCTTCGGCGTGAAGCCCGACATGATCCTGAAGCTCGGCACGATTGCCGCAGCGCCCATGGGCGATCCAAACGCCTCCATCCCGACACCGCAGCCGGTGCATTACCGGCCCATGTTCGGCGCCTTCGGCAAGGCAATGACGGCGAGCCGCGTCACCTTCGTTTCAAAGGCTGCACATGACCATGGCATCAAGGACCGGCTTGAGCTGGACAGCCTTGTCCTGCCGGTGAAGAACACCCGCGGCGGCATTTCCAAGCGCTCGATGATCCACAACAGCGCCCTGCCCCATGTCGAAGTTCATCCCGAGACCTATGAAGTGCGGGCGGATGGCGAGCTGCTGACCTGCGAACCGGCAGAGGTTCTGCCCATGGCCCAGCGCTATTTCCTGTTCTGACACAAAATGTTGCGCGCGCAAAAAGCGCGCCGCGGAGACCCTCACATGAGCACACCCTTGCGCGCAGGTCTCGTCCGGCCGGCCGGCACCTGGCCGGACTGGTCGCTGGACACCATCACCCTGGGCGGCGAAGACCGGCACCGGCGCCGGGCGCTGCTAACAACGGATGGCGGCACCAGTTTCCTGCTGGATCTTCCCGAGGCCGTCTGGCTGCGCCATGGCGACGGGCTGCAGCTGGAGGACGGCCGGATCATCAAGGTTCAGGCGGCGCCGGAGGCTGTTACCGACATCACCGCGCCCTCACCGGCCGCCTTGATGCGGATCGCCTGGCATCTGGGCAACCGCCACCTGCCGACGCAGTTGATGGACGGGACCTTGCGCATCCTGCATGACCACGTGATCGAGGACATGGTGGTCCGCCTGGGCGGAACCATCACCCATGCGATGGCGCCCTTCGACCCGGAAGGCGGCGCCTATGGCCAAGGCCGCACGCACGGGCATGATCATGGGCATGGCCATTCTCATGACGGGCACTCGCATGAAGGACATGAGCATTCGCATAGCCACAGCCACTCGCATAGTCATGCACACGGGCATTCTCATGCTCATGGCCACTCGCATTCCCATGAGCATGATCACCCGTCCGGTGGCGGGCACGGCCGTTGAGCGCTGACATCCACCCTGATTCATGTGAAACACCCCTGCTGATGCCGGGGCTGGCAGAGCTTTACCGGCTGCAGGCCTTCTTCTCGCCGGCCTTTCCAGTGGGGGCCTTCACCTACAGCCACGGGCTGGAACAGGTGATCGAGGATGGCGAAGTGAAGGATGCCGCAAGCCTGCGCCTCTGGCTTTCCGGCATTCTGCGTCATGGTTCCGGCCGGACGGATGGCATCCTGCTGGCGCAAGGCTGGCGCGCCGCCATGGCAGGCGATGCGGCTCACCTGCGCGAGCTGGCCGCCCTTGGCCTTGCCCTCTGCCCCTCGCGCGAGCGGTATGTCGAGACAAGCGCCCAAGGCACCGCCTTTCTGGCAACTGTCCGCAATGCCTGGGGCCACGGTCTGCCGGGCGCTGCCCCGGCGGCGACCGCGTTCCAGGACCTGGCACAAGACGGTGCAGCGGCGGAACCATGGCCCTATCCGGTTGCCGCCGGGCTTGCGCTCGCCGCGTCCGGCGTGCCGCTGGACGTGGGCCTTGCCGCCTATCTCCATGCCTTTGCCGCCAACATCATTTCCGCCGCGGTGCGCGCCGTGCCCTTGGGCCAGACCGATGGCCAGCGGGCGCTGGCGGGGCTGATGCCTCAGGTTCTTGAGACAGCCCAGACCGCCGCAGCCAGCGGGATCGAGGGGCTTGGCAGCTGCACCTTCATCGCGGACATTGCGTCCATGCGTCACGAAACCCAGTACACAAGGCTGTTCCGCACATGACTTCTCCCAACGGACCCTTGCGCGTCGGCATCGGCGGCCCGGTCGGCGCCGGCAAGACAACGATCACCGGCCAGCTCTGCAAGGCCCTGCGCGACCGCTATTCCATCGCCGTCATCACCAACGACATCTACACCAGCGAGGATGCCGAGGCGCTGATGCGGGCGCAGGCGCTGCCGAGCGAGCGGATCCGCGGCGTCGAAACCGGCGGCTGCCCGCACACGGCCATCCGCGAGGACGCCTCCATCAATCTGGCCGCCGTGCAAGACCTCACCCGCGCCTTCCCCGATCTCGACCTGATCCTGATCGAGTCCGGCGGCGACAATCTGGCAGCCACCTTTTCGCCCGAACTCGCCGACCTGACGCTCTATGTGATCGATGTGGCCGCCGGTGAGGACATTCCCCGCAAGGGCGGGCCCGGCATCACCCGCTCGGACCTGCTCATCATCAACAAGACCGAGCTTGCCCCTTATGTGGAGGTGAGCCTTGACGTGCTGGAACGGGATGCCGCCCGCATGCGCAGGACGCGGCCCTTCGTCTTTGCCAATGCCAAGACCGGCAAGGGCATTGCGGATGTGGCGGAATTCATCATCCGCGCGGGCGGATTGCCGCAAGCCTGATACCAGCCAGCTGGCGCGCGATCAGGTCTCGCGCCAGAAATCCGGGCTGAACACCAGCAGTCCGCCGATGAGCTCCAGCCGGCCAAGGATCATCTGGAAGCCGAGCAGCCATTTGGCACTGTCGGGCAGCTGGCTGAAGGTACCGGACGGGCCGATCAGCGGCCCGATGCCGGGGCCCACATTCGCCTGCGCTGTAATCGAGGCGCTGATGGCGGTTTCAAGATCAAGGCCGATCATGGCGTAAATGACAGCGAAGACACCGAATGTGCCCGCATAGAGAATGGAGAAGACGAAAACACCTTCCATGACGCTGGGACTGACCGGCGCCCCGGAGAACCGCGGCTCGATGATGCGGTGCGGATGAACCGCGCGCTTCAGCAGAGCACGGATCGAGCTGAGCAGGATCTGGATCCGGAAGATCTTGAACCCGCCCGAGGTGGAACCGGAGCAGCCGCCAACAAAGGTCAGCAGGAAGAACAGCACGATGGCGAAGTTGCCCCAGGCCAGATAATCGGTGCTGGCATAGCCTGTGGTCGTGATCACCGAGACAACGTTGAACATGGCATGGGTGAAAAGCGCAAAGGGCTCAGCTTCGACCCGATCACGGACAGCAACGAAAAGGACAAAGCTGACCACCAGGATCAACAGAAGAAAGAAGCGCACCTGCTGCGGATGGGGTGACTCGCGCCGTTCAGCGAGCTTGATGAGATAGAGAAACGGCAGGCTCGACAGGGTCATGAAGACAATGGCGATCCAGAGAATTGCCATGCTGCTGAACTGGGCGATCGAGCTGTCCGATGTGGAGAACCCGCCGGTAGACACCGTCGTCAGCGCATGAGCCAGCGCGTTGAAGGCCGACATTCCGGCAAGATAGTAGAGCAGTCCGCAAAAGACCGTCAGCAGAAGATAGAGCGACAGAAGCCGGAGAATGAAGGGCTCGATCCGGCCATAGGGCTTGCTGGTCTTTTCCGATGATTCGATGGCGAAGAGCTGCGATCCACCGACCCTGAGGCCCGGCAGCAGCCAGATGCCGATCACGACGATGCCGATGCCGCCGATCCACTGCAGCAGGCTGCGCCAGAGCAGGATGCCCGGCGGCATATTGTCGAGGCCGGTGAGGACCGTGGAACCTGTTGTCGTCAGACCCGAAGCTGCTTCGAAGAATGCCTCGGCCATGGTCAGGCCGATGCCGCTTGCATAAAGCGGAATGGCCCCGGCGAAGCTGAAGGCAAGCCAGGCCGCATTGACGAAAATGAAGGTTTCGCGCGGCCGGAACTTGAATTCCTGCCGGTCCAGTGCCGCGGAGATCAGTGCGCCGATGCACACCAGAATGGTGGCAGAGGTCGCAAAGACGACCCAGTCCGGATTGCCTTCGATCAGATCGGCAATCGCGGGCGGGATCATGAACAGGGCAACGATGATCAGCAGTCGGCCAATCGGCAGGATTACAGCGCGAAAATCCATCGTGTCTCTTTCGCCGGACAGGCCCTCACGAGCCTGGAAAGGCTCTGATGACCAGCCGGACAGGCCAGCGGACCGGCATCGGGAAGCTGTGCCCTTCCCCATGCCTGACGCGCATGTTCCCTGTTCCGGCGGCGATTTCAAGCCTCCCCCGCCGCAAGACCTGTGCGGAGACCAGTGTGCCGGCCGGCCAACCCTCCTGCCTCAGCCGTTGAACACGGCGGCGATCTTGTTGCCGGAGGGATCACGCAGATAGGCTGCATACCAGTCGGGTCCGTAATGCGGCCGTGGCCCGGCGGCCCCCTCATCCGTGCCCCCATGCGCCATGGCTGCGGCATAGAAGGCATCTACGTCCTGCGGCGAGGCAGCAGGAAAAGCGGCCATCGTGCCATTTCCGGCCGAAGCCGGTTCACCGTTGAAGGGCTCGCAGATCCACACGGTGACCCCTTCGCCCTTGCCATCCTTCGAATATCCCTGCCAGCCGGGAAACTGCGCATGGGAAGCCCAGCCAACCGTTGCCAGAACCGCATCATAAAAGGCGATGGAAGCAGCAAGGTCACGCGTGCCGAGGGTGATGTAGAAATTCATGATTGCCTCCCGATGAAACTGTCCGGACCTTACGCCTTCAACAGGAACAAATAAAGAACATTTAGTCTGGAGCGCGCGGAAATTCGCGCCAGTGCCCGGCTTTCCTTGACTCGCTTGCCGTTTCCGCTGTATGTCCGGCGCACTTCACGAAAGTGACGCCAGACATGATCAGCCGACCGGGACCCGCAAAGGTATAAAGAGCGCCCGGAGGTCAACACCCGGCAGCGCGATGCGCCCCCGGGTGTCAAACTGCTTTGCGCAAGGTTTCCTTGGCTCAAGGCTGGAGATCGGAACAGCGGCACCTTAGATGGAGGGGCACCGGCACGAGCGCCGGGGGCCGGACCGCAACACGAAAGGACGAGCGCCATGTTTGAAAGTCTGTCGGAGCGCCTCAGTGGCATTCTCGACAAGCTCACCGGCCGTGGTGCGCTGTCGGAGGCCGATGTCAACGAGGCCATGCGTGAGGTCCGCCGCGCGCTGATCGAGGCCGATGTTGCCCTTCCCGTGGTCCGCTCCTTCACCGACAAGGTGCGCAGCCGTGCCGTCGGCGCCGATGTGGTCAAGTCGATCACCCCAGGCCAGATGGTCATCAAGATCGTCCACGACCAGCTTGTGGAAATGCTCGGCTCCGACGCCGATCCGATCGACATCAACGCCCCCGCCCCCGTCGCCATCATGATGGTCGGCCTGCAGGGCTCGGGCAAGACGACGACCACCGCCAAGATCGCCCGCCGCCTGACCCTGCGCGACAAGCGCAAGGTGCTGATGGCCTCGCTCGACACCCGCCGCCCGGCGGCGCAGGAGCAGCTGAAGGTTCTCGGCGAGCAGAACAGCGTCGATACCCTGCCGATCGTTGCCGGTCAGGGCCCGGTCGAGATTGCCCGCCGCGCCATTCAGGCCGCGCGCCTCGGCGGCTATGACGTGGTCATGCTCGACACCGCCGGCCGCGTTCACATCGATGAATCGCTGATGCTGGAGATGGCCGAGGTCAAGGCCGCCGCCAATCCGCATGAAATCCTGCTGGTCGCCGATTCCCTCACCGGCCAGGACGCGGTGAACCTTGCAACCAGCTTTGACGAGCGCGTCGGCATCACCGGCATCGTGCTGACCCGTATGGACGGCGACGGCCGAGGTGGTGCGGCCCTGTCCATGCGCGCCGTCACCGGCAAGCCGGTGAAGCTGATCGGCACGGGCGAAAAGTCTGACGCCCTTGAGGATTTCCATCCCCGCCGCATCGCCGACCGCATCCTCGGCATGGGCGACATCGTCTCGCTGGTGGAAAAGGCTGCCGAGGCCATCGACGCGGAAAAGGCCGCGAAGATGGCGGCCAAGCTCCAGAAGGGCAATTTCGATCTGGAAGATCTGGCCGACCAGCTGAAGCAGATGGAAAAGCTTGGCGGCATGTCCGGCATGATGAGCATGCTGCCGGGCATCTCGAAGTTCAAGAAGCAGATGGATGCGGCGAATATCGACGAGCGCATGTTCAAGCGCCAGATCGCCATCATCCAGTCCATGACCCCCGTGGAGCGGCGCAAGCCCGATATCCTCAAGGCCAGCCGCAAGAAGCGCATTGCCTCTGGTTCGGGCGTGGATGTGGCCGAGGTCAACAAGCTGCTGAAAATGCACCGCCAGATGGCCGACGTCATGAAAATGATGGGCAAGAACAAGGGCATGCTTGGCAAGATGATGGGTGCCCTCGGCGGCAGCATGGCTGGCGGCATGCCCAATATCGATCCGAAGCAGCTGGAGGAACTGGCCAAGAGCGGCAAGATCCCCGGCGCTGGTGACCTGCTGAAGGGCCTGCCGGATGGCGGCGCGGGCGGCATGCCGGGCGGTGTTCCTGGCGGCCTGCCTCCCGGTCTTGGCGGCATGGGCGGCCTGCCGAAGCTTCCCGGTCTTGGTGGCCTCGGCGGCATGGGCGGTTTCCCCGGCCTTGGAGGAAAGGGCAAGAAGCGATGAACGATCTGCACAAGACCGCCGCCGGCACCCTGCTCGGCGAAAGCCCCGCCATGACGGAGCTGCGCGCCCTGCGCGCCTCGATCGACAATATCGATGCCGCGCTGATCCACATGCTGGCCGAGCGCTTCAAGTGCACCCAGAAGGTGGGCCACCTCAAGGCCACTCATGCGCTGCCGGCCGCTGATCCGGCGCGCGAACAGATTCAGATCGAGCGGCTGCGGCGCCTTGCCGCCGATGCCAATCTCGATCCTGACTTTGCCGAGAAATTCCTGGCGTTCATCGTCAAGGAAGTCATCCGGCATCACGAAGCCATTGCCGCCTCGAACGGCAACTGAACAACTGGAGAAACTCAAATGGCTACGAAAATCCGCCTCGCCCGTGGTGGCGCCAAGAAGCGTCCTTACTACCGCATCGTCGTCGCTGACGTCCGCGCTCCGCGTGACGGCCGCTTCATCGAGAAGGTCGGCTCCTACAACCCGATGGTTGCCAAGGATTCCGCAGAGCGCGTCGTGCTCGACATCGACCGCGTCAAGCACTGGCTCGCCAATGGCGCAACGCCGACCGACCGCGTCGCCCGCTTCCTGGACGAAGCCGGCCTCATGAAGCGTGAAGCCCGCAGCAACCCGAAGAAGGCCGAGATGGGCAAGAAGGCTGCCGAGAAGGTTGCCGCTGCCAAGAAGAAGGCCGAAGAAGCAGCCGCTGCTGCGGCTGAAGCTTCCGAGTAATGCAAACTGCGGGCAGCGCCATGCGTGACATCAGCCTTGGGACACAGGAAGCCCGGCAATGACGAAAGCTCCTGAAAACAAGGTTCTGATGGCCGTGATTGGTGCTGCCCACGGCATTCGCGGGGAAGTGCGGGTCAAGCCCTTTGGCGATGACCCGCTCTCCTTCACGGATTATGGCGTTCTGGAAACCGCCGACGGCTCGCGCCGCTTCACCGTTTCCAAAGCCCGCGTGCAGAAAACCGTCGTCGTCACCAAATTCAAGGAGATCGGCGACCGCAACGCGGCCGAAGCCCTCAACGGGCTGGAACTCTACATCCCGCGCGACCGCCTGCCCGAGACGGAAGAAGACGAGTTCTACCATTCGGACCTGATCGGCATGGATGCCGTGGATGTGGACGGAAACCCCGTCGGCAAGGTGGTGATGGTTCAGAATTTCGGCGCCGGTGACCTTCTGGAACTGCGTCCCGCCAGAGGCCGTTCCTTCTACATTCCCTTCACACGGGATTTCGTGCCCGAAATCAGCATGGCCGATCGCCGGATCGTTACCGCCATTCCGGACGGTTACCTGTCCGAGACACCGCGCGATGACGGGCATGACGACGCCCGCAAGGGCTGAAGCTCTCCGAAGCTGGCCGTTTCGCCTGCTTGCCCCTCTGCGTCGATCTTCCGGCTTTCCATGCGCCACAGGGCAATGGCGGCAACGACCAGCACCACGCCGGTCCCATTGGCCACCGCGTCCAGCAGCGATGCATCGCGGCCGGGAATGAACATCTGCACCCATTCGCCAGCGAAGCCCAGCGCCAGCGATGAGATTGCCGAAATCCGCAGCCGGCAGCAGAAGAAGGCGTGGATCGAAAGCGTCAGCAAGCCGAAGAATCCGACATGCAGCATCTTGTCATAAGGGTGCTGCAGGCCATGATTGAAGATCACCCCGGTCAGCAGGCCGAACAGGCACAAGGCCGCCAGAGGCAGCACGCGGCTGAGCGAAATGTCGATGTAGTCCCGGTCGGCATAATAGGCAATGACGTGCGGCAGGCGGAAACGGATGCGGGGCAAGGCAAACTCCGGTCTTGAGAGCCCCAGTCTCGGGCGGCAGGTGTTAAGGCCGGCTTGCCCGCCGGCACAAACCTGCGGGCATGGTTGACACTCCCTTGCCGGAAAGCGGGAAAGACTGCCACCGTTGCAAAGCCGGGCGTTTCATCGCATAGCAGCCGCAGGAATTGCGTCCCGCAGAACAGGAAACCGCGATGAGCTTTGCCGCGACCGTGCTGACCCTTTACCCGGAGATGTTTCCCGGCCCGCTCGGCGTCAGCCTGTCGGGACGGGCGCTGAAGGAGGGCACCTGGTCGCTGGAAGCCCGGCAGATCCGCGATCACGCCACGGACAAGCACCGCTCCGTCGATGACACGCCGGCCGGCGGCGGGGCCGGCATGGTGCTGCGGGCGGACATTCTGGCCGCGGCCATCGACGCCGCCACCCTGCCCTGCGACACCCGCCCGCGCCTGCTGATGAGCCCGCGCGGGAAGCCTCTGACGCAAAAGCGGGTGCGGGAACTGGCAGCCGGTCCCGGCGCCATCATCATCTGCGGGCGGTTCGAAGGCATCGATCAGCGCGTCATCGATGCCCGCCAGCTCGAAGAGGTATCCATCGGGGATTACATCCTCTCTGGCGGCGAAATTGCCGCCATCACCGTGCTGGATGCCATCGTCCGGCTTTTGCCGGGCGTAATGGGCAATCAGGAGAGCGGCGAAACCGAGAGCTTCGAAACGGGACTTCTGGAGCATCCGCACTACACAAGGCCGGCCGAATTCGAAGGCATGACCATTCCCGAGGTTCTGACCTCCGGCAATCACCGCAAGATCAACGAATGGCGCAAGGCGGAGGCCGAGCGGCTGACGCGGGAGCGGCGGCCCGATCTCTGGGCAGCCCATCAGGCGAAGGACTGACGCAGCTTTTCGGCCGGTTTTTCCAGATTCCGCATGACAAGGCGGCGGTCTTCCTGTAAGGAGCCAGCCGTTGTGGCCGGTTCTGTGCGCCGCGCATTGCTTTTGCGCGATCCTGCGGACAGCCGGGTATCTCCAACATGGCCCGAAGACGGTGAACCCGTCCTTTCCACTTCACGTGGGCTGGACGCTCTGGCTGTCTTTGAAAACTGACAAGGGAAATATGCCATGAACCTGATCGAACAGCTGAACGCGGAAGAAAAGGCAAAGGTTGAAGCCGTCCGCAAGCTCCCCGAATTTTCTCCGGGCGACACCATCAAGGTCAACGTCAAGGTGACCGAAGGCAACCGCACCCGTACCCAGGCTTACGAAGGTGTCTGCATCGCCCGTTCCGGCGGCAGCATCAACGAGAGCTTCACCGTGCGCAAGATCTCCTACGGTGAAGGCGTGGAGCGCGTGTTCCCGGCCTGCTCGCCGATGATCGAGAGCGTTGAAGTTGTCCGCCGCGGCAAGGTCCGCCGCGCCAAGCTCTACTACCTGCGCGACCGCCGCGGCAAGTCGGCCCGTATCGTCGAGGCCACCAACGTCCGCGCCAAGCGCCTCAACGAAGAAGCCCGCGCTGAAGTCGTTGCTGCCAAGGCCGCTGCTGCTGCCGAGAAGGCTGCCGCCGCCGAGGCCGCTGCTGCTGCAGCCGCTGCTGCCGCTGCTTCCGCCGAATAAGAACGGCGCTGCATCGCAGATTTTCGAAAGGCGGTCTTCGGGCCGCCTTTCTTTTTGCCAGCTTGCAAGCCCCACGGCGCAGCGCCACTTGAACAAAGCTCAAGAGTGGCGGACTGCGAAGCATATTGACCCCCATGATGCTTCGGGGCATTGAAGAGGCAAGACCGGAACAGGCTGGAAACGGCCAATCCGTGCAAGGGACAAGGGGCAGAACCGCCACGGCGGATGATCAAGGCCCCGCCCGGTTTCAGGAGACACCCCGATGACCAAGCCGAGAACGCTCTACGACAAGATCTGGGATGACCATGTGGTCGACACCCAGGAAGACGGCACCTGCCTGCTCTACATCGACCGCCACCTCGTGCACGAAGTGACGAGCCCGCAGGCGTTCGAAGGCCTGCGCATGACGGGCCGCAAGGTGCGCCGTCCGGAGAAGACGCTGGCCGTCGTCGATCACAACGTGCCGACGACCGACCGCAGCCATGGCATCGATGATCCGGAATCCGCGCTCCAGGTGCAGACGCTGGCAGACAACGCGGCTGAATTCGGCATCGAATATTACAGCGAGCTGGATCACCGCCAGGGCGTCGTTCACATCGTCGGCCCCGAGCAGGGCTTCACCCTGCCCGGCATGACCATCGTCTGCGGCGACAGCCACACCTCCACCCACGGCGCTTTCGGCGCGCTGGCCCACGGCATCGGCACCTCTGAAGTGGAACACGTTCTGGCCACCCAGACGCTGATCCAGAAGAAGGCCAAGAACATGCTCGTCCAGGTGGACGGCAAGCTGCCGGAAGGCGTCACCGCCAAGGACATCATTCTCGCCATCATCGGCGAGATCGGCACCGCCGGCGGTACCGGCTACGTCATGGAATATGCGGGCGAAGCCATCCGCTCGCTGTCCATGGAAGGCCGCATGACCATCTGCAACATGTCGATCGAAGGCGGCGCCCGTGCCGGCCTGATCGCGCCGGATGAAACGACCTTTGCCTATATACAGGGCCGTCCGAAGTCTCCGAAGGGCGAAGCGCTGGAGCGTGCGATTTCCTACTGGAAGACGCTGCACACCGACGAAGGCGCGCATTTCGACAAGGTGGTGAAGCTCGACGCTGCCAACCTGCCGCCCATCGTCACCTGGGGCTCCTCCCCCGAAGACGTGATCTCCGTGACCGGCGTGGTGCCGAACCCGGACGACATCGCCGACGAGAACACCCGCAAGTCCAAGTGGCGCGCGCTGGAATACATGGGCCTGACGCCGGGCACGAAGATGACCGACATTCCGGTCGACGTTGTCTTCATCGGCTCCTGCACCAACGGCCGCATCGAGGATCTGCGCGCGGCCGCAGCCATGATCGGCAACGGCAAGGTGAAGGACGGCGTCAAGGCCATGGTCGTTCCGGGCTCCGGCCTCGTGAAGGAACAGGCGGAAGCCGAAGGCCTCGACAAGGTGTTCAAGGCGGCTGGCTTTGAATGGCGTGAGCCGGGCTGCTCCATGTGCCTTGCCATGAACGCCGACAAGCTGCAGCCGGGCGAGCGCTGCGCCTCGACCTCGAACCGCAACTTCGAAGGCCGTCAGGGCTTCAAGGGCCGCACCCATCTGGTCTCCCCGGCCATGGCCGCAGCGGCAGCCATTGCGGGCCATTTCGTCGACATCCGCGAGTGGCAGAAGCCCTGATTCGCTTCACCTGGAAACATGTGGACGGGCGCCCTCTGCGGCGCCCGTTTCTTTTTGGCCAAAATCCTTTCCCGGCTTTACCCTTGAAGCGCGAAGTCTTTTTGATTTCAGAGAGTTGATGGTCAGATGGAGCGCAGTAGGGCAGCTTCTCCATCTTCGGCACTGCGGCGCTTTTACAGGCTTCACAAGAGTGTCACACCGGCACTACTATATGTCTCGCATGTAGAGGTAGAACCCGGCATCGGGTCTGCGGTGCCGGTACCTTGAGAGACAAGGAGCCGAAGGTGACGATAGCCGTACCATCGGGCGCCCATCCGGCCTTGGTGCTGAATGCGGACTACAGGCCCTTAAGTTATTACCCCCTGTCGCTGTGGTCGTGGCAGGACACCATCAAGGCTGTGTTCCTCGACCGGGTGAACATCGTGTCGGAATACGAGACCACGGTTCGAAGTCCGAGTTTCGAGTTCCGATTACCCAGCGTGGTTTCCCTCAAGACCTTCGTCAAACCGTCGCGCCACCCGGCCTTCACCCGTTTCAACGTTTTCCTGCGCGACAGATTCCAGTGTCAGTATTGCGGCTCCCGCGAGGATCTGACCTTCGATCACCTGATCCCGCGCTGCCGCGGCGGCCAGACCACCTGGGAAAACGTGATCACCGCCTGCTCACCCTGCAATCTGCGCAAGTCGAACAAGTCCTGCGAACAACTGGACATGTGGCCGATGCACATGCCGTTCCGGCCCTCCATCCAGGATCTGCACAACAACGGCCGGGGCTTTCCGCCAAACTATCTGCACGAAAGCTGGCTCGACTTCCTGTACTGGGATACGGAGCTGGAACCGTAAACAGATAATAACCGTCCCTGCGCAAACTGCTTAAACACTCATAAACCAAGGTTCGATTTTCGATCCGAATTGACTATAATTTTAGTGTTGCGCAATGGATTCCGATGAATATGAACTCCAGAAAACCTTTGGAGTTCACCCATGTGCAGATCCAGGATCCGCCAGCTTCTGCGGAAGATGCGCCAGTTCGGCCGGAAGAAGGATGGCTCCATCCTGCCCCTGGCGGCCTTCCTGATCGTCATCATGATCGTCATCGCCGGCTCCGGCGCCGATTATGGCCGTGCCGTTATCGTCCGCAGCGCAGTTGCAAATGCGCTGGACGCCGCCGTTCTGAGCGTCGCCCGCCAGCTTTCAACCACCGTACTGACCGAAAGCCAGATCAGGTCATCGCTGGAATCTGCATTCAATGCCAATCTGACATCGACAGGCGTCGACAAGGTCCGGCTGGCAAATCTCAGCTACACGCTTGATCCGGCGGAGGGCATCATCACCGCCAATGTCACCGGAACGATCGATACCTATTTCATCTCCATCGGCGGCATCGGCCCCGAGACGATACCGGTACGTTCCTCTTCGCAATCCACCTATTCCAGGTTCGACGTGGAGCTGTCGCTGATCGTTGACGTTACAGGATCCATGTCGGAAGACATGGATGCGCTGAAATCAGCAGCAAACAGTGTGGTTGACATTCTGCTGGCCGATCAGACCAGCAATTCCCTGTCAAAGGTTCGCATTTCGCTTGTTCCCTATAGCCAGGGTGTCAATCTCGGCAGTTACGCCAAGACCGTCACAAATGGTGCTGCCCTCGGCGCCAATTGCGTAACGGAACGCATGGGCCCTCAGCAATTTACCGATGCAGCCTATAATTATAACGGCACAAACTCAGAGTTCTTCGGCGGTGGCTCCAACGCCTGCTCCTCCGGCTCATCACTGCTGCCCCTGACCAGTTCCGCAAACAACTTGAAAACAGCCATCAAGAATCTGGTTGCCAGCGGCGGCACTGCGGGCCAGACCGGCATCGCCTGGGGCTGGTACACGCTGTCGCCAAACTGGTCCAACCTCTGGCCATCCGCCAGTGCACCAAGCGCCTATAACAGCAACAAGGTCAAGAAGATCGCGCTCATCATGACGGATGGCGACTTCAACGATTTCTATGACAAGACAATTCTAACGCGAAGTCAGTGCCAGTATAGATCCGGATATATCTGGCCTAGCAGTTATCAAGGCTGGAATAACCACGACACAAGGCCAGGATACTATTGGCTATTCGAGACGGTGAAGAATGGATGCAGCTGGTCTGCCAGTCAGTACTGGCAGGGTCAATATTTCCATTCTGCCACTTATAATGATGAACCCTCCGTTAGGGCTCGAAAATTCTGCGATGCCATGAAGGCGAAGAACATCACGATCTATACGGTTCTTTTCCAGAACACCTCGGGCTCACTGCCGTCATCGGAAAGGCTGATGAAATACTGCGCCACCAGCGAGGCCACCACCTATTTCAAGGCGACAGACAGCAAGACCCTGATCAACGCCTTCTCGAACATCGCGCGGCAGATCCAGTCGATCTATCTGTCCAAGTGAGCCCCCGACCACGGGAAAGGGCATGGCTGAAGACAAAGGGCCCGCAACGCGGGCCCTTGATGCTTTCATGGTAGGGATCGAGTCCACCGGAGGGGATCAGGCCCGGTTCTGGCGGTTCTCGATCAGGTCATCCACCACCGCAGGATCGGCCAAAGTGGACGTGTCGCCCAGGTTCTCGAAGCTGTCCTCGGCGATCTTGCGCAGAATGCGGCGCATGATCTTGCCGGAGCGGGTCTTCGGCAAGCCGGGGGCAAACTGGATGAGGTCGGGCGAGGCAATCGGGCCGATCTCCTTGCGCACATGCGCCACCAGTTCCTTGCGCAGCGCCTCGCTGGGTTCCTCGCCCGCCATCAGCGTGACATAGGCATAGATGCCCTGCCCCTTGATGTCGTGCGGATAGCCGACGACAGCCGCCTCAGAGACCTTGGGATGGGCCACCAGCGCGCTTTCCACCTCGGCGGTACCCATCCGGTGGCCGGAGACGTTGATCACGTCATCGACGCGCCCCGTGATCCAGTAATAGCCATCCGCATCGCGGCGGCAGCCATCCCCGGTGAAATACATGCCCTTGTAGGTGGAGAAATAGGTCTGCACGAAACGCTCATGGTCACCATAGACCGTGCGCATCTGGCCGGGCCAGCTGTCGAGGATGACGAGATTGCCCTCCGTCGCCCCGTCCAGAATGTTGCCTTCCGCATCGACCACCGCCGGCTGGACCCCGAAGAAGGGCCGCGTCGCCGAACCCGGCTTCAGCGGCGTTGCGCCCGGCAGCGGCGTGATCAGAATGCCGCCGGTTTCCGTCTGCCACCAGGTGTCGACGATCGGGCAGCGCTTGTCCCCGACCACGTTGTAATACCACATCCAGGCTTCCGGATTGATCGGCTCACCGACCGAGCCCAAAAGGCGCAGGCTTTCGCGCGAGGTGCGGGTGACATGCTCGTCCCCTGCCCCCATCAGCGAACGGATCGCCGTCGGCGCGGTGTAGAAGATATTGACCTTGTGCTTGTCCACCACGTCCCAGAAACGGCCTGCGTTCGGATAGGTCGGAATGCCTTCGAACATCAGCGTCGTCGCGCCATTGGCGAGCGGACCATAGACGATGTAGCTGTGGCCGGTGACCCAGCCCACATCCGCCGTGCACCAGTAGACATCGCCGTCGTGATAGTCGAAGACATATTGATGTGTCATCGAAGCATAGACGAGATAGCCGCCGCTGGTGTGCAACACGCCCTTGGGGCTGCCGGTGGAGCCTGAGGTGTAGAGGATGAACAGCGGATCTTCCGCATTCATCTCCGCCGGGGTGTTTTCGGCAGAAACTTTGGCCGCTTCCTCGTGATACCAGACATCGCGGCCACCGGTCATGGCAACGGCGCCGCCCGTGCGCTTCACCACGATCATCGTTTCCACCGGCGCCTTGTCGGCCGCCCGGTCGGCATTGAGCTTCAGCGGCACGGTGCGGCCGCCACGCAGGCCTTCGTCGGCCGTGATCAGGCAGGTGGACTGGCAGTCGGCAATGCGCTGCGCCAGGCTGTCCGGCGAGAAGCCGCCGAAGACGATGGAATGGACCGCGCCAATGCGGGCGCAGGCCAGCATCGCATAGGCCGCTTCCGGGATCATCGGCAGGTAGATGGTCACCCGGTCGCCCTTCTTCACCCCATGGGCCAGCAGCACATTGGCGAAGGTGCAGACCTCGCGGTGCAGGTCCTTGTAGGTGATGATCTTATGGTCCGCCGGATCATCACCTTCCCAGATGATCGCCGGCTGATCGCCGCGCGTCTCCAGATGCCGGTCGATGCAGTTGGCCGAGACGTTCAGCGTGCCGTCCTCGAACCATTTGATCGAGACATTATGCGGGTCGTAAGAGGTGTTCTTGACCTTGCTGAAGGGCTTGATCCAGTCGATGCGCTTGCCGTGCTCCCCCCAGAAGCCTGCAGGATCATCAACCGATTTCCGGTACATTTCCAGATATTTGGCGTTATCGGCGAGCGCACGCGATGCGACTTCGGCCGGAACCGGAAAAACGTTATCCGACATGCCTTCCTCCCAGGATGAAACAGGCGGGCATGCTCTTGGCGGCAGCCCGCATTCCGGGCGCATTATGCTGCCGGGATGCAGGCAGGTCTATACGGGATCGCTCGAACTTTCGTAGAGTCTGCCGTGACTTGCATCGGAACTGCTACATAATGCCGGGATTGCTGCGGCAGAATCCGTTTAACCTCTGCCTCCAAAGATGGCCGAACCGACGCGCACATGGGTGGCGCCGAAGGAAACAGCAATCTCATAGTCGGACGACATGCCCATGGAAAGCTGCGTCAACCCATTGCGGCGGGCGATCTTTTCCAGCAGCGCGAAATGCGGGCCGGGCGCCTCATCCACGGGCGGGATGCACATCAGGCCAATCACGTTCAGGCCCATCTCTGCCCGGCACAGGCGGATGAAGTCATCGGTCTCCTTCGGCGCGATGCCGGCCTTTTGCGGCTCTTCCCCGGTGTTGACCTGAATGAAGCATGGCAGGTCCCTGCCCTGTGCCGTCATTTCGGCCTTCAGTGCCCGGGCGATCTTCTCCCGGTCGATGGTGTGGATCACGTCGAAGGTGGCAACCGCCTCCTTCGCCTTGTTGGACTGCAGCGGACCGATGAGATGCAGTTCGATGCCGGGATAGTCCGTCCGCAGCTGCGGCCACTTGCCCATGGCTTCCTGCACCCGGTTTTCGCCGAAGACGCGCTGGCCTGCGTCCAGCACCGGGCGGATATCTTCCGCCTCGAAGGTCTTGGACACGGCCACTAGGCAGACGCTGCCTGCCTCCCGGCCATGCGCGGCCTCCGCCTCGCGGATACCGGAGAGCACATCGTTGAGCTGGGCGGCGGCGCTGTGAGCCATGTCATGATCCTGATCGCAAGGGAAACGGGCCGAAGAATGCCAATCCGGCCATGGTATAGGGCGCGGGCAAGGCCGGTTTCAAGAGTTGAGCCGGGCCATGGCCTGACGCGCCTGCGAAATAAGCCGCTTTTCCTGCCAACCGTGTTGACCCATGAGGGAATTTCTGGTGACAGTCCCGCAGACATGTTTTTGGTTTGTGCGCCGCCTCCCGGCGCGCAGACATCTGGTTTGCGCGCTCTCCCGCGCGTGAATTTACGGTTTGCGCGCTGACCGCGCGCGGGGTCTTGGTTCATGCGCCCTGAGGCGCAGGGGTTGAAACGGCGGAATTGATGGCAACGGAACGCTATAACGCGCGCGAAGTGGAAGCGCGCTGGCAGAAGCTCTGGGATGAGAAGGACGTGTTCAAGACGTCCAACGACGATCCGCGCGAGAAATACTACGTGCTGGAGATGTTCCCCTATCCGTCCGGCCGCATCCACATGGGCCATGTGCGCAACTATGCCATGGGCGATGTGGTTGCCCGCTACAAGCGCGCCAGAGGCTTCAACGTTCTGCACCCGATGGGCTGGGACGCCTTCGGCATGCCGGCCGAAAACGCCGCCATGCAGAACAACGTCCATCCCAAGGACTGGACCTACGAAAACATCGCCTTCATGCGCGGCCAGCTCAAGATCATGGGCCTGTCGCTGGACTGGAGCCGCGAGTTCGCCACCTGCGACGTGGAATATTACACCCAGCAGCAGCGCCTGTTCCTGAAGTTCCTCGAGGCCGGTCTCGTCTACCGCAAGAAGTCCAAGGTCAACTGGGACCCGGTCGACATGACCGTGCTGGCCAACGAACAGGTGATCGACGGCCGCGGCTGGCGCTCCGGTGCTCTGGTCGAGCAGCGCGAGCTGACACAGTGGTTCTTCAAGATCACCGATTATTCCGAGGATCTGCTGGAAGCGATCGACACGCTCGACCGCTGGCCGGAAAAGGTCCGGCTGATGCAGAAGAACTGGATCGGCAAGTCGGAAGGCCTGCGCGTCCGCTTCGAGTTCACAACTCCGGCTCCGACCGGTGACAAGACCCTCGAAATCTTCACCACCCGTCCGGACACTCTGTTCGGCGCGTCCTTCATGGGCCTGTCGCCGGACCATCCGGTTTCGGCAAAGCTCGCCGAAACCAATCCCCAGATCGCCGCCTTCATCGAGGAATGCCGCCGCATCGGCACCTCGGCCGAGGCCATTGAAACGGCGGAGAAGAAGGGCATCGACACGGGCCTGCGCGTCAAGCATCCGCTGGATGCGTCCATCGAGCTGCCGGTCTATATCGCCAACTTCATCCTGATGGACTACGGCACCGGCGCCATCTTCGCCTGCCCGGCCCATGATCAGCGCGACCTTGACTTTGCCCGCAAATACGGCCTGCCGGTGCGCCCCGTGGTGCTGCCGAAGGACGCGGATGCGGCCAGCTTCACCGTCGCCGATGTGGCCTATACGGATGACGGCACCATCTTCAATTCCGGTTTCCTCGACGGCCTCAGCATTGCCGACGCCAAGGACACGGTGGCGAAGAAGCTGGAAGCCATCGAGATCGATGGCGCGCCTCAGGCTGCCCGTCAGGTGAACTACCGCCTGCGCGACTGGGGCATCTCGCGCCAGCGCTACTGGGGCTGCCCGATCCCGGTGATCCACTGCGATGACTGCGGCGTGGTGCCGGAGAATGATGCGAACCTGCCGGTCAAGCTGCCGGACGACATCAACTTCGACAAGCCGGGCAACCCGCTGGACCGCCACCCCACCTGGCGTGACTGCAGCTGCCCGAAATGCGGCAAGCCGGCCCGGCGCGAAACCGACACGATGGACACCTTCGTGGACAGCTCCTGGTATTTCGCCCGCTTCACCGCCCCGCAGTGCGATCAGCCGACCGATCCGGTTGCTGCGAATGGCTGGCTGCCAGTGGACCAGTATATCGGCGGCATCGAGCATGCGATCCTGCACCTGCTCTATTCGCGCTTCTTCACGCGCGCGATGCAGAAGGTCGGCGCGCTTGATCTGAAGGAGCCGTTCAAGGGCCTCTTCACGCAAGGCATGGTGACGCACGAAACCTACAAGAGCGCGGAAGGCAAGTGGCTGAGCCCGGCCGAGATCCGCTTTGTGGAAGGCACAGAGCGCAGCGCCGTGGAAGTTGCCACCGGCGCTCCGGTCACCATCGGCTCCATCGAGAAGATGTCGAAGTCGAAGAAGAACACGGTGGACCCGACCGACATCATCGAAACCTACGGCGCCGATACGGCCCGCTGGTTCATGCTGTCGGATTCGCCCCCCGAGCGTGACGTGATCTGGACCGAGGAAGGCGTTCAGGGTGCCTGGCGTTTCGTCCAGCGCGTCTGGCGCCTCGTGGGCGAGATCGCCGCCACCCCGGCCCGCAACAGCACGGCACCGGAGTTCAGCGATGGCGCGCTGGAACTGCGCCGCGCCACGCACAAGACGTTGGCAGCGGTGTCGAAGGACATCGAGACCCTGTCCTTCAACCGGGCCGTCGCCCGCATCTATGAGCTGGTCAACCAGATCGGTAAGACGGTGCATGGCGGACTGACCTTCGAGGACGTGTCCTGGTCAGCGCGCGAAGCAGCCGAATGCCTCGTGATGATGATGGCCCCGATGATGCCGCATCTGGCCGAGGAATGCTGGAAGGAACTGGGTCACACCGGCCTCGTTGCCGAGGCCAGCTGGCCGGCCGTGGACGAAAGCCTGCTCGTCGAAGACAGCATCGTCCTGCCGATCCAGATCAACGGCAAGAAGAAGGGCGAGATCACCGTTGCACGAGACGCTTCCAACGAGGTGGTCGAAGCAGCTACTCTGGCCCAGGATTTCGTCCAGAAGGCGCTCGAAGGGCGCCCGCCCCGCAAGATCATCGTGGTGCCGCAAAGGATCGTGAATGTCGTTGCCTAACGCCTCTGGCCGCACTGGCGGCACCAAACTGACCCTTGCCCTGCTCGTTGCCGGCGCCGCCCTTCTGGGTGGCTGCCAGGTGCGCCCGCTCTATGGCAGCCTGACACCCGGTGATGCCTCGACGGCGTCCCATGTGCAGAGTGACCTGGCAGCCATCCGGATCGACACGATCGATACGCTCGGTCCCAATACGAGGCGGGTGCTTCTGACGGAGCTGATGTTCAACTTCGAGCGAGGCAATTCAACGGCAGAAAAGAAATATGACCTGAGACTCGTCGGCAATGTCAGCTCCACGTCCATTGGCGTCGAGCAGCTGGCCGATGTCCCGGCCTCCTATACGATGACGATGAATGTAACCTTCGTGCTCTATGAAAGGGCGACACAGCGCACGCTGATGACCGGCAAGTCCTTTGCCAGCGCGTCCTATGACTTCTCCAGCCAGCGTTTTGCCAACCTGCGCGCCCAGCGGGATGCGGAAGAGCGTGTGGCCAAGCAGGTGGCACAGGACATGACGGCACGTCTTGCCGGCTATTTCGCCACGCGCAAGTAAGGACAGGTTTCCGTGGTCGCGCTCAAAGCCGGTGACATTGACAGGTTTGTCGCCAAGCCTCCGGCCAGCGTCCACGCGATCCTCGTCTATGGCCCTGACACGGGCCTGGTGTCCGAGCGGGCCCAGGCCCTTGTGGCCGCCGTCAGCGACGGCAACAACGATCCCTTCAGCCTCGCCAAGATCGATGCCGGTGACATCGTTTCAGACCCGAATCGTCTGATCGACGAGGCCCTGACCATTCCCCTTTTCGGCGGCAAACGCACCATCTGGGTCAAGGATGGCGGCGGCAAGAACCTGTCTCCGGCCGTCACGCCTGTTCTTGCCCTCACGGACTGCCCGGCTGTCGTCGTCATCGAAGCCGGAGATCTCAAGAAAGGAACGGGCCTGCGCAAGCTTTTCGAGGCCGACAAGCGCGCTGTTGCCATTCCCTGCTATGCCGACACCGCCCGTGACCTGGAAGCGCTCATAGACGAGGAAACCCGCCTTGCCGGGCTCACCATCAGCCGGGAGGCGCGCCAGAGCCTGCACGGGCTTCTGGGCGGCGACCGCATGGCCAGCCGGGGCGAGCTGCGCAAGCTGTGCCTCTATGCCCTCGGCAAGGGCCGCATCGAGACGGACGACATCGAAGCCATCATCGGCGATGCCTCGTCCTTCGAGCTTTCGGAGCTGATTGATGCGGCTGCCGGCGGCGACCTTGCCGCCCTTGATCACGGCCTTGAACGGCTGGAAGCAGCTGGCAGCAATGCCTCCGTCATCGCCGGTCAGGTGCTCGGCCACTTCCAGTGGCTGCACCGGCTGCGGGCAGACGTGGATTCCGGCGGACAAGCTGCCACCATCATCGAAAACGTCAAGCCACCGGTGTTCTTCAAGCGCAAGGCCGCCCTCACCCGCCAGCTGTCCATCTGGGCCGCGCCCGATCTGGAACGGGCCATGACACGGCTTGCCGAGACCATGCGCACCGCCCGCCTGAATGACCGGATCGGCATGCCGGTTCTGTCCGAAACGCTGCTGACCCTTGCCCGCGTCGCCCGCGCCCGCAGCGCCGCCCGCCGCTGATCTTCCCCTATACGCAAAACGGTCCGGATTTACATCCGGACCGCTTCCGATTCGATTTCGTTAACGCACGTTAACGCGTCTCGATGCCCAGCTTGCGGCACAGCTCATCCAGCTGCTCCAGCGAGGCATATTTGATCTTCAACTCGCCCGCATCCTTGCCCGGCTTGTGGCCGATGGCGACCTTGAGGCCCAGCGTATCGGTCAGCCGCTTTTCAAGGGCACGGGTGTCTGCGTCCTTTTCGGCCCGGGTTACCGGGTCCTTGGGACCGGAGAGCTTGGAGAGGATTTCCGGGTCCTGCGCCAGCTTCTCCGCTTCGCGTACGGACAGGCCCTTCTCCACGATCAGCTCGGCCAGAGCCGAAGGATCCTCCAGCGTGATCAGCGCCCGGGCATGGCCGGCGGTAATCAGGCCTTCGGACAGATAATCCTTCACCGCATTGGGCAGCTTCAGCAGGCGCAGGGTGTTGGCCACGTGGCTGCGGCTCTTGCCGATGAGCTTGGCAAGCTCGCCCTGGCTGTAGTTGAACTCGGCCGTCAGCTGCTCATAGCCGAGCGCCTCTTCGATCGGGTTGAGATCCGCGCGCTGCACGTTCTCGATGATCGCCAGTTCCAGCGCTTCCTGATCGGTGATGTCGCGGATGATCACCGGCACTTCATGCAGGCCTGCGCGCTGCGCCGCCCGCCAGCGGCGTTCACCGGCGATGATCTCGAAATGGTTCGGCTTGCCGGCTGCCGGGCGCACGAGGATCGGCTGGATGATGCCCTTCTCGCGGATGGAGTCGGTCAGTTCCGTCAGATCCTTCTCCACGAAGGTCTTGCGCGGGTTGCGCGGGTTCGGCTCCAGAAACTCGACCGGCACCTTGCGCGAGTCCCGCGGCGGCGCCTTGTCCGCGCTCTGTGCCGCCGGTTCTGCAGCCGTGGTAATGCCTGCATCACCGATCAGGGCTGCCAGCCCGCGTCCCAGCCGCTTGTTGCGTCCGCCTTCTTCCGCCATTGGTCTTCTCCGCTTGCGCGTCACATCATACGAATAAAAGAACGCGGGCCCTGCCCTCACAGGGGCTTTGCTCCGCGTTCCATGAAACTTTCAAGCCTGTGCCGTCAGCCTCAGGCTGCCACTTTCCGCAGCTCCCGCTCGCGCTGGATGATCTCTGACGCCAGCCGCAGATAGGCTTGGCTGCCCGCACATTTCAGATCATAAAGCAGCGCCGGCTTGCCATAGGACGGGGCTTCCGAGATACGCACGTTGCGCGGGATGATGGTCTCATAGACCGCATCTCCCATCGTCTCGCGCACATCCGCCACCACTTGGCTGGAAAGGTTGTTGCGGCTGTCATACATGGTCAGGACGATGCCATGGATGGTCAGCTCGTTGTTCAGCGCATTGCGCACCTGCTCCACGGTGGAGAGAAGCTGCGACAGACCTTCCAGCGCGAAGAACTCGCACTGCAGCGGCACCAGAATGGAATGCGACGCCGACAGGGCGTTGATCGTCAGCAGGTTCAGCGAGGGCGGGCAGTCCACCAGCACATAGGTGAACTTCAGCTCCGCAAACAGCGCCGACGTTGCAAACCGCTCGATGGCCTTGCGCAGCCGGTAGGCCCGGTCGGCGCTGGAAGCGATTTCCAGCTCGAGGCCGAGAAGGTCCATGGTGGACGGCGCGACCCAAAGGCGCGGCACGGCGGTTTCCTTCACCGCCTCTTCCAGCGAGCAGTCGCCGCAGAGCACATCATAGGTCGAGAGATTCCGGTCGCGCCGGTCAATGCCAAGGCCGGTGGACGCGTTGCCCTGCGGATCGAGATCGATCACCAGAACGCGTTCGCCAATGGCGGCCAGCGCAGTGCCGAGATTGATGGCAGTCGTGGTCTTGCCCACACCGCCCTTCTGATTGGCCAAAGCCAGCACGCGCGGCAATTCAGGAAGCCTGCTCATCTATGGGATCCTTCCTTGATGGAACCGGCCTCGTTGGATCGGGGCGACACGCTGGAGAGGGTCAGCATGCGGCTCTCGGGATCAATGAGACTGGTCCGTTCTACCAGATCAAAACTCCAGGCGTGAGACGCTTCATCAATCTCCCGCTGAAAATCGCGCCCTTTGTGGAAAACAGCCACAGCTCCCTCTGCGAGGAAGGGATGGGAATAGTCCAGAAGCTCGGCCAGAGAAGCCAGCGCCCGGGCGGAAACTGCATCCACCTTGCCATGGGGCCATTGTTGCGCCACCGATTCGATCCGCTCTGGCATCACCGTGCCCTTCGAACCGGTCTCGCGCAAAGCGGTGCGCAGGAAGGCTGCCTTGCGCTGATTGCTCTCGACGAAATAGACATGGGCCTCCGGCACATCGGCCAGGAGGATGGCCGTGACGATACCGGGAAAGCCTGCCCCGCTGCCAAGGTCCACCCAGCGCTTCGCCTGCGGCCGGCACAGATGCGGCTGCAGACTGTCCGCCACGTGCCGCCGCCAGATCTCCGGAATGGTCGAAGGCGCAATCAGGTTCTGGGCCGGCTGCCAGCGCAGCACAAGATCCACATAGATCTTCAGCCTCTCCTCAGTTTCACGTGAAACAGAAGCAAACTCTTGCAGGATCTGGGGGCCATCCCTCAGGTTCTTCACAGCCATATCCACAGGTCCTTCAGGCGGCGCCGCGGCGTTCATGCCGCTTCACTTGAGACAGAAGCAGCGTCAGCGCGGCAGGCGTCATGCCGTCCATACGCGCCGCCTGCCCCATTGTGCCGGGCCGCACCAGTTCCAGCTTCTGCCGGACTTCATTCGACAGACCGGCGAGCGCGGAGAAATCAAAGTCCTCCGGAATGGCCAGCGCCTCATCCCGGCGCAGAGCGGCAATGTCAGACGCCTGCCGGTCGAGATAGACCGAGTAGAGCGCGTCCGTCGCCACCTGTTCGGCGATGGCAGGTTCAACACCTGCCAGCTCCGGCCACACGCCGAAGAGCCGGTCAATGGTCATGTCCGGATAGGCCAGCAGATCGAAGGCACTGCGCCGCACCCCATCCTGATTGACCGGCAAGCCATGTTTTGCCGCTTGCGACGGGGTTACGGTCAGACCCTGCATCAGCTCACGGGCTGCTTCCAGCTTGGCGAGCTTCGCATCAAAAGCCTCACGCCGGTCACTGCCGATGCAGCCGAGATCCAGACCTGCCGGCGTCAGCCGCTGATCCGCATTGTCGGCACGCAGGGACAAACGGTATTCCGCCCGCGAGGTAAACATGCGGTAGGGCTCGGTGATGCCACGGGTGACGAGGTCATCGACCATCACGCCGATATAGCCCTGCCCCCGGTCCACCACGAAATCGCGCGAGCCGCCCGATGCCACAAGCGCGGCATTGAGACCGGCGAGCAAGCCCTGCGCCCCCGCCTCTTCATAGCCGGTGGTGCCATTGATCTGACCGGCCAGGAACAGCCCCTTGCAGCGCTTGGCCTCCAGCGTCGTCTTCAGCTCGCGCGGATCGACGTGATCATATTCGATGGCATAACCGATCTGCAGCACCTCGACCTTTTCAAGACCGGGGATGCTGCGCAGGAACGCATGCTGGGCATCTTCCGGCAGCGAGGTGGAAATGCCGTTCGGATAGATCGTGTGATCATCCAGCCCTTCCGGCTCCAGAAAAATCTGATGCCCGTCCCGGTCACCGAAGCGGACGATCTTGTCCTCGATGGACGGACAGTAGCGCGGTCCCCTGCCCTTGATCTCGCCAGAGTACATGGCCGAGAGGTGCAGGTTCTCGCGGATGATGCGGTGCGTCTCATCCGTGGTGCGGGTGATGTGGCACGGCACCTGCGGCGTGGTGATCGCCGTTGTCAGCGTCGAGAAAGGCACCGGCTCGTCATCACCCGGCTGCTCTTCCAGCCGCGCCCAGTCAATGGTGCGGCCATCAAGGCGGGCGGGCGTACCTGTCTTCAGGCGGCCGAGCGCAAAGCCGATGGCTTCCAGCGATGCCGAAAGGCCCATCGCGGGCTGCTCGCCCACCCGGCCCGCCGGGATCTTGCGGTCACCGATATGAATGAGCCCGCGCAGGAAGGTGCCGGTCGTCAGCACCACAGCGCCACAAATGATCCGGCGGCCATCCGCCAGCGTCACCGCCGAGACCCGGCCATCCGTAGTCTCGAGGCCATGCGCCTCGCCTTCGACGACCGTCAGGTTCGGGATCGCGCGGATCTCTTCCTGCATCGCCGCCCGGTAGAGCTTGCGGTCTGCCTGAGCCCGGGGACCACGCACCGCAGGCCCCTTGCGCCGGTTCAGCAGCCGGAACTGGATCCCTGCCCTGTCGGCGACCCGGCCCATCAGACCATCCAGCGCGTCAATCTCGCGCACGAGATGCCCCTTGCCGAGACCACCAATCGCCGGGTTGCAGGACATGACACCGATGGTTTCGAACTTGTGCGTCACCAGCGCCGTGCGCGCACCCATGCGCGCCGCAGCCGCAGCCGCCTCACAACCCGCATGCCCGCCACCGATCACCACCACATCAAAGGTCAGAGACTGATCCATCGCCATTCAAATCCCGATCCCGGACGGGCACATGACTGCACCCGCCAGCGTCGATCACCAGACAAAAGAAAATCACGGCCGGCACCCGAGACCCCTCACAAGGAGCCGCCAGAAAACAGACCGGCCAAACTGGCTTCCTTATACGGAAATCACCTGCCAGGGGTCAAAGCTATTTCACGTGAATCACGCAGGTGAGACCGGAACGGATTCACGTGAAACATCCATCACAGCTCAGAGATGATTCACGTGAAACACCCGTAAGGCACATTCCGGAGGAGAGATGATTCACGTGAAACAGGCAGATCCATTCATCGAAACCGGAGCCGAACCGGATTCACGTGAAACACCTCGCCTCACTTGCCGATGCAGAATTCCCGAAAAATCACATCCAGCAGATCTTCCACATCGATCCGGCCGGTAATCCGCCCCAGCGCATCAGCGGCCCGGCGCAGGTCTTCAGCCCGGAGCTCAGCCGGAAGATGATCCCGGCTCACCGCATCCTGCAGGGCGGCCAGGCAATCAGTGAGATAATGCCGGTGCCGTTCGCGGGTCGCGAGTGCCGCCTCACCGCTTCCGAACGTATCAGAAGCAAAACGTCCAAGGGCCTTGAACAGGTCATCAAGGCCGGTGCTTTTAGTAACAGATACAGGAAACTCCTGTATCGTTCCGGAAGAGTCTCGTTTCGAAAGAGTCTCAAGATCGGCCTTGGTGGAGACGATCCAGACCGGAACCGATTCAGTGCGGATCGCCTCCGGCAGCCCTTGCCCTTCATCCTCCGGCAGAGGACCACCCGGCTCCACCGCCCAGAGGATCAGGTCTGCTGCCCGGCCCTTCTCGGTTGCCCGGCGGATGCCCTCCAGCTCCACCCGCCCTGCCCCGCTGCGCAGGCCAGCCGTGTCAGCCAGCGTCACCGGATAACCATCAAGGTCGAGATGCACCTCGATGACATCCCGTGTCGTGCCGGCCTCTTCGGTGACGATGGCCACCTCCCGTCCGGCAATGGCATTCAGGAGGCTCGACTTGCCGGCATTCGGCGCCCCCATCAGCACCACCAGCAGACCATCGCGCAGCCGCTCACCGGAACGGGACCGATTCAAATGGTCTGCCACTTCGCCCTTCAGGACTGCGGCCTCACCCCAGACCGTGTCTGCCACACTGCCCGGCACATCCTCTTCATCGGCAAAATCAAAGTCTGCCTCGATCATCGCCCGCATATGGACGAGCCGCTTGCGCCAGCCCTCATAGAGCCGCCCCAGCGCCCCATCCATCTGCCGGAACGCCTGGCGCCGCTGCGCCTCGGTCTCGGCAGCGATGAGATCGGCCAGGCCTTCCACCTCGGTGAGATCCAGCCTGCCCTTCTCGAAGGCACGGCGGGTGAACTCACCGGGTTCGGCAGGCCGCATGCCGGGCAGGTCTGCAAGCGCCTTCAGAACGGCCGCCACCACTGCGCGGCCCCCGTGGCACTGAAGCTCGACAACATCCTCACCGGTGAAGCTGGCCGGACCGGGAAAGGTCAGCACCAGCGCCTGATCCAGCGGCTCCTGTGTCTGCGGGTCCCGCAGCACCCTCAGCGCTGCCTGACGCGGCTGCGGCATGAAGCTGCTCAGAGAGCCAAGAGCCTCAAAGGCTGACGGCCCGCTCAACCGGATCACGGCAACGCCGGAAGGGAGCGCGCCGCTGGAAAGGGCAAAGATTGTGTCCTGCATGAGGGAAGCCTTGGCAGCTGAAAATCCATGCCAAGGCCCATACCTGCTTCGTCCCTCCCTGCAAAGGGGGAACCACCCAATCAATCCGCATCCGATTCAAATGAGCGGGATCAAATGCACTTCATCCCCCTCCATCGTCATCCCGGCCTTGAGCCGGGACCGGTGAGCCTGGGTACCTGTTGGCTGGCTGTGAATATTCGCCGATGGGCCTTGGCTCACCGGTCCCGGATCTTCGCTTCGCTCTCGTCCGGGACGACGACGATGGGGTTGATGACCTTCAATACGGATCCGATTCATTTCCTCCCCGCATTCACCGGGGTGTTTCACGTGAATCAACGTGAAACATGTTCCGCTCCAAAAGCCTTTCAGTTCTCCCGAGAAAGCCGGTAGAGCACATGCGGCCTAAGTGGATGGTCCTCTGGTACGGACGGATGATCGAAGTCATCTGCCGGATCATGGCTCATGCCCAGCCGCTGCATCACCTTGCGCGATGGCGTGTTCGTCACCGTGGTGAAGGCGACGATCTCGTCCAACTGAAGCGTTTCAAAACCGAATCGAAGCCAGCTTCCCGCTGCCTCGCTGGCATAGCCCTGCCCCCAGGCATGGCGGGCGAGACGCCAGCCGATCTCGACACAGGGCGTGAACGGCACTGGCTCTGGAAACACAGGACGCGACAGCCCGACCATGCCGATGAGGGCCCCATCCGCCTTGCACTCCACCGGCCGGAAGCAGAAGCCGTCCGCGGCTTCCTTCTCCCTCGCACGGGCGATCAGGGCTGCGGTCTCCTCAAGGGTCAGCGGCTTCAAGAAATAGCGCATGACCTGCGGGTCGCCGCAGAGCGCGGCAAAGGGTTCAAGATCTTCATCCCGCCAGGGCCGCAACACGAGCCGTTCCGTTTCGATGATCATGGCTGTCTCCTTCCTGAAACTGATTGATACGAAACCGAATCCATAGGCTCAAACAAAAACCCCCGGCCGTTGCCTGCCGGGGGTTTGAATGAACCGTATCCGAATCGGATCAGGTGTTCATGCTGTCGAAGAAATCGTCGTTCGACTTGGTCTGCTTCAGCTTGTCGAGCAGGAACTCGACCGCATCGACCGTGCCCATCGGGTTGAGAATGCGGCGCAGGACGAAGGTCTTCTTGAGACGCTCCGGCGGCACCAGCAGCTCTTCCTTGCGGGTGCCGGAGCGCTGGATGTCGATGGCCGGATAAACGCGCTTGTCGGAGATCTTGCGGTCCAGGATGATTTCGGAGTTACCCGTGCCCTTGAACTCTTCGAAGATCACTTCGTCCATGCGGCTGCCGGTGTCGATCAGCGCGGTGGCAATGATGGTGAGCGAACCACCCTCTTCGATGTTACGCGCTGCACCGAAGAAGCGCTTCGGGCGCTGCAGGGCATTGGCGTCCACACCACCGGTCAGCACCTTGCCGGAGGACGGCACGACGGTGTTGTAGGCGCGGCCAAGGCGGGTGATGGAGTCGAGCAGGATGACCACGTCGCGGCCATGTTCCACCAGGCGCTTGGCCTTCTCGATGACCATTTCGGCCACCTGCACGTGGCGGACGGCCGGTTCGTCGAAGGTGGAGGACACCACTTCACCCTTCACGGTGCGCTGCATGTCCGTCACTTCTTCGGGACGCTCATCGATCAAGAGAACGATGAGATAGCACTCGGGGTGGTTCGTGGTGATGGACTTGGCGATGTTCTGCAGGAACACCGTCTTGCCGGTGCGCGGCGGCGCGGTGATCAGGGCGCGCTGGCCCTTGCCGAGCGGTGCCACCAGATCGATGATGCGGGAGGAAAGATCCTTGGTGGCCGCATCGGCGACTTCCATCTTGAAGCGCTCATCGGGATAGAGCGGCGTCAGATTGTCGAAATGCACCTTGTGGCGGGTCTTTTCCGGATCTTCAAAATTGATCGTGTTGACCTTGAGAAGCGCGAAATAGCGCTCGCCCTCTTTGGGGCTGCGGATCTGGCCTTCGACCGTATCGCCGGTGCGAAGCGAGAAGCGCCGGATCTGCGAGGGGGAAACATAAATGTCGTCGGGGCCCGGCAGATAATTTGCGTCGGGCGAACGGAGAAAACCGAAGCCGTCCTGGAGTACTTCAACAACACCTTCGCCGATGATCTCAACATCCTGGGCTGCAAGCCGCTTGAGGATGGCGAACATCAGCTCCTGCTTGCGCATTGTGCTGGCGTTCTCGACTTCGAGCTCTTCGGCGAAGGCCAGCAGCTCGGTGGGTGTCTTCTCTTTGAGGTCTTTGAGTTTCATTTCCCGCATCAATAGGGATCAATCTCTGTTGGAGGGTGGGTATGTGAAAAGACGCTTCTGGTTCTGGAATGGGAAAACGGAAACAGAAGTGGAAGCTGTCACGGAAGACCGGTCGAGGGGATAACCGGCTTTGCTTCGGCAGTGGTGTATCCGGGATTTGAGCCTCGGCGCACCTTACGTGAAGTTGACGCGGACCATAACTCTTAAAACGAAACCCCGCAAGAGCCTTCTGTTCTCGCGGGGCCGGTCAAATCGATTGTATCCGCTGCGTCAGAACGGCGCGGACATGTCAGAATGGCTTACCAATCACAAGAATGACGATAAGGATCATCAGAACCGTCGGCACTTCATTGAGGATCCGGTAGAACTTCGCAGGCTTAGTGTTTTCGTCACGTGCGAATACCTTCACCCGTCCTGCCAGATATCCATGCGCACCGCTCATCAGCAGAACCAGCGTCAGCTTCGCATGGAACCAGCCGTCCCTGAAGGCATTGATTTCATAAGCAAGCCACAGGCCGAAGATCCAGGACGCGATCATCGCCGGGTTGATGATCGCCTTCAGCAGCCGGCGTTCCATCACCTTGAAGGTTTCCGACTGGACCGAGCCCGGTTCGGCGCTGCAGTGATAGACGAAGAGCCGCGGCAGATAGAGCATCCCGGCCATCCAGGCGATGATCGAGATGACATGCAGTGACTTGAGCCAAAGATAGAGATCCATTTTATCCTCCTCAGCCCTGACGGACGCGTTCGACCATCCGTGCCACATGGGCCGGATCGGTTTCAGGTGTTACGCCATGGCCGAGATTGAAGATCAGCGGCCCTTGTCCCAGCGCCTTCAGAACATGGGTGATGCCCTCATCAAGCGCGGCCCCGCCGGCCACCAGCCGCATCGGGTCCAGATTGCCCTGCACCGGAACCTTTTTCTGGATCGCCTGGGCCACATGATCGGGTGCGGTCCAGTCCAGACCCACCGCATCCACGCCCGTGCCGGCCACATATGCCTCCAGACGGGCCGAGGAGGCCTTCGGGAAGCCGATGATCCGGGCGCCGGGGCGGGCACCCTTCACACCCTCGACAATCGCTCTGGTGGGCTCGATAGACCACCTGCGGAAGCCTTCCTCATCCAGCACCCCGGCCCAGGTGTCAAAAATCTGGACTGCGTCAGCGCCTGCATCGAGCTGGCGGATGAGATAGCGGATCGAGGCGGTGACCAGCTGGTTGATGAACCGCTGCATCAGGGCCGGATTGCAATAGGCACCCACACGGGCTGCCGTCTGGTCCTGTGTCGTATGTCCGGCGACCGAATAGCAGGCAACGGTCCATGGGGCACCGCAGAAGCCAAGGAGTGTTGTCTCCTCAGGGAGCTCGCGGCGCAGCCGCGTTACGGTCTCAATCACCGGATCGAGGTGCTTGTCTGCCCGTGACTGGTCAAGCTTATCAAGGATCGCTTCGCTCAAGGGCTCAAGCACAGGACCACGTCCCTCTTCAAAGCGAACCGGATAGCCGATGGCATCGGGAACGACGAAGATGTCCGAGAACAGGATCGATGCATCAAAGCCATAGCGGCGGATCGGTTGAAGCGTGACTTCCGTTGCCAGATCCGGATTGTAGCAGAAATCGAGGAAGTTCTTCGCCTTCGCCCTGACCTCCCGGTACTCCGGCAGATAGCGTCCAGCCTGCCGCATCATCCAGATGGGAGGTGGCCACAGGCGTTCGCCTGCGAGCACCCTCATGACGGCACGGTCGGATGACTTCATGGCTTTGTCCTTTATCCCAGGCAGGCCCCTATAAAGGGAGTCTCTGATTGATTTGAATCTGTTTCTTATTCTTGTGAGTGGATTACCGGGATCATTCGTTGTCCACAATCGGTTCAGGTCATTTTCGCGCCGGGAAAAAAGGCCGCAGTTTCTGGACAACAGATTTTATTAAAATTGTACGGAACCTGTTACCTGAATGAAATCAGAGAGATGGTCATTTTTTAAGGATCTGTTAAGGAATTGGGCATGAGTGGATAACCTGTCAGCAACGAGTCAGGCCCATGTTAATCCACATGTGCCGGAAACCGTTTCGGCGCCGGTTGCCGGAAATTTACGCTCTGTTAAGAAGATAGAGCCAGCGGGCATAAGTTTTGGCCCCCAAGGGCAACAAGGGTGACTTGTCCCCGCCCGTCAACAGCGGTGAGGTTTTGTTGTGGGAAAGTCGACACACTACTTTCACCTCCATCTCGTGTCCGATTCGACCGGCGAAACGCTGATGACGGTCGCCCGGGCGGCGACGGTCCAGTATGACGATGTGCAGTCCATCGAGCATCTCTATCCGCTGGTGCGCAGCCACAAGCAGCTGGACCGGGTGACGGCCCAGATCGAGTCCGCTCCGGGGATCGTGCTCTATACTCTCGTCGATCCGGAGATTTCCGGCCGTCTGGAACGGTTCTGCCGCGAGATCGGCGTGCCCTTCGTCAACATTCTCGACCCGGTCTTCGCCGTCTTCCAGGCCTATCTCAATGTGCCGTTGACCCGGCGCATCGGCGGCCAGCACGCGCTGGATGCGGAATATTTCAAGCGGATCGACGCGCTGAACTACACCATGATGCATGACGACGGGCAGATCGCCGGAAAGCTGGAAGAGGCCGATATCGTTCTTGTTGGCATTTCGCGCACCTCCAAGACACCCACCTGCATCTATCTCGCCAACCGTGGAATCAAATGCGCCAACGTGCCGATTGTTCCCGGCATTCCCCTGCCGGACCAGCTTCTCGGCCTCCGCTATCCGCTGGTCGTCGGCCTCATCGCTTCGCCGGAGCGCATCCAGCAGATACGCCAGAACCGGGTTTTGTCCCTGAATGCCGATGGTTACGGTGACACTTATGTGGACCGGCGGGAGATTGCCCGCGAGATTGCCGCGACCCGCCGGCTTTGCGTCGAACAGGGCTGGCCCTTGATTGATGTGACGCGCCGCTCCATTGAAGAGACTGCAGCCGAGATCATGGAGCTGTTCCGGGGCCATCGTCAGACCGCCCGGGAAGCCGGCGGCTTCTAGCGTCAGTCAGGTTCAATCCCGGCCTGACCGAGGCTGGTTTCATTGTTTTCGTTTGTCTTTTCGGGAAAACCGGTGCCCACTTCTCCCTGACAAACTCCAAGATCAAGACGGAAAGCCTGGAGGAATTCCCCATATGACCCTTGTTCTGGCCAGCGGCAGCAGCATCCGCGCGACACTTCTGCGCAATGCCGGGCTTGATTTTGCCGTCGATCCGGCAGGCGTAGACGAGCGCGAGATCGAGCGTCCGCTGCTGGAAGCCGGTGCCGAACCGCAGGAAATCGCCCTTGTTCTCGGCAAGGCCAAGGCGCTGGATGTGGCGCTGCGCCGCCCTGGTGATCTTGTGATCGGTGCCGATCAGGTGCTGGGGCTCGGCTCCACCCGCTTCACCAAACCCGCTGATCTTGCCGCCGCCCGCGCCCAGCTGGCGCTGCTCGCCGGCAAGACGCACGAGCTGCATTCGTCCGTGGTTGTGGCGAAAGGTGGCGAGGTGCTCTGGAGCCATATCTCCACCGCCCGCCTGCAGATGCGCGCCTTGAGCGATGCGGAGCTTGATGCCTATCTGGCTATGGCCGGGTCTGCGGCCCTGTCGAGCGTTGGCTGCTATCAGCTGGAGGGCCTTGGCATCCGCCTGTTCGAGCGGATCGAGGGCGATTATTTCACCATTCTCGGGCTGCCGCTGCTGCCCCTTCTTGGATTCCTGCGGGAGAAGGGAGAAATCCATCCATGACTGCCATCCGCCGCGCCGCCATCACCGGCTGGCCCGTCACCCATTCCCGCTCGCCCCTCGTTCACGGTTACTGGCTGAAGAAGCACGGGCTTGAGGGGGAGTATATCCGGGTGGGCGTCGAGCCTGAGGGGGCCGAAGCCTTCTACCGGGACCTTGCCGCTGCTGGCCTCACCGGCGCCAATGTCACCGTGCCGCACAAGGAGCTGGTGGCCGGGCTTTGCGACTGGCTGGACCCGGCTGCCGAGGCCATGGGCGCCGTCAACACGCTCTGGCTGGAAGACGGCCGCCTGATGGGCGCCAACACCGACGGGCTCGGCTTCCTGGGCAATCTCGACCAGTGGGCCCCAGGCTGGGACAAGGCCGGCGGCACGGCCGTGGTTCTGGGCGCGGGCGGTGCGGCCCGCGCGGTCATCTGGGCGCTGCTGTCGCGAGGCTTCACGCAAGTTCATATTGTCAACAGAACCGAGGATAAGGCCAGGATTCTAGCGGATCATTTCGGCTCCGCTGTTGTGGCTCATGGCTGGGACAAGCTGGGGACAGTGCTTGGACAAGCCTCTGTTCTCGTCAACACCACATCACTGGGCATGACCGGCAAGCCGCCGCTGGAAATCGATCTTGCCCCTCTGCCCGGCACGGCGCTGGTGACGGATGCGGTCTACTCGCCGCTGCAGACGGATCTGCTGAAGGCGGCTTCCGAGTGCGGCAATCCCACGGTGGATGGCCTCGGCATGCTGCTGCATCAGGCGGTCTATGGTTTCGAGCGCTGGTTCGGCATCCGGCCGGAGGTGGATGCGGAGCTGCGCAGCCTCATCCTCAAGGATCTGGGTGTCACGGAATGATCCGCCTCGGCCTTACCGGGTCCATCGCCATGGGCAAGTCGGCCACCGCGAAGATGTTCGCCGAGGCCGGCGTGCCGGTGCATGATGCTGATGCCGCCGTGCATGCGCTCTACGCCGGGCGCGCCGTGCCGCTGATCGAGGCCGCCTTTCCCGGCACCACGGCGAACGGCAAGGTGGACCGCACGCGCCTGGGCGAAGCGGTGCTGGGCAAGCCGGAGGCCATCGCAAGGCTGGAAGCCATCATCCATCCGCTGGTGCATGAGGCCGAAGCGAACTTTCTTTCCAGGGCGAGGGCGGAAGGCCGCCGCATGGTAGTGCTGGATATTCCGCTTCTGTTCGAGACCGGCGGCGAAAGGCGGATGGATGCGGTGGTAGTCGTGTCTGCCCCCGCAGAGGTTCAGCGCGAGCGGGCCCTCGCCCGTCCCGGCATGACGGTGCAGCGGCTGGATGCCATCCTCGCCCGCCAGATGCCGGATGCGGACAAGCGCCGAAGGGCGCATTTCATCATTGAGACCGGTTCCGGCCTGGACTCAGCGCGCCGGGCGGTCCGTTCGGTCATCCGCGCGCTTTCCGGGAAAGCCTGAGCGGAAAAGTCTGAGTGCAAACGGCCAAGCGGCCGGGGAAAAGCCAAGGAAAGTCTTGCGTCCTGCCCCGTCCGTTCCCACACTCGCCCCGGAATACTGGCGGACGCCGGTGCATCAGGATGACAGACAGCCATGCGCGAGATTGCCTTCGATACCGAAACCACGGGCCTTGACCCGCGCAGCGGCGACCGGCTGGTGGAAATCGGCGGTGTGGAACTGATCAATCATGTCGCCACAGGCCGCACCTTCCATGTCTACATCAACCCGGAGCGGGATGTGCCGGAGGGCGCCTTCGCCGTTCACGGCCTCTCCACCGAGTTCCTGTCCGACAAGCCGAAATTTGCGGAAGTTGCGGATGATTTTCTCGCCTTTGTCGGCGATGCGACGCTGGTGATCCACAACGCCTCGTTCGACATGGGCTTCATCAACATGGAGCTGGGGCGGCTCGGCCGTCCGCCGATCCCGCAGAGCCAGGTGCTTGATACGCTGGCCATGGCGCGGCGGAAGTTTTCCTCCGGCCCCTATTCGCTGGATGCGCTGTGCTCGCGTTTCGGCATCGACAATTCCCGCCGCACCAAGCACGGCGCGCTTCTCGACAGTGAGCTGCTGGCGGAAGTCTATCTGGAGCTGCTGGGCGGCCGCCAGACGGCGCTGGGGCTCATGGATGAGGCGGAACGCAAGAGCGGCGGTGCATCGCAAGAGACCGGCGGCCCGCTTGTGGCAGCCCCCGCCCGCCCCCGGCCCCAGCCGCTGGCACCACGGCTGACAGAGGACGAAAAGGCCGCCCACGCGACTTTCATCGCCAAGATGGGCGACAGCGCCCTCTGGAAAAAATACGAGCCTGCGGGGGAATAAGGGGCTGGAAGGCGGTGCAGGTCTTCAGGCTTGCGGATACCCTGCTACCCCTCCATCGTCATCCCGGACGCGCATGCGCGATCCGGGACCGGTGAGCCAAGGCATATCGGTTATGGCTCTACTGGATAAGCAACAAGCGCCCTGACTCACCGGTCCCGGATCTCCGCTCCGCTGCGTCCGGGATGACGCCGGATAGGCAGGAATTGCTGCCAGTCTGTACGCCGGAGAGCATCCCCTCCGGCCTCTTTTCAGATCCTCGACCGCTCCTCAGAGCATCGACGGCAGCACGCGGTCGGGCGGGCGGTGGCCGTCCATGAAGGTCTTGATGTTGATGATGACCTTCTCGCCCATTTCGATACGGCCCTCGATGGTGGCCGAACCCATATGCGGCAGCAGCAGCACGTTCGGCATCTGCGCCAGCTTCGGGTTCACCGCAGGCTCGTGCTCGAACACGTCGAGGCCGGCACCGGCCAGATCGCCGGACTCCAGCTGGCGGATCAGCGCGGTCTCGTCGATCACCTCGCCACGGGCCGTGTTGACCACATAGGCGTCTTTCTTCATCAGCTTCAGGCGGCGGGCTGAAAGCAGATGGAAGGTGCCGGGGGTGTGCGGGCAGTGGACGGACACGACATCCATGCGGGCCAGCATCTGGTCGAGGCTGTCCCAGTAGGTCGCTTCCAGCGCATCCTCGATGTCCGAATGCAGGCGGCGGCGGTTGTGATAGTGGATCGACATGCCGAAGGCCTTGGCGCGCCGGGCAACGGCCTGGCCGATCCGGCCCATGCCGATGATGCCGAGGCGCTTGCCCCAGATGCGGCGGCCCATCATCCAGGTGGGCGACCAGCCGGTCCACTCACCCTTTTCCATCACCTTCATGCCTTCCGCAATCCTGCGCGGCACGGCAAGGATCAGCGCCATGGTCATGTCGGCGGTGTCTTCGGTCAGCACCCCCGGCGTGTTGGTGACGTTGATGCCGCGGTTGTTGGCGCTGACCACGTCGATGTTGTCGACGCCATTGCCGAAGTTGGCGATGAGCTTGAGGTTTGGCCCGGCCTGGGACAGAACGGCAGCGTCAATCCGGTCTGTCACGGTGGGAACCAGCACATCGGCCGTCCGCACGGCCTCCACGAGCTCGGCCTGCGTCATCGGCCGGTCGCTTTCGTTGAGGCGGGTTTCGAACAGCTCTCGCATCCGCGTCTCGACCACATCGGGAAGCTTGCGCGTCACGACAACCAAAGGCTTCTTCTTGCCCATGCCACTAGCCTTCTGCGTTGCGTTGAGGGTGCTTTAACCCTAACGGACCTAGGTTCTCACCATGCGGTATCCCCGCATGGCGGTTCGCTCCTGTTTTCCTTATCAGATGGCCTGCGAGAAACAAGGGGACCAGCCCTTCGGCCAGTATCGACCTTGGTCGGGTGCTGAAGGCCGCAGGCGGCATTTGAGGGACAAAACCGCGCTGCTGCATCTGGCCACGGGGGGTGGCTTTCGCTAAAGGGAACGCAGAAGAGGTGAATGAGGACGGCATGACCCGGTTTGATCAGACCCTGTCTGGCACGATAGCCCGCAAATTCCGGCTGCTGGCCGCCGCTGCCGCGGCGCTGGTGCTCGTTGCGCCGCAGGTTCTGGCGCAGACCGCCCAGACCGGCTCCACCGGCCTGCCGCTTCCCCGTTTCGTCAGCATCAAGTCTGACCGGGCAAATGTGCGCATGGGCCCCTCGCGCGAGCATGAGGTGTCCTGGACCTATGTTCAGGGCGGCCTGCCAGTGGAAATCACGCAGGAATTCGAGAACTGGCGCCGTGTGCGCGACTGGGAAGGCAAGGAAGGCTGGCTGTTCCACACCCTGCTCTCGTCGCGCCGGACGGCGCTCGTGACGCCCTGGGAGCAAAGCGAGAATACGCCGCTGCATGTGGAGCCGCGTCCGGAGGCGGCCATCAGGGCCTATCTGGCGCCCAAGGTGCTGACGGATATCAAGTCCTGCAATGGCACCTGGTGCCGCGTTCAGGGCCGTGGCTACGACGGTTGGGTGGAACAGGTCCGGCTCTTCGGCGTCTATCCCAACGAGAAAATCAGCAACTGACCGGATGCAGCGCGTTCAGCAGCGCACATGACAAAGGGGCCTCACGGGCCCCTTTGCTGTTTCACGAGACTGTTTCACGTGAATCGTGTGGCAGGACGATCAGTCGTCGCTGCGGTCCTGACGCTTCAGCTCGTCGAGACGCGGCATGGACACGATGTTGTAGCCGCTGTCGACGAAATGAATCTCGCCGGTCACGCCGCCCGAAAGTTCGGACAGGAGATAGAGGCCCGAGCCGCCGATCTCGTCCAGCGTCACGGTGCGGGCCAGCGGCGAGTGGCGCTTCTGGAAATTGTACATCAGGCGCGAATCCGAGATGACCGAACCGGCGAGCGTGCGCACGGGGCCGGCGGAAATCGCGTTGATGCGGATGCCCTGCTCGCCGTAATCCATCGCCAGATAACGCACGGAAGATTCCAGCGCCGCCTTGGCAACGCCCATGACGTTGTAGTTCGGCATGACGCGGGTGGAGCCGCCATAGGTCAGCGTCACCACGGAACCGCCGTCCGGCATGATGGCCGCTGCACGCTTCACGATTTCGGTGAAGGAGAAGCAGGAAATCAGCAGTGCCTTGCTGAAATTGTCGCGGCTGGTGTCCGCATAGCGGCCGCGCAGCTCGGTCTTGTCCGCATAGGCAATGGCATGAACGAGGAAATCGATCTTGCCCCACTTTTCCTTCAGCACGTCAAAAACGTTGTCGACGGAGGCGATGTCTTCCACGTCGCAGGGCAGCAGAATGCTGGAACCGATGGACTCCGCCAGCGGCTTGATGCGCTTCCCAAAGGCCTCGCCCTGATAGGTGAAGGCCATTTCGGCGCCGTGTGCGGCAAGGGTCTTGGCAATGCCCCATGCAATGGAGTGGTCGTTGGCGACACCCATGACAAGCCCGCGCTTGCCCTTCATCAGCCCTTCCATAAAAAACTCCTGTCGGACTGCTCATGAGGCGGCCGGAAGGCTTCTCGAAAGCTCCCGGCGCGCCGGCAATCAATCTGTTTAAGCGTATCGTTTGAAAACCACGGAGGCGTTGGTGCCGCCAAAGCCGAAGCCGTTGGACAGAACGCAATCAAGCTTGGCGTTGTCGACGCGCTCACGCACGATCGGCATATCCGCAAAGGCGGGATCAATGGTTTCGATATGGGCCGAGGCAGCAATGAAATTGTGCTGCATCATCAGGATCGAATAGATCGCTTCATGCACGCCTGCCGCCCCCAGCGAGTGGCCCGAAAGGGCCTTGGTGGCGGAAATCTGCGGGATCTTGTCGCCGAACACGGCACGGATCGCCTCGATTTCCTTGATGTCGCCGACCGGCGTGGAGGTGGCATGCGGATTGAGGTAGTCCACCGGCAGATCCACCGTGGACAGCGCAAGGCGCATGCAGCGCTCGGCGCCTTCACCCGAGGGAGCCACCATGTCGTAACCGTCAGAGGTTGCGCCATAACCCACGATTTCGGCATAGATCTTGGCGCCGCGCGCCTTGGCGTGCTCCAGCTCTTCCAGAACCAGCACACCGGCACCGCCGGCGATGACAAAGCCGTCACGGTTGGCGTCATAGGGACGCGAGGCGGTGGACGGTGTGTCGTTGTACTTGGACGACATGGCGCCCATGGCGTCGAACAGGGAGGAGAGCGTCCAGTCCAGTTCCTCGCCGCCGCCGGCAAAGACGATGTCCTGCTTGCCCCACTGGATCAGCTCGGCCGCATTGCCGATGCAGATGTTGGTGGTCGCGCAGGCTGCGGAGATGGAATAGTTCACGCCGCGGATCTTGAACGGGGTGGCCAGCGTCGCCGAGTTGGTCGAGGACATGGCTTTCGGCACGGCCGTCGGTCCGATGCGCTTCGGGCCTTTCGTGCGGGTGATATCCGCCGCTTCCACGATGGCAGGGGTGGACGGGCCGCCAGAGCCCATGATGATGCCGGTGCGCTCGTTGGAGACGTCGCTGTCCTCAAGGCCTGCATCGGCAATCGCCTGCTGCATGGCGATGTAGTTCCAGGCGGCGCCCTGACCCATGAAACGGGTGGTGCGGCGGTCCAGCGCCTCGAAGGGGTTCAGCTTCGGAGCGCCGTGCACCTGGCAGCGGAAGCCGAGATCGGCGTATTCCTGCGCCTTGACGATGCCGGAACGGCCCGCCTGCAGGCTCTCCAGAACCTCCTGAGCCGTGTCGCCAATCGAGGACACGATACCCATGCCGGTAACAACCACCCGCCTCATCGCGGTCTCCTGTCTTTCCAGGCTGCCCATGCGCGCGGCGGCGCGGCAGCAAACTCATTCGTCAGATGTTGGATGGGCGCGGACATGCCGCACCCATGGGCTGATATGGTATCAGGTCTTGGCGAGGCCAACCCGCAGGTCGGTCGCCTTGTAGATCTGCTCGCCATCGGCCTTCAGCCAGCCATCCGCGATGCCGAGCACGAGCTTGCCCTTCATGATGCGCTTGAAATCGACGCCATACTCGACCTTCTTGACCGACGGCGTGACCATGCCCTTGAACTTCACCTCACCGGTGGACAGGGCCATGCCCTTGCCCTCGAGGCCAAGCCAGCCAAGGTAGAAACCGGTCAGCTGCCACAGGGCATCAAGGCCGAGGCAGCCCGGCATGACGGGGTTGCCTTGGAAGTGGCAGGGGAAGAACCACAGGTCCGGATGGATGTCGAACTCGGCGCGGGCAAAGCCTTTGTCATATTCTCCGCCGGTCTCGGAAAGCTCCGTGATCCGGTCGAACATCAGCATGGGCGGCAGCGGCAGCTGCGCGTTGCCGGGTCCGAACAATTCCCCGCGTGCACAGGCAAGGAGGTCTTCATATTCGTAGCTCGAGCGCCGATCGGTCATTCCGTTCCCGTTTATCTTCTTGTTTGCCCGCCTGCTGAGGCTTGCATTTTCTGCCGCATGGGCAGGCGGTTCTGCAGTCATGTGTTCGTGGCCTTCCTAACACAGCAGGTCCAGCTTCGAAAGATCACCAAACGCACAAGAGAGCCGAAAGCGGGGCCTGAAGGCAAGGATATCGCTGCGTCACTTGCTGCGGAGCCCTCTTCCGGGGCCTTAATGCGGCCTGTAGCTCGCCGGACTGAAGCACGCAGGGCTGCATCTGCGGCCCGCCGTGGCTGTTTCATCACGCCGGCGGGAGGACATTTGACCGGCAATTCAAGGAAAAACTTGCATTCCCGGTCCAAGAAATGGCAAAATTGAATTGTTGATATGAAAAAGTCCCCTACAAAGGGCCATAGAGACCATCAGGACAGGCCTTCAAAGCACCGCGCTGCGAATGCCTATGAATAGCACTAGGTTCCGCCGCTGAGGCTGGCCGACGAGACAGAGATCCAAAGTCAGACATGACCGCGCCCGATCACGCCGACCACCACCACAGCCATGATGTGACTGAAATGCTGCGCGATTCCGGGCTGCGCCCGACGCGTCAGCGTGTCGCTCTTGCTGAATTGCTCTATTCCAAGGGCCACCGCCACATCTCTGCGGAAATCCTGCATGAGGAGGCGGTCCGCGCCTCCGTACCGGTGTCACTGGCGACGGTCTACAACACCCTGCACCAGTTCACCGAAGCTGGCCTGCTGCGGGAAGTCGCCATCGACGGCACCAAGACCTATTTCGACACCAACGTCCACGATCACCATCACTTCTTCATTGAAGGCGAAAACAGGGTCGTCGACATTCCGCACGATGGCATCGGCATCGGCCGTGTGCCCCAGGCCCCCGAGGGCATGGAGATCGTGCGTATCGATGTGGTGGTGCGGGTGCGTCCGAAGGGCGCAGCCTGATCTTTCAGGCCGCGCGCTCCCATCTTTCCCTTTCGAGGCAATGCAGCAGTTGCGGCCGTCCCGGTGCATTAGGCAGCCGGTAATCCTGCACGGCTACCTCAAAGCCGAGGCGGGCCAGCAGACTGTTTGACGCCTCGTTCCCCGGACTGGTGATGGCGAGAACACGCGGCAGATCCAGCGCTGCAAAGCCATATGCGAGCACGGCCCGGGAGGCCGCCATGGCATGTCCCTGTCCGCGCGCTTCCGGCAGCAGGGCATAGCCCAGATCCGGCAGATCCAGATTGTCACGCTTGGCCAGCCCCGCCATGCCCAGCGCCGCGCCGCTCGCCCTGTCAGAAATCACCCAGAAGCCATAGTTGCCGCGCCGGTAGGCCGGGCGGATGGCGCTGCGGATGTAGTTGCGGGCATCTTCAACCTGTCTCAGGCCCCGGTCGCCGATATGTTCGATGAAAGCGGCATCGTTCATCAGCCGCATGAGGAACTCAGCGTCTGACAGTTCGAACTGGCGGAAGGAAAGCTGCGGACAGTCCGGGATTTTCATGATGCCGCAGGTGCCCCTGCTTCTGCTCCTGCCTGTGTCCCGGCCTGTCTTGCGGCAATCTCCGCCGCCGTGCGCAGCGCAATGTCCGGCACCGCATCCATCGGCACCTTCTCGTGGCTCTTGCACAGGTCATAGATCAGGCAGCGCGCGCATTCCGGCTTGCGGGCCTTGCAGATGTAACGGCCATGCAGGATCAGCCAGTGATGGGCGTGCAGCCCATATTCGGCCGGCACGATCTTCTCCATCGCCAGTTCGACCGCCAGCGGCGTTTTGCCGGGAGCAATGCCGATGCGGTTGCCCAGGCGGAACAGATGCGTGTCCACCGCAATGGTCGGATGACCAAAGGCCATGTTCAGCACCACATTCGCCGTCTTGCGGCCAACGCCGGGCAGCGCCTCCAGCGCCTCGCGGCTTTCCGGCACCTCGCCGCCGTGATCACGCAGCAGCTGTTCGCACAGGGCGATGACATTCTTCGCCTTGGTCTTGAACAGGCCGATGGTGCGGATTTCCTCGCGCACCCGGTCCTCGCCCAGCGCCAGCATCTTCTCCGGCGTATCGGCAATGCGGAACAGGGTTTTTGTCGCCCGGTTCACGCCCACATCCGTTGCCTGCGCCGACAGGACCACGGCGACCAGCAGCGTGAAGGCATTCACATGGTCCAGTTCGCCCTTGGGCTCCGGATTGTCCGTGTGGAACCGGTCGAAGATCGCGTGGATTTCGGCCTTCGTGTAGCGCGGCGCCGCTTGCTTGCGCCGTGCCGGAGCGGGCGTTTTCGCCGCCGCCGCAGCGGTCTTGCTCTTTTTTGGTGCTTTTGTGATCTTTGCTTGCGTCATGCCTCCTCTATAAAGCTTTCTCATGAGCGGCACCAAGAGCAATCCTGACGGTCCTGATGACGCGGCGCTGGCACCGGGCGAGCGGCCGCTCTTTGCTGCCGTGCTGACGCCGCACCGCTCGCTGGGGCCAAAGGGCTTTCTGGTGCTGATGCTGGCCACGGGGGCGGTCTGTTTCGCCGCCGGGCTTTTGTTCCTCTCCATCGGCGCATGGCCGGTCTTCGGTTTCTTCGGGCTCGATGTGCTGCTGGTCTGGATGGCCTTCCGGCTGAACTATGCGGCGGCCAACCGCTGCGAGGAAGTGACGGTGAGCGCACACGAGATTGTCGTCCGCAAGACCGGGCCGGGCCGTCAGCGGCAGGAATACCGCTTCAACCCCTTCTGGGTGCGGCTTTCGGTGATGCGGCTTGAAGATGAAGGCGTCACCCGGATCACCCTGAGCGCCCGCGGTGACACCATAGGCATCGGCGACTTCCTCAATCCGCCGGACCGGACAAGCTTTGCCACGGCCTTTGCCGCAGCCATTGCCGATGCCAAGGCGGGGCGTATCCCGGCCGTTTCCTGATATTGGACCCATAATTTACCGCAAATCCGCCTTCCGGTTCCCGTCCGTGAGGCGTATCACTCTGGTCTGGGTATCTTGGGGAGGCTTTCATGAAGTTCTGGCTGGGGGCCGCTGCGGCCATGGGCATTGCGCTGCTTTTGGGCGGCTGCGACACGGTTTCCAAGGAACAGTGCCAGGCCGGGGACTGGCGCGCGCTGGGCCGGGCGGATGCGGCTTCCGGCCATGCGGCCAACCGCATCTCCAAGGTGGCGGAAGACTGCGGCCAATATGGCATTTCCCCTGATCCGGCGGCCTACCAGTCCGGCTGGCAGGAGGGTGTGCAGATTTATTGCACCCCGCTCAACGGCTTCAACATTGGCCGCCAGGGCGACAGCAAGTCGGATATCTGCCCGCCTGCTCTTGCCGGTCAGTTTGAATATGCCTATCAGCTCGGCAACCGCATCTATTCCGCCCGGCGGGAGGTCGAGAATGTCGAATCCCGCCTGCGGTATCTGGAAACCTCCACAGACAGCGCCCGCTTCGACCTGTCGCGGCTGGACTGCGGCTCTGGCAGTCCCGACGAGCGCAACGCCTGCCGCCAGAAGGCAGACCGCCTCCGCGACCGGATCAGCGATGGCCGGTTCGAGATCCAGGACCTGCGTTTCCGTCTGATGCAGCGGCAGGGCGAATATGCGGCAACGGAAGCGGCCGTCAACGCTGAGGCCCGGCGTCTCATTTCCGGCTACGGCGGCTGAGGCCGCACGGGCGCTTCAGCTTGCACCCCGCGGCGGGCGCAGCTGGCTGAGGGCCACCAGCACGGCAAGGCCGCTGCCGGCTGCCACGAAGACAACGGTGCGGAAATCAAAGGCGCTGGCGATCAGCCCCATGGAGACCGAGCCGATGAAGGAGCCGAGAAATAGCCCGTTCATGTAGAGCGCGGTGGCCCGCCCCGGCTTGTCCGGCGCATAGCTCTGCACGAAGGAAATCGCGACCCCGGCGAAAAGGCCATAGTAAAGCCCCTCGATGGCCGAGAGGATCACCACATGCAGCACGCTGCTGATCTGGGTGAACAGCAGGAAGGTGACCACAGCGAGCAGCGAAGCGCCGTAGAGCACCGTTCTTGAGCCGAAACGCGCGGCGATGCGCGCGGCAAGGAAAATGGCGATGACCTCGATGATGCACTTGAAGGACAGCGACAGGCCGGGCGTATAGCCGGGCAGGCCCACTTCCCTGACATAATAGAGCGGCATGGCAGCGGTGAAGAGCACATTGCCAACGGCAAAAAGCGTGCAGGTGAAAGCTGCCAGCAGGATGGGCCAGTCGATGCCCTCCAGCGCAGCCGTGCCGCGCGGGCGCTGCGGCGCGCGGAAATCCCCCGGCACGCCCAGATGCCACAGCACAAGCCAGATCACCGCAAGGCCTGCCGAAATCAGATAGGCCACCCGGAAACCGGCGAGATCAAACAGAATGAAGGTCATGGACGGCCCGATGACCCAGGCCAGCGACACGACCATGCGCAGCCAGGCATTATACTCGGCAATATCAAGGCCGGTCCGCTCCGCATAAAGACGGCCGTAGGTGAACTCGGTCGAGGTCGCGCCATTGGCCACCGCCATGATGGGCGCACCGGCAAGCACCAGCACCAGAAAATCCGGAATGGCCGCAAGCAGCAGGGCCATCGCCATATAGGCCAGGATCGAGATCAGCAGCAGCGGCTTCACCGCCACCGCGCCATCCAGCTTTTCGCCAAAGGTCCGGTTCACCACCATGGTCAGCGGCGCCACGAGCCCGGTGTAAAGGCCGATCTGCCAGGGCTCCTGCTTCAACCCTTCGACGATGAAATAGCCCATCGCCGGAATGAGCGAAGAGGTGCACAGCGCGCCGAAAAAGACGAGCAGCAGGATGAGGACTGCCTGACGGGGCAGCTGCAGGACGAAAGACATGAGACGGTCCGGGCCGGTCAAACCGGCAAGGGCAAGGCGCAGCACACGGTCTGCACCCTGAATGGAGGGACCACCAGAATAAGGTGATTTGACGGCTTTGCGCCAGTCCTTCGTGGGGAAATGACTGCCCCCGGCCGTGCACAGCCTGGGGGCAGCCGGGACGCAGGGCGGTTTCCCTTTTGCTGGAATTGCTCTAGCGGCCAAATCCGGATTGCTGCGGCAGCCAGAGGGCCAGCTGCGGAAACAGCCAAACCATGAAGAGGCCGAAGATCAGGATGCCGACATAAGGCGCGGCCCCGCGCATGATGTCGATCAGCGGCGCCCCCGTGATCCCCTTGAGAACGAACAGGTTCATGCCGACAGGCGGCGTGATCAGGGCAAGCTCAAGGTTGATCATCAGCATGATGCCGTACCAGACCGGATCAATGCCAAGGGCCAGCATGGACGGCAGGATGATTGGTGTGGTGATCAGGATGATCGCGATCGTTTCCAGAAACATCCCCAGGATGAAGATCGCAATCATGACCGCCAGAAGGAAGCCCGTCTGGGACAGTTCGAGCGCTGTCACGGTTTCCATCACTTCGGCAGGAAGCCGGATGATGGTGATGGCATGGCCGAACATGCCGGCAGCCGCGATGATCATGAACAGCATGGCGCAGGTGCGCATGGTCTGCCAGAGGCACTCCCCGAGATCGCGCAGCGAAACGTTCCGGTACACGAGCAGAGCGACGAGCAGCGCATAGGCGGCACCCACTGCGGCCGCTTCGGCGGCTGTGAAGATGCCGAAATAGATGCCGCCCAGAATGACCGGTGGCATCATGACGGCCCAGATCGACTTCCAGAAAGCAGCAAGGACGGCGCGTGTGCCGGGCCAGTCCTGGGCCTGTGTTTCGCCATGGGCGTTCGCCTGAACCCAGGAGAAGATGGCGAAGAGGAGTGCGATCAGCAGGCCGGGTACGATTCCGGCGAGGAACAGGCCGCCGATCGAGGCATTGGTGACGACCGCATAAAGGATCATCGGCCCGGAGGGCGGAATGAGGATGCCGAGCGTGCCGCCTGCGGCAATGATGCCGTAAGTGTCGCGCGGGCGGTAGCCGAACCGCTGCATCTGCGGAATGGCGGTGGTGCCGATGGTGAGTGCGGTGGCCACGGAGGAGCCGGAAATCGTGGCAAAGATCGTGCAGCAGAGGATGGTGGCAAAGCCGAGCCCGCCCTTGACGTGACCGACCAGCTTGTTCGACATCTCGTATAGATCGTCGACGACCTTCGCCTTGATCATCACATGCGCCATGAAGGCGAACATCGGGATGGTGGCGAGCAACGGATTGTTGAGCGAGGCAAAGACCGTATCGGCCATCGACCAGACCTTGCCCTCGAAAAGCCAGAGAATGGCAAGCGAGGTAAGCCCGAGGGCCGCGAAGATCGGTATGCCTGTCAGAAGCACGGCGGCCAGAACGGCGATGATGATGAGGGTCATGTCCGGCCTCCACGCAGGAGAATGAAGAGACGCGCCAGGCACACCAGCAGGATCAGTCCGCCGCCTGCGATCATCGCCGATTGGGGGATCCACATGGGCAGTTCGAGATAGCCGGGCGAATAGGCGCCGAAGCGGCGTGAGAACGACACCGTGTGCCAGGCGGTCACCAGCAGCGCAGCTGCAAAGGCCAGAACCGAAATCTGCGCCCAGATATCGAGCCAGCGGCGCAGACGTGGCGGGGCCTTGTCGAGGATGATGTCGATGCGGATATGATCGTTCCGGCGCGATGCCTCGGCCGCGCCGAACATGACGATGGCCACAACGAAAAAGCCGGTTGCCTCCTCGACACCGGCGATGGGCTGGCCAATCACGTACCGCATCCACACGCCAACGCCGGTGATGATCAGCACCACCAGGATCAGCGCAGAGCTTATCAGACCTCCGGCGCCGGAAATCGCGGCGGCGAAACGGTCGAGGGGTGAGGAGGAGGCGCCCGCCTCCTCCCCCCTTTCAGCAGGATCCCGCATCGGAGCTACTTGATCTTTGCAATCAGCGCCAGAAGCTCGCGGCCTTCCTCGCCGGTCTCGGCGGCAAAGCCCTCTTCAAAGGCCGGCTGCATCGCCGCACGGAAGGCTTCGTTCTCCTCGCTGGTGGCGATGTGGACGGTCACGCCCTTCTCCTGCAGCTGGGCCGGAGCATCGGCGGAGGCTTTTTCAGAGGCCTCGATGGCCCAGCCCGCTGCCTTCCTGCCAGCCTCATCGATGGCCGCCTTCTGCGTTCCGGTGAGGCCGTCATACCAGGAGGGCGTCACATAGCCGTGGAGATAGGCGGCAAGGACGGGCACGACCGTCATGTGGTCCTGCACCTCGTAGTAGCGGCGCGAATAGGCGGCCGCGACGTCGGTCACGGCAGCATCGATCACGCCGGTCGCCAGCGCCTGATAGACCTCGCTGCCGGGCAGCGACACCGTCGAGGCACCCATGGCGGTCAGGCCACGGTCGAAAGCAGGGCCAAGGCCGCGCATCTTCAGGCCCTTGAAGTCGTCCGGCTTCGTCAGTGCCTTGCCCTTGGACGTGAACACGCTGACATTGGTCTGGAACATCCAGGCGATGTTCTTCACACCCTTGTCGAGAAGCTTGCCTTCGAGATAGGCAGCGGCTTCCGAGTCCGGCCACTTCTTCCAGGACTCGATGGAGGACATGGTGTAGGGGCCGATGGTGACGTTCATGAGGGGAAGCGTCTTGCCCCACTGGAAGTTCAGCGAGAAGGCGCATTCGATCTCCCCGCGCGCAACGGCGAGGATATTGTCATTGGCCTTGATCAGGCTGTCGGCGCCGAAGATCTGAACATCGATCTCGCCGTTGGACAAGGTTTCAACTTCTGCGGCCCATTTCTCGATCACCTCGGAAATGTGATGGCCGGGCGGCAGCTGATGGCTGCAGCGCATCAGTTCTGCTGCACCCGCAGCGCCTGTCATGGCTGTTGCGGCAAGAAGCGTTGCAAGAAGTGTCTTCGTCATGATGGTCTCCTCCCAGTTTGACCTGTTTATCTCAGGCTCACATTGCTCCCGTTCCGGCCGCCTGCGGCAGCCCTGCACGGGCCAGCTGGCCGTAAAGCGTTTCTGAAGGCATTTCGCGGGCCAGAATCTCCCGGACCCCGATCAGCTTTCCAATGTCGATGCCGGTGGCAAAGCCCTTGGATTCGCATAGGAAAACGAGGTCTTCGAAAACCGCATTACCGGTAGCGCCGGGCGCAAAGGGGCAGCCTCCCAGCCCCCCGAGCGCTCCGTCGAGAATGCGGCAGCCCGCATCGAGCGCGGCGGACGCATTGGCCATCGCCATGCCGCGCGTGTCGTGCAGGTGGATGGCGGCCTCCCGGTCTGCCGCAATGGCGCGGATACGCCGGACAAGCGCGGCAATCTGGTCTGGTCCGGCAAAGCCGACCGTGTCGGCCAAACCGACGACATCGGCACCAGCCTCGAAAAGTGCCTCCGCAAGGGACAGCACCTCGTCCGGATCGACGGCACCCGTGATCGAACAGCCGAAGGCCATGGCGATGCCGGCATTCACCAGTGGCCGGTGATCACTGGCATCGCGCAGCGCGCAAAGCCGTTTCACATGGGCCACCGCTTCGGCGCGGCTGCGCCGGGTGTTGGCCTGCGAATGCGCTTCCGTGGCAGAGACAACGCACATGATCTCATCAACCCCGGACGCAAGCGCGTCATCCGCGCCCCGGTCGTTGAGGACGAGACCAACCGCATGGGCGCCCGGCAGGGCCTTCACCGCAGCCAGCACCTCCCGCACATCGGCGAATTGCGGAAAACGTGAGGCCGGCAGGAAGGAGCCAACCTCGAAATTGCGCACACCGGCAGCGTATTCACGGTTGATCCACTCGATCTTGGCTGCGGTCGAGGGATAGGATTTGACGAGCTGCAAGCCATCACGCAGCCCGACTTCGCGCAGCACCACGCGATCCGCAGGATAGACATCGCGAAGCCGTGTCATGCCGCCTGCTCCTTTGCCTTGCCGCGGGCGGCGATGATCTCTGCCGCATCCAGGCCGACCCCGGTCAGAACCGTCTCCGTGTCCTGCCCCACCCGTTGCAGATCACCGCCACCGGTCAGCATTTCGCCATCGACTTCGAAAGGCAGGGACGGGGCGCGGAAGGTGGAGCCATCCGGCATATGCGAGGTGGCAAGCCCGCCGGGGCGCATCACATGCGGATCGCTGTACATGTCGGCGGGTTTTGCGATGGGTGAATAGGGAATGCCCAGGTCCTCGAATTGCCTCGCAAGCTCACCGGCATCGCGGGCCGCAATGGCACGGGCGACGACCGGAATGGTCCGGCCGCGGGCCTCAATCTGCTGCATCCGCGTCTGCAGCTGCGGATCGCTCAGCAATTCATCGAGACCCAGGAGCTTGCACAGCGCAACCCATTGCCCTTCGGTCACGGCGCCGACGAAGATCTGGTTGCCGTCCGAGGTGTCAAAAATATCGTAGACCGGCCAGGAGAAATCCCGTTCCGGCATCGGTGGCGGCGATTTGCCTTCGAGCTCGTACTGAACCATGTGCTGGGCAACGAGCAGCAGGCAATTCTCGAACAGGCCAATGCGCAGGTTGCGGCCCTTGCCGGTTTCCTTGCGCTCCAGCAGCGCAGCCAGAACGGAAAAGGCACCGAAGAGCCCGCCCATGATGTCATTCGCCGATGACCCGACCCGCAACGGCCTGCCCGAAGGCCCGGTCATATAGGCAAGGCCGGTCATCATCTGGACCACCTCATCCAGCGCCGTGCGGTCCTGATAGGGGCCGCGCAGGAAGCCCTTGTGCGAGGCAACGATCAGTCCGGGAAATTCGCGCCGCAGCGTCTCGCCGTCAGCACCCATCTTTGCCAGCGACTGGTCCCGGAAATTTTCAATGAAGACGTCGGCGGTGGCCAGCAGCTTGCGAAGCGCGGCCTGGCCGCTCTCGCTGGCCAGATCAAGCTGGACCGACTTCTTGCCGCGGTTGAAGAGCGGGAACATCGGCCGCCCCATGCCGGACAGATAGCGGGTCTTGTCCCCTTCCGGCGGCTCGACCTTGATCACTTCGGCGCCGAGAAAGCCGAGGAACATGCCGCAGGACGGCCCCATGATCATGTGGCTCATCTCGACGATGCGTATGCCTTCGAGCGGCTTGAACGGTTCCGTCACCTGCATCTCCTCCCACTGCTTGACGGCAGCATGACAGCAAGTTAGCGCTCGACACGGAGTAGAAAAATTATAAAGTTTATAAGGCTTCGTTCTAAAACCGAGAAACCATGGATACGCGCCAGCTCCGCTACTTCGAGGCGATCTTTGAAAGACGCAGCCTGACGACCGCTGCCGGCGAGTTGCGCATCGCGGTGTCGGCGCTGAGCCATCACCTCGCCAATCTTGAGGCGGATCTCGGACAGAAGCTCTTCCACCGCAGGCCGCGCGGGCTGGAACCGACGGCGGCGGGTGAGCGGCTTTACACCCACGCCAAGGCAATCCTGCGCGCCATGCAGGCCGCCGAAAGGGACATCAAGGCTTCAGGCGGCGAGGTTGCGGGTGACGTGACCATCGGCATGGCCTATTCGGCGGTCAAGGCCATCGGCGTGCCGCTCCTTCAGCGAATCATGACCGACTACCCGAAGCTGAACCTGTCGCTTTCCGAAAGCCTGTCCGGCACGACACTCGCGCATCTGCTCGCGGCCGACGTGGACATGGCTCTTGTCTACAACCCTCCGGCGGATGCACGGCTGAAGTCGATCCCGGTGCTGGAGGAAAGCATGGTGCTGATCGGGCACGAGGCCATCATCGGGGAAACCGGCCGCCCGATCGCCTTTCACGACACGCTCGGGCTGCCGATGATCATCCTGCGCCAGGGCATTTCGGCGCGTGCGCTGGTCGATGACGCCACGCTGCTGAAGAAGCTGGAGAGCAGTGCCCGCTTCCAGCTGAACTCGGTGCATGTGATCGGCGGCGCGCTGATTGCGGGGCTCGGCTGCGCCATCGGCACACGGCTGTTTCTGCAGGAGCACATAGAAACAGGCGCCCTCGCTGTCCGGCCCATCATCATGCCGGAACTGTCACGCACGCTGCATCTGTGCCAGATGGCGGACCGCCCGTCCTCCTATGCGCTGGAGACGGTGCAGCGGCTCGTCATCGAACTGGTGCATAAGGCCATCGACAGCGGACTATGGCAGGCCCGCAAGGCAGAGCAGGCCTGACCTTTTCCGGCGTCACCCTTTCGCCTTGAGAGACTTCAGCCGGTAGAGCGCTTCCAGCGCCTCACGCGGGGTGAGGTCGTCCGGATTGATTTCACCGAGCGCTTCCAGCACCGGATCGGCCTTGGCCGCAGGTGCAGTGGCGGCGGCCTTGGTGGTCTGGACCACGGCGGCAAACAGCGGCAGCTCGTCGATCAGGGTTTCCGCCGGGGAGCGGCGGTCCTTTTCCTCAAGCTGGGAGAGAACGGACTTCGCCCGCTCCACCACCGCCGCCGGAAGGCCCGCAAGCTTGGCCACCTGAATGCCATAGGACCGGTCTGCGGCGCCGGGGATGATCTCATGCAGGAAGACCACGTCGCCGTTCCACTCCTTCACGGAGACGGTGGCATTGGTCAGCCGCGGCAGGCGCTGGGCCAGCGCGGTCAGCTCGTGGTAGTGGGTGGCAAAGAGCGCGCGGGAGCGGTTCACCTCGTGCAGGTGCTCGATGGCAGCCCAGGCGATGGACAGGCCATCGAACGTGGCCGTGCCGCGCCCGATCTCGTCCAGAATGACCAGCGCCCGCTCGCCCGCCTGATTGAGGATGGCCGCCGTTTCCACCATTTCCACCATGAAGGTGGAGCGGCCGCGCGCCAGATCATCGGCCGCGCCGACGCGGGAGAACAGCCGGTCCACCACGCCCAGATGAGCGTTGGCGGCAGGCACAAAGCTGCCCATCTGCGCCAGAACGGCAATCAGCGCATTCTGCCGCAGGAACGTGGACTTACCGGCCATGTTGGGACCGGTGATCAGCCAGATCTGGCCCGACGCTTCCTTGCCCTGCGGCCCGAGGTTGCTGTCATTGGCCACGAAGGTATCGCCGCCGCCGCGCCTGAGCGCCTGTTCCACCACCGGATGGCGGCCGCCTTCGATGGCGAAGGCAAGGCTCATGTCCACCAGCGGGCGGCAGTAATTTTCATCCTGCGCCAGTTTCGACAGGGCCGCTGCCACATCGATCACGGCCAGCGCCCGGGCTGCGGCCTTCACTGGCTCGCTGTCCGCCACCAGCTGGGCGGCAAGCCGGTCGAAGATCTCCAGCTCGATGGCCAGCGCCCGCTCCCCCGCGCTGGCGATGCGCGATTCCAGATCGGCCAGCTCCGTAGTGGTGAAGCGCATGGCGCCCGCCATGGTCTGGCGATGGATGAAGCGCGCCGGATCCGCCGACAGCTTGTCCGCCTGTCCGGCCGGCACTTCGATGAACCAGCCCAGCACGTTATTGTGCTTGATCTTGAGCGAGCGCAGGCCCAGCTCTTCGGAATAGTCCGCCTGAAGCCGGGCAATCACCTTGCGCGAGGCATCGCGCAGATCACGCAGCTCATCCAGGTTGGCGTCATAGCCAGCCGCCACAAACCCGCCGTCGCGCTTGAGCAGAGGCGGCTCGGGGTCGAGCGCGCGGGTCAGTTCGGCGCCCAGATCATGAGGGGCGGCGGCAAGATCGCGCCAGGCACCGGCGAGTTCCGGCGGCAGATCCTGGGCGCTCTTCATCTGCGTCAGAATGCGCGCCGTTGCCTCAAGCCCTTGCGCAATCGACAGAAGGTCACGCGGGCCGCCGCGCTGCATGGCAATGCGGGATAGGGCGCGGGCCAGATCGGGAGCCGCCTTCAGCTCGGCCCTCAGGCTGTCGCGCAGGATCTCGTTGTCGAGGAAGAAGCCGACGGAGTCCTGCCGTGTGGCAATTTCGGCCGGATCGGTGAGCGGTCCGGCCAGACGGCTGGCCAGCAGGCGCGCGCCTGCGCCTGTCACCGTGCGGTCGATGGATGACAGAAGGCTGCCCTGCCGCTCGCCGGAGAGGGTGCGCGTCAGTTCAAGATTGGCGCGGGTGGCCGGATCGATCAGCATCCGCCCGCGTGCCGCCTCCCGGGTGGGCGGGTCCAGCGGCGGGCGTTCGCCCAGCTGGGTCTTCTCCACATAGGCGAGAATGCCGGCCGCTGCGGTCAGCTCGGCGCGGGAGAAATTGCCGAAACCGTCGAGGGTCTTCACCCGGAAATAATTCGCCAGCCGGTCCGCCGCCGTTGCCCCGTCGAAGAAGGCACGCGGCACGGGCGAAATGGCAGCGCCCTGCCCTTCCACCAGATGGCGGATTTCGGTCTCCTGCAGGAGATTGTCCGGCAGCACGATTTCACGCGGATCGATCTGGGCTAGGTCGGCCGAAAGCCGCTGCAGATCCGTTTCGGCCACCTGGAAGCTGCCGGTGGACATGTCGATCCACGCAAGGCCGAAAACACCGTCGCCTGCGTCAGAACCGGCGCGCAGCCTGGTCAGCGCCAGGAGGAAATTGTTGCTCCCCGCATTCAGCAGCCGCTCTTCGGTGAGGGTGCCGGGGGTAACGAGGCGGATGACATCGCGCCGCACGACGGATTTGGAACCGCGCTTCTTCGCCTCGGCCGGATCTTCCATCTGCTCGCAGACCGCGACCCGGTGGCCGAGACCGATCAGCTTCTGCAGGTAGTCGTCCGCCGCATGCACCGGCACGCCGCACATCGGGATATCCTCACCCTGATGCTTGCCGCGCTTGGTCAGCGTGATGCCCAGCGCCTGCGAGGCGATCTCGGCATCCTCGAAGAACATCTCGTAGAAATCGCCCATGCGGTAGAACAGCAGGCTGTCCGGATTGGCGGCCTTGATCTCGATGAACTGCGCCATCATCGGCGTCACGCGGGCATCGCTCGCGCCGGATGCGGCGTCGTTCGGGGCAGGGGTATAGGGGCTCTGATCGGTCGGCATGTGCGGACCCTAGCAAAGCCCTCCGCAGCTTTCACAGGTCCTGTGCCTAAAGGCGCCTTGAGGCGGTAATTTTCCGGGGATAAGGTCTTGGTCCAGATAAGAGAAGCGAAGGCTTCGCAGCACGAGGGAAGGACCGGCCAGACCATGTCGTCATCAGGCAAGAAGGGCAAGACAGGCGTCAGCTTTACAGACCAGGAGGCCCTGCTGTTCCATCAGGAAGGCAAGCCCGGCAAACTCGAAATCAACCCCACCAAGCCGATGGCGACGCAGCGCGACCTGTCGCTGGCCTATTCCCCCGGTGTGGCAGTGCCGGTTCGGGCCATCGCGGAAGACCCCTCGCGGGCCTATGACTACACGACGCGCGGCAATCTGGTCGCGGTCATCTCCAACGGCACGGCCATCCTCGGCCTCGGCAATCTCGGGGCGCTTGCCTCCAAGCCGGTGATGGAAGGCAAGGCGGTGCTGTTCAAGCGCTTTGCGGATGTGGATTCCATCGACCTTGAGGTCGATACGGAAGATGCGGACCAGTTCATCAACGCCGTGCGCTATCTCGGCCCCTCCTTCGGCGGCATCAACCTGGAGGACATCAAGGCGCCGGAGTGCTTCATCATCGAGCAGCGCCTACGCGAGCTGATGGATATTCCCGTCTTCCACGACGACCAGCACGGCACCGCCATCATCGCTGCCGCCGGCCTGATCAATTCGCTGCATCTGACGGGTAAGGACCTGAAGTCGGTGCGTATCGTCTGCAATGGCGCGGGCGCGGCCGGCATTGCCTGTATCGAACTGGTCAAGGCGCTGGGCGTGCCGCATGAGAACGTCATCCTGTGCGACACCAAGGGCGTTATCTATCAGGGCCGCACCGATGGCATGAACCAGTGGAAGTCCGCCCATGCGGTGAAGACCGATGCCCGCACCCTCTATGAGGCGCTGAAGGGGGCGGATGTGTTCCTCGGCGTGTCGGTGAAGGGCGCCCTGACGGAAGACATGGTGCGCGCCATGGCCCCGAACCCGATCATCTTCGCCATGGCCAATCCGGACCCGGAAATCACGCCGGAAGAGGTGGCGGCCATCCGCGACGACGCCATCATCGCCACGGGCCGGTCGGATTACCCCAACCAGGTCAACAACGTGCTCGGTTTCCCCTACATCTTCCGCGGTGCGCTGGATGTGCGGGCGACGACGATCAACGATGCGATGAAGGTCGCCTGTGCGCAGGCGCTGGCAGCTCTTGCCCGCGAGGAAGTGCCGGACGAAGTGGCTGCCGCCTACCGGGGTAGCCGCCCGAAATTCGGCCCCGACTACATCATCCCCGTGCCGTTTGATCCGCGCCTCATCTCCACAATTCCGCCCGCCGTGGCGCAGGCGGCGATGGACACCGGCGTTGCCCGCCGCCCGATCATCGACATGGACCAGTACAGGCACCAGCTTTCTGCCCGCCGCGATCCGGTGGCCGGAACCCTGCAGCGCATCTTCTCCAAGGTGCGTCAGGCGCCCAAGCGCGTGGTCTTTGCCGAGGGCGAAGAAGAACCGATGATCCGCGCCGCCGTCAGCTTCGTCAGCCAGGGGCTGGGCGAGGCCATCCTGATCGGCCGCGAGGATGAAATCCGCGAAGCCGCCGCTGGCGCCGGTGTCGATCTTGCCCGTTCCGGCATCAGCATCCAGAACGCCCGCAATTCCACCCGCAACACCGATTATGCGCAGTATCTCTACACCCGGCTGCAGCGGAAGGGCTATCTGCTGCGCGACTGCCACCGCATGGTCAACAACGACCGCAACTACTGGGGCGCCATCATGGTGGCGCGGGGTGATGCGGATGCCATGGTCACCGGCATCACCCGCAACTATTCCGTCGCGCTCGACACCATGCGCCAGTGCATCGACACCAAGCCCGGCCACCGGGTGATCGGTGTTTCGGTGGCCTTGTGCCGTGGCCGAACCGTGCTCATCGCCGACACCACGGTGCATGACATGCCCAACGCGGAGGAACTGGCCGATATCGCTGAAGAGGCAGCCCATGTCGCCCGGAGGCTTGGCTACGAGCCGCGTGTGGCCATGCTCGCCTATTCCACCTTCGGCCATCCGAAGGGCGAGCGCGCCGAGCGGGTGCAGGAAGCCGTGCGCATCCTCGACCGCCGCCGCGTCGATTTCGAGTATGATGGCGAAATGGCGGCAGACGTGGCGCTCAACATGGACAAGATGGCAGCCTATCCCTTCTGCCGCCTGACCGGCCCGGCCAATGTTCTGGTCATGCCGGCCTTCCACTCGGCCTCCATCGCCACCAAGATGCTGCAGGAACTGGGCGGCTCCACCGTCATCGGCCCGCTGCTCGTCGGCTTCGACAAGCCGGTGCAGATCGTCCCGATGGGTGCCAAGGACAGCGACATCGTCAACATGGCCGCGATTGCAGCCTATAACGTGACGTGATCTATCAGGGTGCCGCCTGCGTCCCGTCCGGGCCAGCCAGGCGGCACCCACTGTCCGTCAAAGATGTGAAAGCCGCAGGAATTCAGAATGCCCAAAACCATCATCAAGATCTGCGGTCTTTCGACCCCCGAAACCATGGAAGCTGCCGTTGAGGCGGGGGCGGATATGGTCGGGCTCGTGTTCTTTCCCAAGAGCCCGCGCCACGTGACCCTCTCCGATGCCTGCCGTCTGGCCGATATCGCCCGTGGGCGCAGCGAGATTGTCGCTCTGACGGTGGACATGGATCTGCATGGCCTGCAGCGCATCAATGAGCTGGTGCAGCCGGATATTTTCCAGTTCCACGGCCAGGAAACGCCGGAAGCCTGTGCTGCCGGGAGGGTAATGTTGCGCCGGCGCATCATCAAGGCAATTGGCGTGAGCGAAAGGGCTGACCTTGAGGCCGCCCTGCCCTATGTCAATGTTGCTGAGCGGATCCTGTTTGACGCCAAGCCCCCGAAAGATTCCGATGTGCCCGGCGGCCATGGGGTTCCGTTTGACTGGACGCTGCTGAAGTCGCTTGACCTGCCGTGTCCCTTCATGCTTTCCGGGGGGCTGGATCCGGAAAACGTTGCGCAGGCAATTGCGCTCAGCGGCGCCACTGCGGTCGATGTCTCTTCCGGCGTCGAGCGCAGCAAGGGCGTGAAGGACAGCGGGTTGATACGTGCTTTTGTGGCGGCAGTCCGGAGCGCGGAACAGGCGAAGGAGTGACGAGAGTTGACCACAATGGCGAACACCCTGCGGTCCGGCCCGGACGAGCGGGGCCATTTCGGGATTTTCGGCGGCCGCTACGTGGCCGAAACCCTGATGCCGCTGATCCTCGATCTGGAAAAGGCCTATAGCGACGCCAAGGCCGATCCGGCCTTCAAGGCGGAGCTGGACAACCTCAACACCCATTACACCGGCCGTCCGTCGCCGCTTTATTTCGCCGAACGCCTGACCGAACATTTGGGCGGCGCCAAGGTCTACTTCAAGCGCGACGAGCTGAACCACACCGGCAGCCACAAGATCAATAACTGCCTCGGCCAGATCCTGCTGGCCAAGCGCATGGGCAAGACGCGCATCATCGCCGAGACCGGCGCTGGCCAGCATGGCGTGGCGACGGCCACCGTCTGCGCCCGCTTCGGTCTGCCCTGCGTGGTCTATATGGGTGCCACGGACGTGGAGCGGCAGAAGCCGAACGTCTTCCGCATGAAGCTGCTGGGCGCCGAGATCGTTCCGGTCACCGCTGGCGCGGGCACGCTGAAGGACGCCATGAACGAGGCGCTGCGTGACTGGGTCACCAACGTTGACGACACCTATTACCTGATCGGCACGGCCGCAGGCCCGCATCCCTATCCGGAGCTGGTGCGCGATTTCCAGTCCGTCATCGGCAAGGAAACCCGCGAGCAGATTCTGGCCGCAGAAGGCCGCCTGCCGGACGCGATCGTTGCCGCTGTCGGCGGCGGCTCCAACGCCATCGGCCTGTTCCACCCCTTCCTCGATGACAAGAGCGTCGAAATCTGGGGCGTCGAGGCGGGCGGGCGCGGCCTGAACGGCCACGAGCACTGCGCCTCGCTGAATGCCGGCAAGCCGGGCGTTCTGCATGGCAACCGCACCTATCTGCTGCAGGATGATGACGGCCAGATCCTGGAAGGCCATTCCATTTCGGCAGGCCTTGATTACCCCGGCATCGGGCCGGAACATTCCTGGCTGAAGGAAATCGGCCGCGCCAACTATGTGCCGATCACCGATGACGAGGCCATGGCCGCCTTCCAGCTTCTGACCAAGGTCGAAGGCATCATCCCGGCGCTGGAACCGGCCCATGCGCTGGCCCAGGTGGTCAAGATGGCGCCGAAGATGGACAAGGACCAGATCATCGTCATGAACCTGTGCGGCCGCGGCGACAAGGACGTCTTCACCGTCGGCAAGATGCTCGGCTTCGATCTGTGATCTGAGGGTTTGCCTCACTATGCCGTGGCTTGTCATGAGCCACGGCGTTTTCTGCCGGTGCTGTCTCCGCAGCTCCTCACCTTGTCATCCCCGCGCAGGCGGGGATCCAGTGCGCCCGGCGTGAGAAATGAACGGAGATTCCGGGGCTACTGGATTCCGGTCTTGCCGCTTCGCGCCAAACCGGAATGACACGGGGACAGCGTGTGCCGCCTGAATGCGTGGCCCTGCCCCCCTCCGGGGCTGCACGCCAGCCGGGCCAATTCCGCGCACACCTTCCCGGCAAACGCAAAGGCCCCGCAGCCTTCTAAACTGCGGGGCCTTTGCATGAAAAACGTCCGGTCAACGGCCGGTTAGGCCGCCTGCGAACATGGCGGTGAGATAAAACTCGAATGCACCCGGGCCGTTGTGGTCCTTATGCGGTGCAGCGGCCTGCGGCTCACGGTCGCTGAAGATGCGGCCAATTCCGGCGAGGCGCGTTGTCTTGCGGCGCGTGGTCTCAATGATCATGGGGGAGGCTCCTTTTCTTGTTGTTCCTGGCCAACCCGGCCTTGTCTTCAAGAGATAGAGACGCACAATGCGCGCTTCAAGGCCCCCCCATTGCAGACCAACCCTGCAACCGCTGCATGGCTCAAAGGACAGGATTTCTGCCGCTGATGCGTCTTCCCCTTGCAGGAAAAGCGGCGCGATTCAGCCTTTCTTGCCTTTCCCTGCCGCGATGCGTTGACAGAAGGCCTTGAAGCCCCCTACATCCAAGCGCTGGTTTCAAGGTTCAGCGCGCCCGCCCTCCGGGCTGCCTGCCTGGCAAACCAGATCTGCGAACAGATCCTCAAGGATGGGAAGCTGAATGACCGGGACGCGCATCGACCGCCGATTCAAGGCCTGTGCCGAAAAGGGGCGTCCGGCCCTTGTCACCTTCATCACGGCAGGCGATCCGGATCTGGCCACATCGCAGGCGATCCTTGAGGCCCTGCCTGCGGCAGGCGCTGACGTGATCGAACTCGGCATGCCCTTTTCCGATCCGATGGCGGAAGGCATTCCCATTCAGCTTGCCACCCAGCGGGCGCTGAAGGGCGGCCAGACCATGGACCGGACGCTCGCCATGGTGCGCAAGTTCCGCGAGAAGGATCAGGACACGCCCATCGTGCTGATGGGCTACTACAACCCCATTTATGTGCGCGGGCCGGAGGCTTTTGTCGCCGAGGCGCATGCTGCGGGCGTGGATGGCCTGATTGTTGTCGATATTCCGCCGGAAGCTGACGACGAACTCTGCATCCCGGCGCTGGAAGGCGGCATCAACTTCATCCGCCTGGCAACGCCGACCACCGATGACCGCCGCTTGCCGGCGGTGCTGAAAAACACGTCCGGCTTCGTCTATTATGTCTCCGTCACCGGCATCACCGGGTCGGCGGCCCTGAACACCACCAATGTTTCGGCGGCGGTGAAGCGGATCAAGGGCCACACGGACCTGCCGGTCGCCGTCGGCTTCGGCGTCAAGACGGCTGAGGATGCCGAGGCCATCGGCAAGGATGCGGACGGCGTGGTCGTCGGCTCCGTGCTGGTGGAGGCGATCCGCAACAGCCTCGATGCAGATGGACAGGCGACGGACAAGACCGTTGCCGCCGTGACAAATCTTGTGTCCTCCCTGGCCGGAGGCGTGGCGCGCGCCCGCTGACCGGCCAACAGGCACCAACAACGAACGGGATTTGCCGTGAACTGGATCAACACTGTCGTACGGCCCAAGCTGCGCAACTTCCTGTCGCGCCGCGAGATGCCGGAAAACCTCTGGATCAAATGCCCGGAAACGGGCGAGATGGTGTTCCACCGCGATCTGGAAGCCAACCTGTGGGTCGTGCCGAATTCCGGCTACCACATGCGCATTCCAGCCAAGAAGCGCCTTGAGTCCTTCTTCGATGGCGGCAGCTATGACCGGGTGGCAACGCCTTCCGTGACCGCTGATCCGCTGAAGTTTCGCGACACCAAGAAATACGCCGACCGCCTGAAGGAATACCGCACCCGCACCGGCGAGGAAGACGCGGTTCTGGTGGCGAGCGGCCGCGTCAACGGTCTCGATTTCACCGCTGCGGTGCAGGATTTCGACTTCATGGGCGGCTCGCTCGGCATGGCCGCAGGCGAAGCCATCCTGACCGGCATGATGACCGCCGTGGAGCACAAGACCCCCTTCGTGCTGTTTGCTGCCTCCGGCGGCGCGCGCATGCAGGAAGGCATCCTGTCGCTCATGCAGATGCCGCGCACCACCATCGGCATCCAGATGCTGCGTGAGGCACGCCTGCCCTACATCGTGGTTTTGACCAACCCGACCACTGGCGGCGTTTCGGCCTCCTACGCCATGCTGGGGGATGTTCACATCGCCGAGCCGGGCGCCCAGATCGGCTTTGCCGGCCGCCGCGTCATCGAGCAGACCATCCGCGAAAAGCTGCCGGATGATTTCCAGAGCGCCGAATATCTGCTGGCTCACGGCATGGTGGACATGGTGGTGAAGCGCCATGACCTGAAGGACACCATCTCGCGCCTTGCCGGCATCTTCATGAAGCGTGAGCTGACCCTGCCGGACCTTGATCCGCCCGCGGACGAACCCGCCCAGGATCAGGCTTCCGCCGCCTGAAAAAAAAAGCCCGCACGGCGGCCTGCCGATGCTTCATGTCTGTTTGACACAAGCATGAGAGGCTCGCCTTGCGGGATCATCCCTTCCCGCAAGCCAGAGCAGGGCCGTTCAAGCGGCCTGCCTGAAAGCAAAGAGACGGGGCTTGCCCGGCAGACCAGTGCCGCCGGGCGGCTCCAGAATGTTTGTGCCATCCGCAGGGAAACTCCAGGGACGCCATGGACCAGATCACCGCCATTCTTGACCGGCTTCTCGCCTTGCACCCGCGCCAGATCGACCTGTCGCTGGACCGCATGCACCGCCTGCTGGCGGCGCTGGGCAACCCGGAACGGCGCCTGCCGCCCGTGATCCATGTGGCGGGCACCAATGGCAAGGGCTCCGTCACGGCCACCATGCGCGCCATTCTGGAGGCCTCCGGCAAGCGCTGCCATGTCTACACCTCACCGCATCTGGTTGCCTTCAACGAGCGCATCCGCCTCGGCGAGCACGGCAAGCTGGTCGATGATCCGCGCCTGATGGCCGCGCTCGACCGCTGCGAGGAGGCGAACGGCGGGAACGAGATCACCTTCTTCGAAATCACCACCGCCGCCGCCCTGCTGCTGTTCTCCGAGGAGCCGGCCGATGTGCTGCTGCTGGAAGTGGGTCTTGGCGGGCGGCTCGACGCCACAAACGTGATTGACCGGCCGCTGGTGTCGGTCATCACCTCCATCTCGCATGACCACGAGAAGTTCCTCGGCAACACCTTGAGCGAGATTGCAGGCGAGAAGGCAGGCATCATCAAGCCCGGCTGCCCGGTTGTCTCAGCCCCCCAGGAGGACGAGGTGCAGGCGGTGCTGGACCGGGTTGCCGCCCGCAACCGCGCGCCCATCGCCCGCTTTGGTCAGGAATATACCGCCAGCGAGGATCAGGGCCGGCTCTGCTATCAGGATGACAACGGGCTTTATGACCTGCCGCTGTCGAGCCTGACCGGCGGCCACCAGATCATCAACGCAGGCCTTGCCATTGCCGCGCTGAAGACCGCAGGCCTGCTGCCGGATGAGGCCACGATTGCAAAGGGCCTCAAGCATGTGGTCTGGCCGGGGCGGCTGCAGGTTCTGACCCACGGCCCCTTTGTCGACCAATGCCCGGAAGGGGCGGAAATCTGGGTTGATGGCGGCCACAATCCGGGTGCTGCCCTGCGCGTTGCCGCCTTCATGGGCGAGCAGGAGGAGCGGCACCCGCGCCCGCTTTACATGATCTCGGCCATGCTGACGACCAAGGACCCGATCGGCTTCTACCGCGCCTTCCACGGCCTTGTGCGCCATGTGGCCACCGTGCCGGTGAAATCCACCAATGCGGCGCATGATCCGTTCGAACTGGCCGATTTCGCCCGCACCGCCGGTCTGGAAGCGACGCCCTTCGACAGCCTGCAGGCCGCCGTCGCCGACATCCGCCGCTGCGCCGCCCGCGACGGCGAGCCCCCCCGCATCCTCGTCTGCGGCTCCCTCTACCTCGTCGGCGACGTCCTCGCCGCCAATGGGATGGCACCGAGGTAAAGGTGGCTGGTTGGCGGCAAGCTGATTGCCGGGCAGATACGCCGCAGCTCACCGGTCCCGGATCTCCGCTTTGCTTCGTCCGGGAAGACGATGGCGTGGGCAAGCACCTCCTCCACGGTTGTCATCCCGGTTTGCCGCGCAGCGGCAAGACCGGGATCAAGTAGCCCCGGCTTTTGCGAGTTCAGCCGCCGCGGCTACTGGATCCCCACCTGCGTGGGGATGACAAGGGGAGACGCCGTGCCGGGGTAAGCTCGCAGCGTTGGAGCCCGGCCCACAACCCGGAAAACCTCAGATCCAGAGATCGTTCTGTGCAGTCCGCTCCCCGCCGGTGTGGCCGGTGTTGAGGATGCCCCGCGGTTCGATCAGCAGAAGATGCACTTCCTGCGCGGCATAGGGCTTGTGCTCCACGCCCTTGGGCACAACGAACATCTCTCCGGCGCCAATCGAAACGGCGCCGTCGCGGAGGTCGATCCTGAGCTGCCCCTTCAGCACGATGAAGGTTTCATCGGTCTCCGGGTGGTCGTGCCAGACGAAATCCCCTTCGATCCGCACCAGCTTGAACTGATACTCATTCATTTCGGCGGCAACGCGGGGCTGCCAGAGAGCGTCGATCAAGGTCAGTTTTTCAGCGAAATTGATGGCCTTGTATGTCTTGTCCATGCTGTCCTGCTCCGTTGCGGGGGGAACAGCAGGCTAGACCGGACCAGTGGGCGGCTTCTTGAACGTTCGTGCAAGCTGCGCGTCAGCGCGTTCAGGCTGGCAGATGAGCCGCCGCCAGCGGGCGGGTGTCATGCCGAAGGCGCTGCGGAAGTGGCGGGTGAAATGCGCCTGATCCGCAAATCCGGCCTCAAGAGCTGCCTGTACCAGAGACGCACCAGCACGGATGAGCGCCCGCGCATGATCCAGCCGCCGCAGTGTCAGATAGCGGTAAGGGCTGGTACCGAACAGGGCCCGGAAATCGCGCGAGAGCTGCCAGCGGTCCTGCCCCGTCGCCTGTTCGAGGTGCTCCAGGGAAACGGACCGCCCGCAAGCCTGCCGCAAAAAGTCGCGTGCCACGTGGGCCGCCCGGCTGTCCGGCGCGCTTATGACCCGTGCGGCAGAAGGCTCTCCGGCGGCCTGCAGGGCGAGCGCCAGATCATAAACGGCATCATTGTACTGCAGCGTCTCCATAGGCGCGCCGATGTGGCTGACGAGGCCGCCAATGGTCCTGAGCAGCCTTGGATCGCGGCTGATGCCACCAGCAACGAATGGCAGGGGCTGATGCGCACCGAGCGCAGTCTGCACAAGGGCAGGATCAAGGTAGAACATGCGGTAATGGAAGCCGTCTTCGGTTCCCCCCTGACCATCGTGCAGCTCATCGGGATGAATGACCATCGCCGTGCCCGGAAGGCCCTCGCTCACCCCACCCCGGTACCGGAACTGCTGCACACCGGACAATGTGCAGCCGATGGCATAGGTGTCATGCCTGTGCGGCTGGTAGGCGGGCCCCGAGAAATAGGCCTCTATGCGTTCGCAGCCTTCCATGCCGGACGCCAGATTGATCCAGCCCGCCGCCCTGCCGCCCGGCGTCTCCTCCAGCTTGCCCGTACCTGCATGCAAGGTCTTGTCTTTCCTAGCCATTCGCAGTCCGTTGGCCAAAGCCGCAAGTCCGGAACGTATTCTCAGTCTTCCCTGATTATGCCGCCGGGCGGAACGCCAGGCAACCGGGAGGACGTGGCGGGGAACCTGCCTTTCCCCTCACGCCGCCTGCTTGAGCACATCCTGGCCTCTGTAACTGAGGGCCTCGGCGAGGTGAATGCGGGTGACGGTGGGGTCGCCGTCGAGGTCGGCGAGGGTGCGGGCGAGTTTCAGCACGCGGTGATAGCCACGGGCGCTGAGGGAAAGGCTGTTGGCCGCATCGGTGAGGAACTGGCGGCCTGACGGGTCCAGCGCCACCACCTCCTCCACCACGGCGGCCGGCATCTGCGCATTGGTGCGGGCGGAAAGGCCCAGCGCCCGGTAGCGCGCCGCCTGCTGATCGCGTGCCATGGCCACCTTTTCGGCCACGGCGGCTGAGCTTTCCGCACGGCCGGGGGTGAGCAGATCGCTGGCGGTGACGGCGGGAACCTCGATCCTGAGGTCCAGCCGGTCGAGGAAGGGGCCCGAGACGCGGGACTGATATTCGCTGGCGCAGCGCGGGCCCCGGCGGCACTGGTGCCCCGGCTCGCCCGCATGGCCGCAGCGGCACGGGTTCATCGCCGCAATCAGCTGGATGCGCGAGGGATAGGTGACCCGGTGATTGGCCCGGGCAATGATGGTTTCGCCTGCCTCCAGCGGCTGGCGCAGACTGTCGAGCACCTGCGGCTGGAACTCCGGCAGCTCATCCAGAAAGAGCACGCCATTGTGGGCGAGCGACACTTCCCCCGGCCGCGCCCGCAAACCGCCGCCGACGAGCGCGGCCATCGACGCCGAGTGATGCGGCGCACGGAAGGGGCGCCGGTCGGTCAGCTTGCCATCGGCCAGCTCTCCGGCGAGGGAGGCAATCATCGAGACTTCCAGCAGCTCCCTTGGCGACAGCGGCGGCAGGATGGAGGCAAGGCGGCTGGCCAGCATCGACTTGCCCGCGCCCGGCGGGCCGACCATCAGCATGTTGTGGCCACCGGCTGCGGCAATCTCCAGCGCACGCTTGGCCGTCTCCTGCCCCTTCACATCGGCAAGGTCCGGCAGGTTGGCCGGCAGACCCCGCAGGCGCGGGGAAGGCCGGGAGAGCACCTGCGTGCCCTTGAAATGGTTCGCCAGCTGGATCAGCGAGCGCGGCGCAAGGATGGACATCTCCCCATCGGCCCAGGCCGCTTCCGGCCCGCATTCCTCCGGGCAGATCAGTCCCTTGCCGAGCCCGTTGGCGCCCATGGCCGCAGGCAGCACCCCGGCCACCGGCGCCAGCGTGCCATCCAGCCCCAGTTCCCCCAGCACCACGTAGTCGGCCAGCATGTCCGGCGGAATGGCACCGATGGCGGACATGATGCCCAGCGCAATCGGCAGATCGTAATGGGAGCCCTCCTTCGGCAGATCGGCTGGGGCGAGATTGACGATCACCCGCTTGGCCGGCAGCGCCAGACCCGAGGCATGCAGGGCGGCACGCACCCGCTCCCGGCTTTCGGCCACCGCCTTGTCCGGCAGGCCCACCACGGTGAAGGCCACCATGCCGGGCCCCACCTGCACCTGCACATCAACGGGCACTGCCTCGATGCCCTGAAATGCGACCGTTGTCACCCGGCTTACCATACGCGCCTCCCCTATGGGTCGTATTCGAGATTACGGCAACTTTTCAGGGAGTCAAGAACGTAAACAGAACATTAACGCCGCTTCTTTGGCCTTGCGCTTTTCCGGGACAGGTTGCAGCATCTTTTCATAGTACCAAGGCTCTGAGATGCTGACGCATCACGCCTTGAAGAGGCTCACGCGCCGCACGGGCTTGACCAACGCTCGATGAGGCAAGCTCGTCGAGCGTTGGTTAAGCCCAGAGAGGCAAAGGGGAACAGCCATGTGTGATGTGTGTGTGATGAATGCCGTGAAGGACCGCATGCTGTCGCGGCGCGATCTTTTCCGGGCCGCAGCCGTTGGCGGGGCAGTGGCGGCCGCTGCGGCGGTAAGCGCGCCCTTTTCCGCCATGGCGGCGGTGCCCAGCAAGGTCAGCGACCTGACCCATGAGCTGCACGAGGCCTTCCCGACCTTTTTCGGCCAGCAGCAGTTCTTTGCCGAAAAGCTGTTCGACTACGCCAAGGACAAGTTCAACCTGTTCGAGCTGCGGGTGAACGAGCACACCGGCACCCATGTGGACGCGCCGCTGCATTTCTCGGCTGACGGGCTGTCGGTGGCGGAAATTCCGGTGGCCAATCTCGTCGTGCCGCTGTGCATCGTCGACATCCGCGCAAGGGCGGCGGAAAACGCCGATGCGCAGCTGACGCCTGACGATATCAAGGCGTGGACGGCGGCAAACGGTGATCTGCCGGAAGGCGCCTGCGTTGCCATGCTGTCCGGCTGGGACAAGCATGTGAACACGGAGAAATTCCGCAATGCCGATGCGGATGGCAAGATGCATTTCCCCGGCTTCCATGTGGAAGCGGTTCAGATGCTGATGGAAACGGGCAAGATCTCCGGCATTGCCTCGGACACGCTGTCGCTGGACTACGGCATGTCGCCGGATTTCGCGGTTCACTACGCCTGGCTGCCGTCGAACCGCTGGGGCATCGAGTGCATCGCCAATCTGGACCAGCTGCCGCTCAAGGGCGCAACGCTGGTCGTTGGCGCGCCCAAGCACCGGGGCGGCACCGGCGGCCCGGCCCGCATCTTTGCGCTGGCGTGAAGCCGAAACAGGAGAGAGTGCCGGGCTTCAGGCCGGGCGGGGCCGTTACCTTTCCGCGTCATCCCGGCCAAGCGCAGCGCGAGCCGGGACCGGTGAGCCGGGGTGCGGGTTGCCTGCGCTCAAGGGCGGTACCGATGGGCCTTGGCTCACCGGTCCCGGATCTTCGCTTCGCTCTCGTCCGGTATGACGATCGAGAATTTTGCAGTGTGTATGCCAGGCTTTACGCCCGGCGCTTGGCCTCGATCACATCCCAGACGCGCACAGCAATATCCGGGCCCCCGAGGCGCTTGACGGCGCGGATGCCGGTGGGGGCGGTGACGTTGATTTCCGTCAGGTTGCCGTCGATCACGTCGATGCCGACGAGGATCAGCCCCTTGGCCTTGAGGGCAGGCCCGAGGCGGGCGCAGATCTCACGCTCGCGGTCACTCAGCTCGGATTCCTTCGGCGAGCCGCCGCGCACCATGTTGGAGCGCAGATCGCCCGGCGCGGGCACCCGGTTGACGGCACCGGCATATTCGCCGTCCACCAGCAGGATGCGCTTGTCGCCGTGCTTCACATTCGGCAGGAAGCGCTGGATCACCCAGGGCTCGCGGAAGGTGGCGGCGAAGAAGTCGTAGAGCGAGCCGTAGTTGAGGTCATCATTGGTGATGCGGAACACCGCCGCCCCGCCATGGCCGAACAGCGGCTTCATGACGATATCGCCATGCTCCTCACGGAAGGCGTCGATCTCGGCCCGGTCGCGGGTGATCAGTGTCGGCGGCATCAGGTCGGCAAACTCGGTGACGAACAGCTTTTCGGGCGCGTTGCGCACCTCGGCCGGATTGTTGACCACCAGCACCTGCGGATGGATCTTTTCCAGAAGATGGGTGGCGGCCACATAGGCCATGTCGAAGGGCGGGTCCTGGCGCATCAGGATCACGTCAATCTGCGACAGATCCGTGCGCTGCTTTTCGCCCAGCGTGAAGTGGTTGCCCTTTTCGTCGCGCACCGCTACCGGCTCCAGCGCGGCGAAGACCTTGCCGTCCTTCAGCGCCAGCCGGTCCGGCGTGTAGTGGTAAAGCTCGTGCCCGCGCGCCTGCGCTTCCAGCATCAGCGCAAAGGCGCTGTCACCGGCAATGTTGATGGACGAAATATGGTCCATCTGGACCGCGACCTTCAGGGCCATGCCTGTTCTCCGGAAAACTTCATGTCAGGGGCCGCTTTGCGGCGGGGCACATACATATGTGATTTCTGGACCGGTTTGTCCAGAATAGGCAACCGGGTCAGAAACCGGCGGCCTGTAACAAAGAAGGCCCGCCCTGCCCCGGTTCCTTGCGGAAGGGGCAGAGCGGGCCCTGATCAGCTGTCAGCTGCGTGTGCCTTGAACCGGGTCAGACGCGGCGGTCCACCAGCATCTTCTTGATCTCCGCGATGGCCTTGGCCGGGTTCAGGCCCTTCGGGCAGGCCTGCGCGCAGTTCATGATGGTGTGGCAGCGGTAGAGGCGGAACGGATCCTCGAGGTTGTCGAGACGCTCGCCCTTGGCTTCGTCGCGGCTGTCGATGAGCCAGCGGTAGGCCTGCAGCAGCACGGCCGGGCCGAGGTAGCGGTCGCCATTCCACCAGTAGGACGGGCAGGAGGTGGAGCAGCAGGCACAGAGAATGCACTCGTAGAGGCCGTCCAGCTTGGCGCGGTCCTCATGGCTCTGGCGCCACTCCTTTTCCGGGGCCGGGGAAACCGTCTTCAGCCAGGGCTCGATGGAGCGGTGCTGGGCGTAGAAGCGGGTCAGGTCCGGCACCAGATCCTTCACCACCGGCATGTGCGGCAGAGGGTAGATGCTGATGGCGCCCTTGGACACTTCATCCATGCCGCGGGTGCAGGCAAGGGTGTTGGTGCCGTCGATGTTCATCGCGCAGGAGCCGCAGATGCCTTCGCGGCAGGAGCGGCGGAAGGTCAGCGTCGGGTCGATCTTGTTCTTGATGTAGATCAGACCGTCCAGGATCATCGGGCCGCAGTCGTCGAGATCGACGAAATAGGTGTCGATGCGCGGGTTGCGCCCGTCATCCGGATTCCAGCGGTAGATCCGGTATTCGCGCAGGTTGGTGGCGCCCGCCGGCTTGTCCCAGACCTTGCCCTCGGTCACCTTCGAGTTCTTGGGAAGCGTCAGCTGAACCATTATCGTCGCTCCGCGTTACGGCGCCGGATGAATGTCCGCGCCAGTCAGTTCCCCGTCAGGCCGCCAGCCGGAACAGGATGTTGTCTCTGGTTTCACCGGCCTTGACGTAACCGAGATCTGCCAGAAGGGTCAGGCAGTCCTCGGCCCAGTGCGGCCGGCAGTTTGTTTCAATCAGGATCGCCCGGGGCCAGAGGTCCCGGTTTGCCGTCCGCAGATAGGGCAGGAGGACACGGTCCTCAAACCCTTCCACGTCCAGCTTCATGACATCCACCCGCTCAAGGCCTGCCTCGCTGATCACATCGAGCAGCGGGCGCACCGGAACGGTGACATTGGACCAGTTTCCGGCCCATTCGCCGGTGGTCAGATCTTCCACCACGGTGGCAAAACCGGCGTTGGAGGGCTCGCGCCAGAGGGAAAGCTCCCCCTCCCGGTCCCCCACCGCCGTGCGCACCAGCGTGATGCTGCCCGCGCCATTGGCCGCAATGTTGAAGGCCAGCTTTTCCGCCGTCTCCTCGCTTGCCTCAACCGCCAGCACACGGGCACCGGCAGCAGCGGCAAACAGGGAATAGGTGCCCACATTGGCGCCCACATCGACGAAGACCATGCCCCGGTGGATGAGCGGTGCCAGGAGACCGTGCTCGGCCCGCTCCGGCAGCCGGCCGCGGGCCAGCATCTTGCGGTCGTCGTAGTTGGCGCCGGGGTAGACGCGGAACTTCAGCCCCTCCACCACCGTGTCATAGGGGCCGCCGAAAAGACGGGCCACCAGTGACCTGATCCGCTTGCGCAGAAAGGCGGAAATGTCATGCCGGTCCGCAAGCCCCCAGGCAAGACGCACCAGACCCTCGGCACGGTACGTGCCGAAGGGGGAACTGGTGTCTGGCCGGGCGGTTGCGGACATCGGGTGCCGTCCTTAGTACACGCGTGCCTTGGGGGCGATCTTCTTCGGGTCGATGCCGCCCTGCTCGTAGGGCGTCAGCGGCTCGAGGACGACCGGACGGTAGTCCAGCTTGACGTTGCCGGCCTCGTCCACCCAGGACAAGGTGTGCTTGCGCCAGTTGTCGTCATCACGGCCACCCAGCGGACCATCCTTGTAGTCTTCGCGGGCATGGGCACCACGGCTCTCCTTGCGGGCCTCGGCGCCGTAGACCGTGGTGATGGCGTTGGCCATCAGGTTCTGCAGCTCGAGGGTTTCCACGAGATCCGAGTTCCAGACCATGGACCGGTCGGAGACCTTGAGGTCGCTCATTTCGCCCCAGATGGCGGAGAGGCGCTTGCAGCCCTGCTCCAGGCTTTCCTGGGTGCGGAACACGGCCGCGTCTTCCTGCATGGCGCGCTGCATCTTTTCGCGCAGGGCCGCCGTCGGCGTGCTGCCGCTGGCGTGGCGCGTCTTGTCGAAGCGGGCCATGATTTCTTCGCAGGAGCGCTGGTTCGGCGTGGGCACTGCGGACTTCGGATCGACAACCTCGGCTGCGCGGATGGCAGCGGCGCGGCCGAAGACCACAAGGTCGATCAGCGAGTTGGAGCCAAGGCGGTTGGCGCCATGCACCGATGCGCAGCCCGCCTCACCCACGGCCATCAGGCCCGGCTGGATGCGGTTCGGGTTGGCGGCATCCGGGTTCAGCACTTCACCCCAGTAGTTGGTGGGAATGCCGCCCATGTTGTAGTGCACGGTCGGCAGAACCGGGATCGGCTCCTTGGTCACGTCCACGCCCGCGAAGATCTTCGCGGATTCGGAAATGCCCGGCAGGCGCTCGGCCAGCATGGCCGGGTCCAGGTGGTCGAGGTGCAGGAAGATGTGATCCTTGTTCTTGCCGACGCCGCGGCCTTCACGGATCTCCAGGGTCATGCAGCGCGACACCACGTCGCGGGAGGCAAGGTCCTTGGCGGAGGGGGCATAACGCTCCATGAAGCGTTCGCCTTCCGAGTTGACCAGATAGCCGCCTTCGCCGCGGGCGCCCTCGGTGATGAGGCAGCCCGAGCCGTAGATGCCGGTCGGATGGAACTGCACGAATTCCATGTCCTGCAGCGGCAGGCCCGCACGGGCCACCATGCCGCCGCCGTCGCCGGTGCAGGTGTGGGCCGAGGTGGCGGAGAAATAGGCGCGGCCATAGCCGCCGGTCGCCAGAACCACCATCTTCGCGGAGAAGCGGTGGATGGTGCCGTCATCGAGGTTCCAGGCGATCACGCCCTGGCACACGCCGTCTTCCGACATGATCAGGTCGAGCGCGAAATACTCGATGTAGAATTCGGCGTTGTGGCGCAGGGACTGGCCATAGAGCGTGTGCAGGATGGCGTGGCCGGTACGGTCTGCCGCCGCGCAGGTGCGCTGCACCGGGGGGCCTTCGCCGTAGTTCTGCATGTGGCCGCCGAAGGGGCGCTGGTAGATGCGGCCGTCCTCGGTTCGCGAGAAGGGCACGCCATAGTGCTCCAGCTCATACACGGCCTTGGGGGCCTCACGGGCGAGATACTCCATGGCGTCGGTGTCGCCGAGCCAGTCGGAGCCCTTCACCGTGTCGTACATGTGCCATTCCCAGCAGTCCGGCGTCATGTTCTTCAGCGAGGCGGCAATGCCGCCCTGTGCTGCCACCGTGTGGGAGCGGGTGGGAAACACCTTGGTGATGCAGGCCGTGCGCAGGCCCTGCTCGGCCATGCCGAGGGTGGCGCGCAGACCGGCACCGCCGGCGCCGACCACCACCACATCGTGGGTGTGTTCGACAAATTCATAGGTCTTGGCCATGTGGATCAGCCTCCAAAGGCAATCTTGATGACCGCGAACACCGATCCGAGGCCGACAGCGGCACAGAAGAAGATGTTGGCCATCAGGGCGAGGAACTTCACGCCGTCACCGTGGACATAGTCCTCGATGATGACCTGCATGCCGAGCTTCATGTGATAGATGCCGGACAGGATGACCAGCAGAAGCAGGATCGACAGCAGCGGGTTCTTCAGGGCTGCAACCAGTTCCGCATGGCTTGAGCCCTGCAGGGAAATGACCAGCACGATGAAGAACGAGATGAGGAAGACGTTGGCAAAGGCCGTGACGCGCTGGCGCCAGAAATGCTCGGTGCCTTCCTTGGCGGAGCCAAGGCCGCGGACCTTGCCGAGGGGAGTGCGCATATCGCTCATGATCTATCTCCTCAGCGGACCATGTAGCCGATGATCCAGAGCAGGATCGTCAGCGTCACCGAACCGATGATGGTGGCACGGGCCAGCCATTCGCGTGCTTCACGGCCGAAACCGGCGCCCATGTCCCAGATGAAGTGGCGGATGCCGCCCAGCATGTGGTGAACAAGGGCCCAGGTGAAGCCGAACAGCACCAGGCGGCCAAGGATCGAACCCATCAGGCCATTGACGAAATCATAATAGGCCTCGCCGGAGGCGGCGGCTATGAGCCACCAAGCCAGCAGCAGGGTCCCGAAATAAAGCGCCCCACCGGTGATGCGGTGGAGGATCGACATCACCATCGTCAGGATCGGCTTGTAGATCTGAAGATGGGGCGACAGAGGGCGGCTGCCCTTCACATCGACATCCGGCATGGACATTCTCTCCCGTCCGACGCCATGCTACCGTTTACGTAAACGTCAGCAATCTGCGGCGTTGTCTAGTGGGGTAATAGCGCCAAGAACACGGCTCGTCAAAGTATCCTGAGGGTGAAAACTGCATTGAGTTTCTTTCCCTCGAATACGAAGCGCGGATTCTCGCGGGTTTGAACGATTGAAAGACCAGAGCGGGTTAATATGGCGTGAAGTTTATGCAGGTGCTGAAACGGCTTTAACTTGACAGGAATCTTCAGGTTTATCCGAAGACAGACCAGCCCGTCTTGCGCGCAAAGGTCTCCATGGCCTCCGTGCCCAACTTGGAATTGCCATACTGGTTCAAGCCCGGAGACCAGACGGCGATGGAAGCCCGGCCCGGCGCGATGACGAGAATTCCGCCGCCAACGCCGCTCTTTCCCGGCAGGCCGACGCGGAAGGCGAAGTCGCCCGAGCCGTCATAATGGCCGCAGGTCATCATCAGTGCATTGATGCGCCGGCGCCGGTCGCGCGAAATCAGGCGCGGCATGCCCGGCCCTTCCAGCAGCAGCCGCCCGGCCAGCGCCAGCTGGCGGCAGCTCATGTCGATGGCGCATTGGTGACAGTAAGTGCCAAGTACCTTGTCGGTGCTGTTCCGCAAATTGCCAAAGGAAGCAAGGTAATGGGCAAGGGCGAAGTTCCGGTTCGCGGTTGCAGCTTCTGACTGCGCAACATTCTGGTTGATGCGAATGTCCTCAAAGTCGCAGGCTGCCTGCACAAACCGCACCATCTGGCCCAGCGCTTCGCGGGGCGAGGAGTCCGCCAGGTAGGTGTCCGTGGTCACCAGCGCCCCGGCATTGATGAACGGGTTGCGCGGAATCCCGTTCTCGTGCTCAAGTAGCAACAGGCTGTTGAAGGCAAGGCCCGAAGGCTCCCGCCCCACCCGGTGCCACAGCTGGTCACCCACCTTGCCCAGCGCCAGAGCCAGCGCGAACACCTTGGACACGGACTGGATCGAAAAGGGCGTATCCGCATCCCCGGCGGCATAAACCTCGCCGGATACGGTGGCTACGCAGATGCCGAACTGATTCGGATCCACCCGGGAAAGCTCCGGGATGTAATCCGCCACCTTGCCCCGGTCGTCCGAGGCCATGGCGTCACTGACGATTGCGTCCAGAAGATCCTGCATCTGCTCCCGCCCAAGTTCTGTCACCGGCGTGCGGCAGGCTCCTCCTCAGCCGTCACCGGGTGGCGGACACAATCATACCCGGCGGGTCAAGGAAAGCCGTTTGAAAAGGTGGACCATGAAAATCGTCGCAAAAACCGGCGTGACCAGGTTCAGCAGCGGCACGGCAAGAACGGCCGCAATCAGCAGGCCGCCCATGAACACCTTGCCGCTGTTTGCCTGCCGCAGCCGCCGGGCTTCCGTTAACGGCATGAAGCGGGAGGCGGCGAACTCGAAGAACTCGCGGCCCAGCAGATGGGCATTCACCACGAAAAAGGCGATGAGGTTGATGCCCGGCACCAGCAGCAGCACCAGCGCAAAAAGATTGCCCAGAATGACCACACCCGTGAACCGCAGCGTCGAAAGCAGCGATGTTCCAAGTGGCAGCGCCTTGCCCGGCAGGTCGGCCGGATAATTCGTCCGCTCGACGATTTCCGCCACATCATCCTGAAAGAACCCGGCGAAAAGCGCGGTCACCGGCGCCACCAGAAAGCCCAGCGCGAAGATGGCGCCGATGCCGGTCAGGATCGTCACCACCGTATCGAGCCATGGATAGGGTAGTTCCACAAACCCGGCGACCAGCGCCTGCAACCCGATCCATACGGCCATCAGCACGGCCAGCGTGAACGCCAGGGATTTGATCAGGATCGCCCGGAAAGCCGGCTCGAAAACCTGCCCCAGAGAGCGGATTGCATCGGAAATCATCGGCAGCTTCCAGTCCTTGCGCGTCTCATACCAACTCTCGATGAGCCCGGCACGCCGGGAGTTTCTCGAGCCCATCGGGCATCTGAGCAATTCCAAGGCATGATGCGTCAGCATCGAAAGCCTTGGCATCACTGCCTTTCAGGGCAGAGATAAGCGCGGCCTGCACCGGCCACAAGGCAGGGAACCCGAAACCGCATTTCACAGTTCAGCTTGCAACAGCGTCCATTGGTGACCCGGGTAAATTGGTGTACCATGCGGGACGGTTGCGGCCTATTTCCGTGGGAGGAGAGCATGCCGGCAAGCAGCAAGCAGAATGCGGCGGATCTGTTCCGCTTTGAATGGGGCATCTACCGCAAGCTCACCAGCACCGGGCTTTTCGGCCATGTGGAGGTGGCCGAAGTGCTGGAGCGGGAGATTTCCGCCCGGTTTCCGGCGCCCTTTTCCATTCTGGAGCTTGCCTGCGGTGATGCCACCGTCACCAGCAGCGTGCTGAGCCGCTGCCCGGTTTCCACCTATCGCGGCATCGACCTGTCCGCCATGGCCCTGTCGCTGGCGCGGAGCAACTTTGCCGCCGCACCCTTCCCGGTGACGCTTGAGGAAACCGACATGCTGGTGGCCCTGTCGCCGGAAAGCACCGGGCCGGTGGATGTGATCTGGTGCGGCCTGTCGCTGCATCACCTGCCGCAGGACGAAAAGCGCCAGCTCTTTGCCCTTGCCCGCAACGCCTTGCGCAAGGGCGGGATGATGGCGGTCTATGAACCGGTGCTGCCGGACGGGCTGACCCGGGACGCCTTCATGGCGCGGATGGCGGGCGAATTGCGTCAGGCCTGGGCCGTGCTTGCCCCGGACGAGTTCGACCACATGTGGCAGCACATCAACAGCTTCGACTTTCCCGAGACGCTGGACGGCTGGAAGTCCCTCGGCCTTGCCGCAGGCTTTGCGCAGGCGCAGGAGGTGTTCCGTCTGACCGGGCCCATGCCCTGTTCCTTCCTCGTCTACGAGGCAGGTCCGTCTCACTGACACGAAAAAAGGTCAAAGCCGGGTGCGGGCCTTCAGGGCCTGTGCCAGCGTGCCTTCATCCAGATAGTCCAGCTCCCCGCCCACCGGCACGCCGTGGGCGAGGCGCGAGACGGTGACGCCGGAGGCGGCCAGTTCGCCGGTGACGTAATGGGCCGTCGTCTGCCCTTCCACCGTGGCGCTGATCGCCAGGATCACCTCGCGGATGCCGCCCCGGTTCACCCGCTCCACCAGCGAGGCGATGTTGAGATCCTCCGGGCCGACGCCATCCAGCGGCGACAGGGTGCCGCCGAGCACGTGATAGCGGGCATTGAGCGCCGCCGCCCGCTCCAGCGCCCAGAGATCGGCCACATCCTCGACGACGACCAGCAGTCCCTCGTCGCGGGCCGGATCGCAGCAGATGGCGCAAGGGTCGGACGTGTCGACCGTGCCGCAGACCGAGCACACGCCCACCTTCTCCACCGCGACAGCCATGGCGGAGGCGAGCGGCACGAGCAGCTGCTCCTTTTTCTTGATCAGATGCAGCGCTGCCCGGCGCGCCGAGCGGGGACCAAGGCCCGGCAGCTTCGCAAGAAGCTGGATCAGGCGTTCAATCTCGGGTCCTGCAACCTTCCGGCTGGCCATCAAACTGCGTCCTTATCCTTGCCCGGTAGAGATGGAATGGTCATCCTCGTCATTGGAACAGCCGCGCCCGCAAGTGCAATCCCGCATCAGTCCACCAGCTGCGGGAAGGGTACAGGGTCGCCATTCAGAATGAAACGCGCCAGCGCGAGCACTTCGATCTCGCAGGACTGGCCGCCCGGCGCTTTCAGCAGAACAACCGGCTTTCCGAAGGCATGAGCAAAGCCCACTTCCATGAGCGTGTTGGCGCCAATATACCCGGCCACATTCTTGTGGTCGAAATTTGCAATCAGCACCGCATCACAGCTTTGGATACGGGTGAGATGGCCATCAATGAAGCCACGCTTGAGGCGGATGGCCTCAGCGGGAAGAAGAGAAGACCAGTCGAGGGTCTCCTCTTCCCGGACAGGCGTTTCCACCTCATGTCCAAAGCTGCGCAGGCGTTCTGCCATCGCTTCCATGGCATCAATGAAGCGCATTGAACCGCAGATGCAAATCTTCATATGCGCTCCCGTGCCAGTTCCGCGATAACCCTTCCCTCAGAACGGCAGCTTGAAGCCTGCGGGCAGGCCCATGCCGCTCATGAGTTCCTGGGTCTTTTCCGCCATCATCGCCTCGGCCTTGGCCTTGGCGTCGGTGTGGGCGGCGAGGATCAGGTCTTCGAGGATTTCCACCTCGTCTTCCTTGGCCAGCGAAGGATCGATCTTCAGGCCCTTCATGTCGCCCTTGCCCGACAGGGTGACGGTGACAAGACCGGCACCGGCGCTGCCGGTTACTTCAACGGCGGCCAGGCTTTCCTGCAGGGAGCCCATCTTCTCCTGCATCTGCTTGGCCTGCTTCATCATCTTGAGGAAGTCCATGGGTGTCTCCTTGTGGTTCAGCGCACGTCGAGGAAGCCGATGATCTTGCGCATGTCGCGCAGCACCGGTTCGGCAATGGCCGAGGCGCTTTCCGCGCCTGCCTTCAGCACCTTGTCGATTTCGGCCGGATCGGCCATCAGGCGGCGCATTTCGCCCGAAAGCGGCGCCAGCTTGTCGACGGCAAGATCCGCCAGCGCCGGCTTGAAGACCGAGAAGGGCTGCCCGCCGTAATCGCGGATGACCTCTTCCTTCGTCTTGCCCGCGAGAGCTGCGAAAATGCCGACCAGATTGTCCGCCTCGGGGCGGCCCTTCAGGCCTTCCACTTCGCCCGGCAGCGGCTCGGGATCGGTCTTGGCCTTCTTCACCTTCTTGGAGATGGCATCCGCATCATCGGCAAGATTGATGCGCGACAGGTCGGACGGGTCCGACTTCGACATCTTCTTGGTGCCGTCACGCAGGCTCATGATGCGGGTGGCGGGACCGGCAATCATAGGCTCGGGCAGCGGCAGATAGAGCTCGTCCGGCACTTCCGGCGAGGGCGTGGGGTTCGGCACGCCGATGCCCAGCTCCTTGATGCGCTCCGCAAAGTCGTTGTTGAACTTCTGCGCAATGTCGCGGGTCAGCTCCAGATGCTGCTTCTGGTCATCGCCCACCGGCACGTGGGTGGCGCGGTAGGCCAGAATGTCGGCGGCCATCAGGTTCGGATAGGCGAACAGGCCAACGGAGGCATTCTCGCTGTTCTTGCCGGCCTTGTCCTTGAACTGGGTCATCCGGTTCAGCCAGCCCATGCGGGCGACGCAGTTGAAGATCCACGCCAGTTCCGCGTGTTCCTTCACCTGGCTCTGGTTGAAGATGATGGAGCGCTTCGGGTCGATGCCGGCGGCGATATAGGCGGCGGTCACCTCGCGGGTCGCGCTCTTCAGTTCGCCCGCATCCGGAAACCCGGCCGTGATGGCATGCAGATCAACGACGCAGAAGATCGACGGCATCTGGTCCTGCAGCGGCACCCAGCGGGAAACGGCGCCCAGATAATTGCCGAGATGGAGATTGCCGGTTGGCTGGACACCAGAAAAACAGCGGGGCTGGAAAGCCGTCATGATCAAGTCCCTGAGAGTTGGCCGGTTGGAAGGGCCCGTAAATGGGAAGGCAGAATGCCGCTGTTCTTATGGCGAACCGCTGGCGGCAAGGCAAGCCGGGAGCTTTGGGCTTCAATCGGACATGAAGCCGGGCATGGCATCGCGTTTGCCGTCTTCGCCTTTCTCCCGGCCCTTGCGCAGGCGGCGGGTAAAGCCGATGAGATCGGCACCGCCGGTGATCTGCGCAAAGACCGCGAAGGTGGCCATGCCGGATCCCGTCAGCAGCAGCAGCCCGGCAAGGCGGATGGAGAGATGGCCACTGGTCAGCAGCGGCGCAAGCGGCCCGGACAGGAGTTCCACCGCCGCGCCCATCAGCAGGCTGGCCACGAACAGCAGCGCCACCTTGCGCAGCACCAGCCTGTCCGGCACGAAATAGCCGCTGCGCCACAGGGCAAGGCCGAGCAGCACGGTGTTGACCCAGCCCGAAATGCTGGTGGCGGCGGCAATGCCTGTATGCCGGAAGTCCGGGAACAGCAGCAGCGACAGGACAAGGTTGATCACGGCGCTGATCCCTGCGCACCACATGGGGGTGCGCATGTCCTCCCGGGCAAAAAAGCCGGGGGCAAACACCTTGTGCAGCACGAAGGCAGGCAGGCCCCAGGCAAAGGCGGCCAGCGCCAGGGCAGTGCCCTCCACCGCCTCCCGGCCGAAGGCGCCGCGCTGGAACAGCACCGAGACGATCTCCTCCGGGATCAGCACCAGCGCCACCGAGGCAGGCAGCGTCAGGGCGAGGGAAAACTCCATCGCCCTGTTCAGCGTCTTGCGGAAGGTGGCACCCTGACCGGAGCGCAGCTGCCGCGTCAGGCTGGGCAGCAGCACGACGCCCACGGCGATGCCGATGACGCCCAGTGGCAGCTGATAAAGCCGGTCGGCATAATAGAGCAGCGCATTGGCGCTGGCCTCGCCCGAGGCAATCACTTGCCCGACGACGATGTTGATCTGGGTGATGCCGCCCGCAATCACCCCCGGCACGCCGAGAAGCGCAAGCCTGCGCACGGCCGGCGTCAGGCGCGGGCGTAGCACGGGCACGCGGAAGCCGAGGCGTTTCAACCCTGCCAGCACGAAGACAAGCTGCACGATGCCGGCCAGGGCAACGCCGCCGCTCAAGGACAGGGCCAGGGTCCGCTCGTCAGACACACCGGCAGACGCAATGGCCGCGAGGACGGCACACATCACCACATTCAGCATCACCGGGGCAAAAGCCGCTGCAGCGAAGCGGTGATAGGTGTTGAGAATGCCGGCGGCAAAGGCCAGCATCGACATGAACAGGAGATAGGGGAAGGCAATCCGTGACATCAGCACGGTGAGGTCGAACTTCTCCGGCTCTGCCGCAAAGCCCGGTGCCAGCGCCCAGACCACCGCTGGCATGAAAACCTGCGCCAGTGCCGTCAGCGCCAGAAGCGTCCAGAACAGGGCAGCGGCAATCTCCCCGGCCACCCGCCGGGCCGCTTCCTCGCCCTCTTCCTCCAGTGTCCGGCCGAAAAGCGGCACGAAAGCGGAATTGAAGGCGCCTTCCGCAAACAGGCGGCGGAAGAGATTGGGCAGGCGGAAGGCGACGACAAAGGCATCGGCCACCGGCCCGGTGCCAACGACGGCCGCCAGCATGGCATCGCGCGCGAAGCCGATCAGACGGCTGGCGAGGGTGGCGCCGCCGACAGTGGCAAAGTTCCGCAGCATGCTCATGGGATCAAGGGTCCGCCGCTGGTCAGGATTGCGTCACCAGTGCCGCCGCCCCGGAATTTGTTTCAAGCTTGCCGTCGACCGCCTGCACGAGCCGCTCGCGGATCACATCCTGCCGGGCGATGTTGGAGATCTTCTGCCCCGTCAGGTCGGTGACATAGAACACGTCCACCACCCGCTCGCCGAAGGTGGAAATATGGGCCGAGCCGATGTTGAGGTTCAGCGTCGCCATGGCGCGGGTAAGGTCATACAGAAGGCCCGGCCGGTCGAGGCCGCTCACCTCGATGATGGTGTAATTGTCCGAGGACGAGTTGTTGACGATCACATCCGCCGTGATCCGGAAGGCCTTCATCCGGCCCTTCACGGCTGTCTTCTTGCTCACATGCTCGGGCAGCGGCGCGTCACCGCGCAGGGTCTTGAGGATGAGATCGGTGATCCGCTCACCCCGCCGCCTTTCATCCGCATCATCGGGCAGCTCGCGGCTGACGAAGATCGTGTCCAGCGCAAAGCCATCCGTGGTCGTGTCGATCTGGGCATCGACGATATTGGCGCCCGTGACGAAACAGGCCCCGGCGATGGAGGACAGAAGGCGCGGATGGTCCGGAGCCAGCAGGGTGATTTCGGTGACGCCCTCGAAGGCGCGGGTGGTGACGGCGGCGGCAAAGCGCTCATGCTTGAGATCGGCGTTGTGGATCAGCTCGGCATGAGCCAGCGTGCGCTCCGGCTCGGTGCGCAGCCAGTAGGCCGGATAATGCCGCGCCACATAGTCCTTGCGTGCCGCCTCCGGCCAGGACGACAGCTTTTCTTCCAGCCGCGCCTTGGCATCGGCCACCCGCTCCTTGCGGCTCAGCTGGCTGTGCCCGCCGGTCAGCAGCGGCTCGCATTCGTAATAGAGCGTGCGCAGCAGCTGGCCTTTCCAGCCGTTGAAGACACCCGGCCCCACCGCGCGGATATCGGCCACGGTCAGGATCAGCAACAGCTTCAGCCGCTCCATGCTCTGCACGATATGGGCAAAGTCGGTGATGGTCTTCCGGTCGGAGAGATCGCGCGACTGGGCATAGGTGCTCATGTCGAGGTGATGCTCCACCAGCCAGGCGACCGTATCGGTCTCCGAGGCGCTGAGGCCGAAGCGCGGGCAGATCTTGCGGGCAATGCGCGCCCCGGCGATGGAATGATCCTCCGGCCGGCCCTTGGCGATGTCATGCAGGAACATGGCCACATAGAGAACCTTGCGGTTCTGGATGGTCTTGATCAGCTGAGTGGAGAGCGGATTGCCCTCGCCCGCATCGCCGCGTTCGATTTCGGCCAGCACGCCGATGGAGCGGATCAGATGCTCGTCCACCGTATAGTGGTGGTACATGTTGAACTGCATCATCGCCACCACCTTGCCGAAATCCGGCACGAAGCGGCCCAGCACGCCGGCCTCGTTCATGGCGCGCAGGGTTTCTTCCGGGTGGTTGCGGGAGGTGAGGATGGAGAGGAACAGCCGGTTGGCTTCCGGATTGTCCCGCAAGGCCCCGTTGATCAGCGACAGGGAGCGGTGGATCCGCTTCATCAGCTCCGGATGGAGATGGTGCTCCATTCTGTCCGCCACCTGAAACACACGGATCAGGTTGACCGGATCATCCTTGAACACGGTGTCCGATGCGGCATTGATGCGGCCGTTCTCAACAACGAAACCGGGGGCCTCGCGGATCGGCTGCACGTTGCTGCCGCGCGCGCCGCGCAGGCGCAGCATCAGCCCGCCGATGCCCGAGCCATGCGGCTTTTTCACATGCTGGTCTTCCAGCGCCGAACAGAAGATGCGCGTCAGGTCGCCCACATCCTTGGCCACAAGGAAGTAGTGCTTCATGAAGCGCTCCACATCCTTCTGGCCGGGATGCTGGGTGTAGCCGAGGCGGATGGCGATTTCCCGCTGAAGATCAAACGACAGGCGCTCTTCCGGCCGGCCGGTGAGGAAATGCACGTGGCAGCGCACCGCCCACAGGAAGTCCTCGCATTTGATGAAGCGGTTGTATTCGGCCCGCGACAGCACACCCTGCGACACGAGATCGGACTGGGTGCGCACGCGGTAGTGATACTTGGCGATCCAGAACAGGGTGTTCAGGTCGCGCAGGCCGCCCTTGCCTTCCTTGATGTTGGGCTCGACCAGATAGCGCGAGGTGCCCTGCCGCTTGTGCCGGTCATCGCGCTCGGCAAGCTTGGCGGCGATGAATTCGGAGCTGGTACCGGCCACGACTTCCGCATCAAAGCGGGTCTGCAGATCCTCGAACAGCGGCTCCTCGCCCCAGATGAAGCGGGCCTCCAGAATGGCCGTGCGGATGGTCATGTCCTGCCGGGCAAGGCGGATGCATTCGTCGATGTTGCGGGTGGCGTGGCCAACCTTGAAGCCCAGATCCCACAGCATGTAGAGGATGTATTCCACCACCTGCTCGCCCCAGGGGGTCTGCTTGTAGGGCAGCAGGAACAGCAGATCGATGTCGGAGCCCGGCGCCAGCGTGCCGCGCCCGTAGCCGCCCACCGCCACCACGGCCATGCGTTCGGCAGCCGAGGGGTTCTTGATCTGGTAGACGTGCCAGAGGGCAAAATCATAGATGACGCGGATCAGTTCGTCCTGCAGATGGCTCAGGCGCTGGGCGCAGGCAAGGCCGCTGCCATCGCGCTTCAGGCCTTCCTGCGCCAGATCGCGGCCGGTCTTGTAGGCAGCCTTCAACTCGCCCAGCACGGCAGCGCGCACCTTAAGGTCCGTGCCCTTGCCGTTGTGGGGGGCGGTCAGGGCGGTCAGCCTTTCACGCAGGGCATCTGCGTCGACAAGCTCATTCAGGTCTGCTGCGGGAAGCTTCATATGTGGTCGTCCTGTCCGGGCCTGCCGCTTCAAGGCAGGCCTGTGCCGCGCCGGACCCTATATGCCCGTAACGCGCCCTGAAAGCCTCTAAACTATGCAGGTCCTGACTTGAGGCAGGATCTGCCGGTCAGACACCATCCCTGGCGGCAACGACCCGCAGCTGGTGCAGCAGATGATCGAGGGAATCCGGGGACAGGCCCTCGATCTTGCGCGCTAGCAGATTGGTGAACTCCGTCGCCTTCGGGTCCAGCCCCGAGGTGTCGATGGTCACCTTTGGATCGGAAATCTCCGCCAGACGCTGGATTTCCTCTGCCTCATCCCAGATGACATTGAAAAACGTTATGATTCGCTGAACCAGGAACCATGTGGGCTTGCCGCGCTTGCCATGTTCCAGCGCCGAGAGATAGGCGCTGGACACGGCTAGACCCGCCGCCATCTCCTTCAGCGAGATGCCGCGCCTAGCCCTCATTTCCCTGATCTTGGCTCCCAGCGGTGTCATGCCGTCTCTTGCCCCTGCCACTGTTCCTGCTTTGACATCAAGCCTTGCGCTTGCGCAGGCGCACATAAAGCGCGCCGGACCCGCCATGGGTCAGATGTGCTTCCTCGAACCCCAGCACGATATGCCGCAGATCGGCCATGGCAAGCCATTGCGGCACCACCCGGCGCAGAATGCCGCGCTCGTCCATATAGGGCGCGCCATGGCCGGAGCCCGGCCCGTTGCGTCCGCCCTTGCCGGTGATGACGAGCACGATCACATGGCCGCGCTGATAGGCAAGATGCAGGAAACCGCGCAACCGGTCATGTGCTTCGTGCTGGGTCAGGCCATGCAGATCGATCCGCGCATCAAAGCTGCGCATGCCGCGCACGATCTTCTGCCGCACCCGCCGCTCCAGCGGCGCCAGTGGCGGCGGGCCCTTGGGCTGGGCGGGGGAGCGGATGGCCGTTTCAGGCGCGCCTGCGTCCTGTCCGGCGCCCGTCATGGCGATACCGGCCCGGGCCATTTCCTCGGCAAGGCTCAGCTCATGCTCCAGATCCGGGTCCGGTTCCAGCGGCCGCGTGGTCTTGAGCGGTGTCAGCGTTGCCGCCACTTTCGACCAGATCTGCCTGTCTTCGGTCGAAAGGCCTTTGTTGCGCCCGCGCCGTCCGCTCATGAGCCTTGCCCCGAGGGTTTCGGTGTGAGCACACGCGGCAGCAAAATGGTGAAGCTGGCCTTGTGGCGCACGGCTCCGGCCGCAGCCCCTGCCGCATCGCCCGAGCCCATGAAGATGTCGCCGCGCGCGGCCCCGCGAATGGCCGAGCCCGTGTCATCGGCAATCATCAGCCGCTGCCACTGCGGCTGCGCCAGACCTGCACCGGAAAGATCCGCTCCGACGAAGACCGGCAGACCATAGCTGTGAAAGCGCGGGTCAATGGCAAGGCTCCGGCCCGGCACCAGGGGCAGGCCAGCCGCGCCAATGGGACCAAGCTCCGGCCCCACCTCGGTCACCTCGCGGAAGAAGATGAAGGAGCGGTTGCGGCGGAACAGCCCGTCCCTCCGTTCCGGATTGGCCGTCAGCCAGGCGCGCAGGCCCTGCATGGTGAAGTCTTCCGGTGTGCCTTCACCCGCGTCCACCAGCACCTTGCCGATGGCGGTGTAGGGATGGCCGGTCTTGCCGGCATAGCCTGCCCGCATCACCGAGCCGTCTTCCAGACGGATCCGGGTGGAGCCCTGCACATGGACGAAATAGGCATCAATGGGATCGGCCAGCCAGACGAGCTCCAGCCCCCTGCCCTTCAGCGCCCCATCCATGATGGCGCCCCGGTCCGGCATTTCGCGGAAGCCTTTTGAGGTTTTCAGCGCATGGGTGAGCCCGGATAGCGCCTTCGGCGTGCCTTCCGGCTTCAACGTGGTCAATCCCTCCGGCGCCCGGTAGAGCGGAGCGGCATAGGCGGGCGATGGCTGGCGCGAACCGCGCACTTCCGGCTCGAAATAGGCGGTGACGAAGCCCTCTGAGGCAACGTGAAAGGGCCGGAACTCCCGCTCGAAGAAAGCACGGGCAGCGGCATCCGTTGCGGGAGCTTCTTCCTGCGCCTTGCGGCAGGCAGCCGTCAGGGCGCGCTGCAGGCTATTGCGTGCCTGAGCGCCTTGCCCATCGCTGGTGCAAAACCGGAGAAAGGACTGGAGGGCGGCCAGATGGCCGTCCTGCGCCCAGCCCCGGAGGCTGGCAAAATCCGCCGGTTTCAGCGGCAGTTCCGTGTCGAATGTCATGGCCCCTGCCCCGCCGGTTCCCCAAAGGCACAGCGCTGCGGCCAGGCCCCGCAACGTCTGCCGCCGGAAACGCAGAAAGGCCGCAGCAGGGGCTGCGGCCCATCGCAATGCCTGTGCTGACTGCACCGTCATCCTGCCGATTCGGTTGCGACCAGCTTCCAGTTCGGATCGCGTGTCGTGGTGTCGCGCGCGAAGGTCCAGATGTCCACCACTTCGCTCACGCGGTTGGGATCGCCATCAATCACATGGCCGTCCTTGTCGCGGGTGGCGGAAATCAGCTCGCTCTGCAGGCGCACGGTCACCTGGGCAATGCTGCCCTTCATGCCTGCTTCAACAATGTCGGCCTTGTCGATGCCGACAAAGGTGGACTCGATGGTCTCCCCGCGCGCTTCGCGCTCGGAGATGGCGCTGTTGAAGCCGTCGAAGACCTCGCGAGACAGGAGCGGCTTGAGCGTCTTGCGGTCGCCTTCGGCAAAGGCGGTGACGATCATCTCGTAAGCCGCCTTGGCGCCCTGCAGGAACTGCTCGGGCTCAAAGCTGCGGTCCGCGGACAGAACCTGGCGCAGGGCCTCGTTCAGCGCGGAACCGGCCGGAGCCACCTTGTCGGCCAGCTGATCCGGGCTTGCCTGCTCTTCCGGTTCCTGGCGCTGCTGCGAACCGGGCAGCGGCACCACGTTGTCGCGCGGGCTTTCGGCGCGGGCCTGGCCGTTCTTGTCCGGTGCGGGCTTGGAATAGGGATCGAACGGCGGGCGCTCGTTGCCGGTCCGGCGGCCCAGCACGGAGCGCAGCTTGAAGAAGATAAAGACCGCAAGCCCCAGAAGAATGATGTTCGTGACGTCAAAGATATCGTTCATTTGGTGCTACCGGGCTCTCTCCGCGATCCGCAGCCTCTCGTGACCGGCCTGACCGGCCGGAAAGGACTGCGGGACAATCATTCAATCCTATATGTAGGTTCTGTTGAACCAGCATCCAGTGCGCGGGGCAAGTGTCTTGTCCATTTGCAAGGCGCAGATTGGGGACATAGCCCCTCCAAGGGGCGAAGAAATTGCAAAAATGCGCCGATGCCTCGCAATTTCTGCCATCTCAGCCTATCTTGTACCCGTTAGTTAACTGTCAACGGGTTCAAATCCTTGCCTCTGCTGATCCTCGGCGGCCTCATCCTGCTGCCGCTTGCCGAAATTGCCGTGTTCATTGTGGTCGGAAAGGCCATCGGCGTGCTGCCGACAATCCTGCTGACGGTGTTCACCGCCGTCGCCGGAACGGCACTGTTGCGCCAGCAGGGGCTTTCCCTTGTCCGCCGCATGCAGTCCGAACTGGATGCCGGGCGCGTGCCGGGCGACGACATGATGCAGGGCGCGATGATCGTTCTGGCAAGCCTGTTCCTGCTTCTGCCGGGCTTTCTGACCGATGCAGTCGGTCTTCTGCTGTTCATTCCGCCGCTGCGCGTGGCGCTGGCGCGGTTTTTCTCCCGCCGCGCCTCCATCGTGGTGGTCAACCGCCGCCGCAAGCAGGGCGAGCCGGTGGTGGACCTGGACGGCGCCGAATGGACCAGCACCCGCCACAAGCCCGATGATGACAGCACCCCGCGCATCAGCCCTTGGCGTGACGGCAACTGACCTCTGCGGCAGAGTGACCCTCACACAGAAGTGACTGCTGCCATCCGCCGTTCGGTCCGATAAGTTTCCGCTGGCTCGTGGAATTTTGAACCGCATCACCCTCCTGAAGGAATGCTGTGGTCCGGGATGGACGGCGACGCCGTGGGGGAGACGCGGAATGGGGCAAGTGGGGCGAATCGGCTGGGTGGATCACGCCAAGGGCATCTGCATCATCTTTGTCGTGATGATGCATTCGGTGCTGGGTGTTGAGGAGGCCGCCGGGCAGATGGGCTGGATGCACCCGGTGGTGCAGTTTGCCGCACCTTTCCGCATGCCGGATTTCTTCATGATCTCCGGGCTTTTCACCGCGCTTGTCCTGTCGTGGCCCTGGCGGCTCTATGCCGACCGCAAGGTGCTGCATTTCGCCTATTTTTACGTTCTGTGGCTGACGATCCAGTTCGCGCTCAAGGCCCCGTCCTTTGCCGCTGAACTCGGCTGGTGGGGCGTCTTGCGGGAATATCTCATTTCCTTCGTTCAGCCCTTCGGCACGCTCTGGTTCATCTATCTGCTGGCCATCTTTTTCGCCGTGACGAAGGCCCTGCATGACCTGAAGGTGCCCTGGCAGCTGACGCTGGCTGCTGCTGCCCTGCTGCAGATCCTGCCGGTCGAGACGGGTATCTACATCGCCGATTATTTTGCCGATCGGTTTGTCTATTTCTTCGGCGGCTATGTGTTTGCGGGCCGCCTCTTCGTGCTGGCGGACTGGGGGGCGGCGCATCGCGGCACAGCGCTGGCCGGGCTTGGGCTCTGGGCGCTGGGCAATGGATTTGCCGTCTTTGCGGGCTACAGTGAGTTGCCGGGTGTTTCCCTGGCGCTTGGCTTTGCCGGAGCTGTGGCCATCGTGCTCGTCTCCAGCCTGCTGGCGCAGCTTCCCCTGCTCGATCCGCTGCGCTTCATCGGTCAGAATTCCATCGTCATTTATCTTGCTTTCTTCCTGCCCATGGCACTCTCCCGCGTGCTGCTGCTGAAAGCCGGTGTGCTGAATATTGGCACGGTTTCCCTGCTGGTGACGCTGGTGGCAAGCCTCGCCCCGCTGCTGCTGCTGTGGTTCATCCGCCGCACTGGCTGGCTCGGCTTCCTCATCGAGCGGCCCGGCTGGGCGCGGATTGCCTGAGACGAAGAAGCCAGCGGGCAGAACCTGATTGGGCAAAGCCGCTATTAGGCCTTTCATCCGCACCCGTTCCCCGGCATGATCCGCGCCATGTCGAACGATGCTTTCCTCCCCGCGCTCACCGCCAACGACCACCTGATCCTGGTCGATGGCTCCACCTTCATTTTCCGCGCCTATCACGCCCTGCCGCCCCTGACGCGCAAGAGCGATGGCCTGCCGGTTGGCGCCGTCTCCGGCTTCTGCAACATGCTGTGGAAGCTGCTGACCGAGGGCCTGACCCCGGAAGAGGGCGACGAGCCGACGCATTTCGCCGTCATCTTCGACCATTCGGCCAAGACCTTCCGCAATGACATCTACCCCGCTTACAAGGCGCAGCGTCCGGAACCGCCGGAGGATCTGATCCCGCAGTTCGGCCTGATCCGTCAGGCGACCCGCGCCTTCAACGTGCCCTGCATCGAGCAGGAAGGCTTCGAGGCGGACGACCTGATCGCCACCTATGCCACGCAAGCCGCCGCCATGGGCGCCCGCGTCACCATCGTCTCCGGCGACAAGGACCTGATGCAGCTGATCAGCCCGCGCATCGGCATGATCGACACGATGAAGAACAAGATCATCGGCGAGCCGGAGGTGTTCGAGAAATTCGGCGTCGGCCCGGACAAGGTGATCGAGGTGCAGTCGCTGGCCGGCGATGGCGTCGACAACGTGCCCGGCGTGCCCGGCATCGGCCTGAAGACGGCCGCCCAGCTGATTCTTGAGTATGGCGACCTTGAGACCCTGCTGGCCAATGCCTCCAGCATCAAACAGCCCAAGCGCCGCGAGAACCTGATCGAATTTGCCGAACAGGCCCGCATTTCCAAGCAGCTGGTGACGCTGAAATGCGACGTGCCGGTGGAAACTCCGGTCACCCATTTTGCCGTGGAAGCCGTCAACGGCCCGCAGGCGGTCGGTTTCCTCAAGGCGATGGAATTCACCACGCTGACCCGCCGTGTGGCCGAGGCAACCGGGGCGGAGACGGCCAATATCGACCCGGCGGAGCTGACCATCCCCGGCTGGCATGCGCCCGATGCCAAGGGCCGCATGATGGAGCGCGGCCCTGCCGCAGCCCCGGGTGCTGCGGCGTCTGCCCCTGCCGGTTCCGCAGATCCGTCTTCCGCGTCCGCGGCTGCCGCGCCAGATGGCATGATGACGCCGCAGAGCCTTGCCGCTGCACGGGCGGAAGAAATCCGCCGCATCCCGGTCGATCATTCCACCTACGAAACGGTTATGGATATCGAGCGCCTCAAGGCCTGGGTGGCCGAGGCGATGGAAACGGGCATCGTCGCCTTCGACACGGAAACCACCTCGCTGGATGCCATGCAGGCCGAACTCGTGGGCGTGTCACTGGCGACCCGTCCGGGCCGGGCCTGCTATGTGCCGCTGGGCCATGTGGATGGGGAGGGCGACCTTCTGGGCGGCGGCGGTCTCGTGCCCGGCCAGATCCCGCTGCGGGCGGCGCTGGATGTGCTGAAGCCGATGCTGGAAGACCCCGGCGTGCTCAAGATCGCGCAGAACCTCAAGTATGACTGGCAGGTGATGGCCCGTCACGGCATCGAGGTTGGCCCGCATGACGACACCATGCTGCTGTCCTACACGCTGGACGCAGGCAAGGGCGGCAACGGCATGGATGAGCTGTCCGAACGCTGGCTTGGCCACACGCCCATCCCCTTCAAGGAGGTGGCCGGGTCCGGTAAGTCGATGGTGACCTTCGACAAGGTGGAGATCTCCCGCGCTTCGGCCTATGCCGCCGAGGATGCGGATGTGACGCTGCGCCTGTGGCTGGTGCTCAAGCCCCGCCTTGCAGCGGAAGCCATGGCCACCGTCTATGAAACGCTGGAGCGGCCCATGGTGCCGGTACTGGCACGGATGGAGCGGCGCGGCATTTCCATCGACCGGCAGATGCTCTCGCGCCTCTCCGGCGAATTTGCGCAAGGCATGGCCGCCGTTGAATCGGAGATCTACGCCCTTGCCGGGGAGACCTTCAACATCGGCTCGCCCAAGCAGCTGGGCGACATCCTGTTCGGCAAGATGGGCCTGCCCGGCGGCAAGAAGACCAAGACCGGCGCCTGGTCCACCTCGGTTTCGGTGCTGGATGATCTGGCTGCTGAAGGCCACGAGCTGCCGGTGAAGATCGTCGAATGGCGCCAGCTCGCCAAGCTGAAGTCCACCTATTCGGACGCCCTGCCCGGCTTCATCAATCCGGAAACGAAGCGGGTCCACACGTCCTACTCGCTGGCCTCGACCACGACCGGTCGCCTGTCCTCGTCCGAGCCGAACCTGCAGAACATTCCGGTGCGCACGGAAGCGGGCCGCAAGATCCGCAAGGCCTTCGTCGCGGAAAAGGGCAACAAGCTGATTTCCGCCGACTACAGCCAGATCGAACTGCGCGTGCTGGCCCATATCGCCGACATTCCGCAGCTGAAGAAGGCCTTTGCCGATGGGCTGGATATTCACGCCATGACTGCGAGCGAGATGTTCGGCGTGCCGGTGAAGGACATGGACCCGATGGTCCGCCGCCGCGCCAAGGCGATCAACTTCGGCATCATCTATGGCATCTCGGCCTTCGGCCTTGCCGCCCAGCTCGGCATTTCACGCGGGGAGGCCGGCGACTACATCAAGATGTATTTCCAGCGCTTCCCCGGTATCCGTGACTATATGGAAGCGGTGAAGAAGGAAGTGCACGAGAAGGGCTTTGTCACCACCGTCTTCGGCCGCAAGGCGCATTATCCGGATGTGAACACGTCCAACCCGTCGATGCGCGCTTTCTTCGAGCGAGCTGCGATCAACGCGCCCATTCAGGGCTCGGCTGCAGACATCATCCGCCGCGCCATGCTGCGGATGGAAGATGCGCTGGCGGACGCAGGCCTCAACATCCGCATGCTGCTGCAGGTGCATGACGAACTGATCTTCGAGGCGGAAGAGGCGGAAGTCGACGCGGCCATCCCGGTGATCCGCCGGGTGATGGAAGGCGCCTGCGAGCCGCTGCTGCAGCTGTCCGTGCCGCTGCAGGTCGATGCCCGCGCCGCAGACAATTGGGACGAAGCGCACTGACAGGGCTTTCGATGCTGACGCATCCTGCCTTGAAATGGCTCAGGCGCCGTACAGGCTTGACCGAATCCCGATGAGCCAAGCTCAGCGGGATTCGGTCTGGCTTCAGAACCAGGCCTTGGCGGCAATCGCTGCCAGAGACAGGGCGATGATCCAGAGCGCAATGCGGCCCGAGCGGTTGTGGCGGGCTTCGGAGCGGCCGATGGCCTCCGCCGTGGCGGCATCAAAGCGCAGCCCTTCGTGGGCCATCTTTTCCAGCTCTTCCGACATGCGCCCCACCCGGTCTGCAAAGATCGGCAGGTCGCTGGCGATGCGGCCGAGCGCATTCACGGCGGCCCCGGCATCGCGCAGCCGGCCGGCCGGCCCCAGATGCTGGGCGATCCAGGCGCCCACAACGGGCTCTGCGGTGCGCCACATGTCGAGGCGCGGGTTCAGCGTCCGGGCGACGCCCTCCACCACCACCATCGTCTTTTGAAGCATGATCAGCTGCGGCTGCGTGTGCATCTGGAACAGCTCCGTCACCTCGAACAGCTGGGTGAGAAGCCGCGCCATGGAAATTTCGGACGCATCATGGCCGTGGATCGGCTCGCCGATGGCGCGGATCGCCTGGGCGAACACATCCACATCCTGATCGGCGGGCACGTAACCGGCCTCGAAATGCACCTCCGCCACGCGGCGGTAGTCGCGGGTGATGAAGCCATAGAGGATTTCGGCGAGGAACCGGCGCTCCGCCTTGCCGAGGCGCCCGGTGATGCCGAAATCGACCGCCACCAGCGTGCCATCGGCCTCGACGAAGAGATTGCCCTGATGCATGTCTGCATGGAAAAAGCCGTCGCGCAGGGTGTGGCGCAGGAAGCTCTGGATCACGTTGGCGGCCAGAAGCTCCAGATCGAGGCCCTGAAGGGTCAGCCCCTCGACGTCGGACATCTTGGTGCCGTCGATCCATTCCATCGTCAGAACGCCCTTGGCGCTGCGCATCCAGTCCACGGAAGGCACGCGGAAGCCGGGATCCTCAGCAGTGTTCTCGGCCATTTCGGACAGGGCGGCCGCTTCCAGGCGGAAATCCATCTCCAGCGCCACGGAGCGGGCCAGCGTGTCGACCACAGCCAGCGGCCGCAGGCGGCGGGAGGGCTCGTGGAAGCGCTCGGCGAGGCGTGCGACCAGATAAAAGCTCTCCAGATCGCGCTGGAAGCGGCGGGCGACACCCGGCCGAAGCACCTTGACGGCCATCTTGCGCAGGGAGCCGTCGCTCTGGCGCACCATGGCGGGATGAACCTGCGCGATGGAGGCGGCGGCCACCGGCTCGCCGAACTCGACGAAAACCTCGCGCACCGGCCGCATCAGCTGCTCGGCCACCCAGGCCTCGGCCTCGCTCTGGCTGAAGGCGGGCAGCCGGTCCTGCAGATAGGCAAGCTCCGCCGCCGCTTCCTTGCCGACCACATCGGCGCGGGTGGCGAGAAACTGGCCAAGCTTCACATAGGACGGCCCCAGCCGGTTCATCGCATCGGACAGGCGCGAGCGGGCGCTCTTGTCGCGCACGGAGCGGCGCTCGAACAGGCGGGCAAAGCGCAGCGCCAGCCGGGCTGCGGGCGGCAGGTCCGGAATGTTGAACAGGCCGAAGACGCCTTCACGCGCCAGAACGAAACCGGCCTGCGCCAGACGCAGCAAGGGACGGATTGCAAGGGCCATGGATCAGAGTTTCCAGCCCGAGTGCAGGGCGGCAATGCCGCCGGTGTAGTTGCGGTAGGTCACCCGCTCGAAACCGGCGGTGCGGATCATCTGCGCAAAGCGTTCTTGATTGGGGAACTTGCGGATGGATTCCACGAGGTAACGATAGGGTTCACCATCGCCTGTCACCGCCTGCCCCATCGCCGGAATGGCGTGGAAGGAGAAGGCATCATAGATCTTGTCGAGGCCGGGCATGTCGACCTCGGAAAATTCGAGGCACAGGAAGCGGCCGCCGCGCTTCAGCACGCGGTAGGCTTCCGAAAGCGCCTTGCCGATTTCCGGCACGTTGCGGATGCCGAAGGCGATCGTATAGGCGTCAAAGCTGCGGTCCGGGAACGGCAGAACTTCCGCATTGCCCTGCGAGAAGCGGATGGAGCCGGAAAGCCCCGCCTTGTCCGCCCGGTCCTGCCCCACGGCCAGCATGGAGCCGTTGATGTCCAGCACCACGGCTTCCACCGCACGGCCCGAGCGCTCGACGATGCGCGTGGCAATGTCACCGGTGCCGCCGGCCACATCCAGCACCTTCCAGCCGCGGCCCGGTGTGTGCGGAGGGGCAAGGGTGGAGACCATCGCATCCTTCCACACCCGGTGCAGGCCGCCGGACATCAGATCATTCATGATGTCATAGCGGGTGGCGACCTTGTGGAACACGTCGTTGACGAGGCCCTGCTTCTCGCCTTCGCGCACGGTGCGGAAGCCGAAGCTGGTCGGCATGTCCTCGGGCGCGCGGCTGGAGGCATAGGCGCCTGCGGAGGAAAAGCCAGTTTCGTCGGTCATGCGGGTCACTCCCTGAATGACGGTCACGGAAGCAGCACTGCTGCCGCAACGCGCGGCCCGGGGCCGGTGTTCCGGGTACGGGCCACAATTGCGCGGACCTTAGTACAAGCCGCAGGCCAGCGCCATTGTTGCGCCGGGCCCGCGTCTCATATAGGCGGTTTGTGCAGTCCATATAGTCTTTTGCTCAAGATCGGTAGGTCCTCCCATGCCCGAATTGCCCGAGGTCGAGACGGTCAGGCGCGGCCTGCAGCCGGATTTCGAAGGCGCGCGCATCCTGAAACTCGAATGCCGCCGCCCGGATCTGCGCTTTCCCTTCCCCGAGCGCTTCGTGGAGCGGCTGGAGGGGCGGATTGTCACAGCCCTTTCCCGCCGGGCGAAATATCTGCTGGCCGATCTCGACAGCGGCGAGGTGCTGGTCATGCATCTGGGCATGTCCGGCTCCTTCCGGGTGGAACAGCAGGCGGACAGCCATATGCCGGGCGACTTCACTCATGCCCGCTCGCGTGATGAAAAGCACGATCATGTGGTGTTCCACCTCTCCGCCCCCGGCAGTCAGGGACCGGAAGCGGCAAGCCGGATTGTCTATAATGACCCGCGCCGCTTCGGTTTCATGCAGCTGGTGGCCCGCAGCGGCCTCAGCTCCCATCCGCTCTTCGCCGCCATGGGCATCGAGCCGCTTGGCAATGCGCTCAACGCGGATCTGCTCGACCAGCTGTTTGCAGGCAAGTCCGCGCCATTGAAGGCAGCGCTTCTGGATCAGCGGCTGATCGCCGGGCTTGGCAATATCTATGTCTGCGAGGCGCTGTGGCGCTCCGGCCTCAGTCCGGAGCGGGCGGCGGGTGACATAACGGGGCCGGGCAAGGCGCGGGTGGCCGCACGCGAGCGGCTGGCAGCTGCAATCCGCAAAGTGCTGGAAGAGGCGATTGCCGCCGGCGGCTCCACCCTGCGCGACCATGCGCAGACCGACGGCACGCTCGGCTATTTCCAGCACAGCTTTGCCGTCTATGGCCGCGAGGGCGAGCCCTGCCGCACGGAAGGCTGCAAGGGTACGGTTCTGCGGCTGGTGCAGTCGGGCCGGTCCACCTTCCACTGCGCGAAGTGCCAGCGCTGAGGCTCCGCCAAAAAGGCGGGAGGGCAGCGCCTTGCACGTGTGCGGCGCGTCAGCTACCCCTTGTTGCCATGGCCCGGCCAGCGGGGCACCACCGGGTGCCGCCGCCGGGCGCTGCCACAGGGGCATAGCCCGTCAGCGGAGGACTGCAATGGCATATGAGAACATCCTGACCGAAAAGCGCGGCAAGGTGGGCATCATCACGCTCAACCGGCCCAAGGCCCTCAACGCTCTGAACGCGGCCCTGATGGCTGAAGTGGCGGCAGCGCTTGACGCCTACGAGGCGGATGAGCGCGTCGGCTGCGTCATCATCACCGGTTCGCAGAAGGCTTTTGCCGCCGGGGCGGACATCAAGGAGATGCAGCCCTTCGATTTCGCCAAGGCCTACATGACCGATCTCATTACTCCGTGGGACCGGGTGGCGCGCAACCGCAAGCCGGTGATTGCAGCGGTGGCCGGCTATGCGCTGGGCGGCGGCTGCGAGCTTGCCATGATGTGCGATTTCATCCTGGCCGCCGACAATGCCAAGTTCGGCCAGCCGGAGATCACCCTCGGCGTTCTGCCGGGGGCCGGCGGCACCCAGCGCCTCACCCGCTTCATCGGCAAGTCCAAGGCCATGGAAATGTGCCTGACCGGCCGGCTGATGGATGCAGTGGAGGCCGAGCGCTGCGGCCTCGTCTCCCGCATCGTGCCGCTGGATGACCTCATGGAGGAGGCCATGAAGGCGGCGGAGAAGATTGCCGACTTCTCGATGCCCGTGGTGATGATGACCAAGGAAAGCGTCAACCGCGCCTACGAGACGACGCTGGGCGAGGGCATCCGCTTCGAGCGCCGCATGTTCCATGCGGCCTTTGCCACGGAAGACCAGAGCGAGGGCATGGCCGCTTTCATCGAAAAGCGCACGCCCCAGTTCCGCAACAAATGACGCTTTGACTCGGGTTTTGGCATTGACGGACCGGTTGGGCGGGACTATAAGCCTCGGCCAACCGGTGGCGATCAAATCGCCGCCGCATTCGTTTGACGCGGGGCAGTTTCAGGCCTATGTCTGCCGCCCCGATGTTCTACGGAATTTTTGTTTCACACTCGGACCAGGATTGAGCCAATGGCCAACACTCCCTCGGCCACCAAGGCGGCCCGCAAGATTGCCCGCCGGACGGCTGTTAACAAGGCACGGCGGAGCCGCGTGCGCACCTATCTGCGCAAGGTCGAGGAAGCCATTGCTTCCGGCGATTACAACGCTGCCACCGAAGCTCTCAAGGCTGCCCAGCCGGAGCTGATGCGCGCTGCTTCCAAGGGCGTCGTTCACGGCAACACCGCCTCGCGCAAGGTGTCCCGTCTGAACGCCCGCGTGAAGGCTCTGCAGGCCTGATAACGCCCGTCATAAAATCTTCAAAACCCGGCCCGAAAGGCCGGGTTTTTTGTTGCCTGAACGGCACATGAAAAAATTCTCACGATAAAACTATCACTGTATACCAGCAAATACTCATGCCGGGCTTTGTCAGTTTTTTCTCATATTTTTCAAATGGTTATGGGCATGTCGGGTTAGGCGTGGCCTCCCCCGCCCGATTCAACCTGAGTCAAGTACGTGGCGAAGTTTTTTTTTGGAGAAGTGCCAGCCTGTTGACCCCCCCTGAGCACATCAAGAAAAGGCCTTGAGTCAGAACGGATTTGACCCGGAAGCTGCTCACGAAGGTGTTAATCTGACGGCGCGAAAAGGCTGCCCGCGGCCATTTTGTTAATAGGCAACTGTTGCCGCGTTCCGGCTGCCTGTGTATGTTCAATCCATCGGGGCAAGCTCGAAATTTAAATAAAAAGCACCGCAAAACATGGACCAGAAAAATGGCAAGGCAGGCAAAGAGACATAACTGGCAGAGTTCAGGAACAGTTTCCTTGCGTACCAATGTTATTTTTACGGGTCGAGCGAACATAGAGCTTTTCTAAACCCGAATTTCTCCTCAGACTTTGTTATCGATGGCGCGCAATACACGATATTGCGAAGGGGGTCTTTTGTCGAATTCTATGCCTTATGCGGGCGACGTTGACGTCAAGGCGGCTTATGAGGCGCTGAGTGCCAGCCCTAATACTGTGCTGGTTGATGTGCGTACCCGGGCCGAATGGAATTTCGTCGGCGTACCTGATCTCCGTGCCCTTGGTAAGGAGGTCGTCTTTACCGAATGGCAGGGTTTTCCGGCCGGTTCACCCGTTCCGGACTTCGTTGCCACACTTTCGGCCGAACTGGAGCGGAAAGGACTGGACAAAACGGTTCAGATCTATTTTCTGTGCCGCTCCGGCGCCCGGAGCCTGAATGCAGCCATTGCGATGACGCAGGCAGGATACGGGTCGTGCTTCAACATTGCCGATGGTTTCGAGGGCCCGCTTGACGGGACCGGTCACCGGGGCAGTGCCGGCGGATGGAAGGCCTGCGGCCTTCCCTGGATCCAGAGCTAGGATCCTTCTTTAGACACTCAGGCAGACCCAACGGGACCACCTCCCCTGGTCCCGGCAGGTTCTGCCGTTCTTGAAACACGGGACAGCCCTCCGGGCGTCCCGACCGTATGAAACGGGAAAGCGGCTGTGGCGGACTGCTTTCCGGAACGAACGAGAGGCGAGGCGACATGCAAGTTCAGGAAGATATGGGCGCTGAACAATGGAACCGCGTCAAAAAAAGCCTGCGGGCCGAGCTGGGCGATGACGTCTTCTCCAGCTGGTTTGCACGCGTTGACCTGGAAGAAAATGCAGATGGCACCGTGCGTCTGTCCGTACCCACACGCTTTCTGAAGCAGTGGATCCAGTCTCATTACCGCGACAGGCTGATGGGCCTATGGAAGCGTGAATGCGAAAACGTGCATCGCATCGAACTGACCGTGCGCGGCGCCATGCGCCCCCGTCAGGTCGAGATGCCGATGGCCAGCAGCAGCAGCCTTTCTGCGCCCGCCCGCCCTGTGGCTGCAGCTGCCGCCGAGGCGCGTCCGATTTCGCTGAGCGAGCCGACCAATGCGGTTGCCGCTGCGCAGGCCGCCACCGCCGCGCTTGCCCGTGCCGAAGCCGACATGGGCAGCCGCGACGTGCTGCAGGGTGCAGCGCTCGATCCGAAATACACGTTCGAGACCTTTGTCGAAGGCGAGTCCAACGGGCTGGCGCTGGCTGCTGCCAAGCAGGTGGCTGCCGGTGGCGCCGTCACCTTCAACCCGCTCTATCTTCATGCCTCGGTCGGCCTCGGCAAGACCCACCTGATGCAGGCCGTTGCCGCCAAGGCGCGTGCTTCTGGCCGCAAGGTGCTCTATCTGACCGCCGAGCATTTCATGTACCGTTTCGTTGCGGCGCTGAAGGCCCAGTCGGCCCTGTCCTTCAAGGAAACCCTGCGCAGCATCGACCTTCTGCTGATCGACGACATGCAGTTCCTGCATGGCAAGCAGGTGCAGCAGGAATTCTGCCACACGCTGAACGCCCTCATCGACGGCGCCCGTCAGGTCATCGTGGCTGCAGACCGCGCCCCGTCCGAACTGGACACGCTGGATGACCGGGTGCGCTCGCGCCTGTCCGGTGGCCTGGTTGTCGGCATCAACGAGCCGGACTTTTCCCTGCGCCGCAACATCCTGTCGGCCCGCGTGGCCAATCTGAAGAAGTCCTACCCGGCCTTCTCCGTTCCCGACACGGTTCTGGACTATGTGGCCCGCCACGTGGTGTCCTCCGGCCGCGACCTTGAAGGCGCGCTGAACCGGCTCGTTGCCCATAACCAGCTCACCAACCAGCCGGTGACGCAGGAAATGGCCGAGATGACCCTGCGGGACCTCATCCGCTCCAGCGAACCGCGCCGGGTGAAGATCGAGGACATCCAGCGGATCGTCTCCAAGCACTATAATGTGACCAAGGCCGACCTGCTGTCGGCCCGCCGCACCCGCACCATCGTGCGTCCGCGCCAGATCGCCATGTATCTGGCCAAGGTGATGACGCCGCGCTCCCTGCCGGAAATCGGCCGCCGCTTCGGCAACCGCGATCACACCACGGTTCTGCATGCCGTGCGCAAGATCGAGGAAATGGCCCGCGCCGATGTGAGCCTGGCGCAGGAGCTGGAGCTGCTGAAGCGCATGCTGGACGCGTGAGCCCAAAGGCTTGCGTGAAGACTTGGGATAGCGGGGGAAACTGCCGCCGTCCTTGCGAAGATTGATGTTTTGAGGGCGTCCAACCGGGCGCCCTCTTGCATTTTGTGGCCATAAAGGGCAGGTTCGATGCCCCGCTCCTGCCCTGCCGGAGCATACGGTTTCCTGCGTCAGGCCGCCCGGTCTGACCGTCACGAGTACACGGAAGACGCGCATGAAAGCGACCCTCGAACGGACCGACCTGCTCAAGTCCCTGACCCACGTGCACCGGGTTGTCGAGCGCCGCAACACGATCCCGATCCTGTCGAACGTGCTGCTGCGCGCCGATCAGGGCTCGCTCAAGCTCAAGGCGACGGACCTTGACCTTGAGGTCGTGGAGACGGTGCCTGCGATGATCGAGCGGCCCGGCGCGACGACCGTGCCCGCGCACATGATCTATGACATCGTGCGCAAGCTGCCCGAGGGCTCGCAGGTCGTGCTGGAAACCTCCAGCGACAACGCCACGCTGGAACTGAGGGCCGGGCGCTCGCGCTTTGCGCTGCAGATGCTGCCCGAGACGGATTTCCCGGATCTGACGGCCGGCACCTTCACCCACCAGTTCACGCTGGCAGGCGGTGCGATCCGCAAGCTGATCGACACCACCCAGTTCGCCATCTCCACCGAGGAGACGCGCTACTATCTGAACGGCATCTACCTGCACACGGTTGCCGGGGAGCAGGGCCAGATGGTGCGTGCGGTTGCCACCGACGGACATCGCCTCGCCCAGGCCGAAGTGCCCGCGCCGCAGGGCGCTGCCGGCATGCCGGGCATCATCGTGCCGCGCAAGACGGTGGGCGAAGTCCAGAAGCTGCTGGAGGACCGCGAGGCCGAGGTGACGGTGGAGATCTCCGACACCAAGATCCGCATCACCAACGGGCCGGTGGTTCTGACGTCCAAGCTGATCGACGGAACCTTCCCGGATTATGGCCGCGTCATTCCGCAGCACAATGACAAGGAAATGCGCGTCGACCGGGACGAGTTCAAGGAAGCGGTGGACCGCGTGTCGACCATTTCCTCCGAGCGTGGCCGGGCCGTGAAGCTGTCCATGTCGGAAGGCCGTCTTGTGCTCGCCGTGAACAACCCGGACTCGGGCAGTGCAACGGAAGAACTCGCCGTCGAATATGATGCCGAGCCGATGGAAATCGGCTTCAACTCCCGCTATCTGCTGGACATCGCCGCTCAGCTGACGGGCGACACCGCCCTGTTCCGCCTGGCAGATTCCGGCTCTCCCACCCTCGTTCAGGACAACGCCACCGGCGACAGCCTCTTCGTGCTGATGCCGATGCGGGTGTGAGGGGTCCCTTAAGGGGGATACTTGGTTCAAACAGTACCGTCAGGCACCAGCTCCTCTCCCCCCTTGAGGGGGAGATGCCCCCGGCAGGGGGCAGAGGGGGGTAACGGCCTGTCAGGTTTTTCAGAAGGCTAAGCCTTGTTGAAGCGCCGCCACCCCCCTCTGTCTGCTGGCGCAGACATCTCCCCCTCAAGGGGGGAGAGGGGTGCTGCGGCGGTATTTCAGGCGTGCCGGCCAGGCCTTCCGGATACTACAGTCCCAATGCCTCTCCGTCCTGCCACAGCCCCTTGCCATGATGGGGCACCATGACCGGCATCAGCCAGGTGGCGATTGAGCGCCTCACGCTGACGGATTTCCGCAACTATGCGCATTTCGCCCTGTCGCCGGAGCGGAAGCTCGTGGCGCTGGCCGGAAACAACGGCATCGGCAAGACCAACATTCTCGAAGCCATCTCCCTCCTGACCGCGGGCCGCGGCCTGCGCCGCGCCAGCCTGCCGGATATTGCCCGGCGCGGCGGCGAGGGCGGGTTTGCCGTCAACGCGCTGATCACCGGCCCCCTGGGCGAAACGCGGCTCGGCACGGGCTACGGTCCGGGCGACAGCGGGCGGCGGGTGCGGATCGATGGCACGGAAGCGCGCTCCTCCGAAGCGCTGCTGGAGTATCTGCGCGTCCTCTGGCTGGTTCCGGCCATGGACGGGCTGTTCACGGGACCGGCCGGAGACCGGCGCCGCTTTCTCGACCGGTTGACGCTGTCGATCGATCCGGCGCATGGGCGGCGGGTGAATGACTTCGACAAGGCCCTGCGCCATCGCAACAAGCTGCTGGAAGACGGCGGTTCCCCGGCCTGGCTGGAGGCCATCGAGGCACAGGTGGCGGAACTCGGCGTGGCGCTGGCGCTCGCCCGGCGCGAGACCGTCAGCCTGCTGCAGGGGCGGATCGAGGCGCTGGACCAGTTGGGCCTGCCCTTCCCCCGTGCCCTGCTCGTGCTGGACGGGGAATTCGAGAGCGAGGCCACCGGCCTTGCGGCGAGCGATCAGGAAGACCTGCTGCGCCGCCGCTTGCGCGAGGGCCGGGCGCGCGACCGGGCGGCGGGGCGCACCCTGACCGGCCCGCACCGCAGTGATCTTCTCGTCACCCATGCGGCCAAGGTGATGCCCGCAGCTCTCGCCTCCACCGGAGAGCAGAAGGCACTGCTGATCGGGCTGGTGCTCGCCCACGCGGACCTGACGGCGGCTGTCTCGGGCATGACGCCCATCCTGCTTCTGGACGAGGTGGCGGCGCATCTGGACCCGGGGCGGCGCGAGGCACTGTTTGCCCGCCTGACCGCACTGGAAGCCCAGGTCTTCATGACGGGTACGGACAAGGCCCTGTTCGATGCTCTGCCGGACAGCGGCGAGATCCATCTTCTGGGCAGCTGAGCGGCGGACGGCATGCTGCCGCAGCGCAACATCCGCCCTTAAAAGGCCGGTTTCCTATGGTTTTTCCACTGGTGAAACCCCTCATGCCCGGCCATTTGGCCGGGTTGGTTGAACCCTCCGGCCAGTGCCGTATAAGGGTACATTGATCCCCTGGACCGAATGGTGACTGATTCGGATGAGCGATACTTCGATTCCCGAGAACACCCCGTCTGCGGAAAGCTCTGCAGCACAGGAATATGGCGCTGACAGCATCAAGGTGCTGAAGGGCCTCGACGCTGTGCGCAAGCGCCCGGGCATGTACATCGGTGACACCGACGACGGCTCCGGCCTGCACCACATGGTTTATGAGGTTGTCGACAACGCCATCGATGAGGCACTGGCCGGCCATGCCGACCATGTGACCGTGACCCTCAACGCCGATGGCTCCGTCACAGTGACGGACAACGGCCGCGGCATTCCGACCGACCTGCACCCGCAGGAAGGCGTCTCTGCGGCTGAAGTCATCATGACCCAGCTGCACGCGGGCGGAAAGTTCGACCAGAATTCCTACAAGGTTTCCGGCGGCCTGCACGGCGTGGGCGTGTCCGTGGTGAATGCCCTGTCCACCTGGCTGGACCTGCGCATCTGGCGCAGTGGCAACGAGCATTACATGCGCTTCCGCCATGGCGATGCCGAAGCCCCGCTGAAGGTGACGGGACCTGCCAATGGCCGCAAGGGCACGGAAGTCACCTTCCTGCCTTCGACCGAGACCTTCACCAAGACCGAGTTCGATTTCGACACGCTGGAGCATCGCCTGCGGGAGCTGGCGTTCCTGAATTCCGGCGTGCGCATTCTGCTGACCGACAAGCGCGGCGTCGAGCCGCGCGTGGTCGAGCTGTTCTATGAGGGCGGCCTTGAAGCCTTCGTGCGCTATCTCGACCGGGCCAAGCACCCGCTGCTGGACGCGCCGATTTACATGACGGCCGAACGTGACGGCATCACGGTCGAAGTCGCCATGTGGTGGAACGACAGCTATCACGAGCAGGTGCTGTGCTTCACCAACAACATCCCCCAGCGCGACGGCGGCACCCATCTGGCCGGCTTCCGTGGGGCGCTGACCCGTCAGGTCACCGGTTACGCGGAAAGCTCCGGCCTTCTGAAGAAGGAAAAGGTGTCGCTGACCGGCGATGACTGCCGCGAGGGCCTGACCTGCGTTCTCTCCGTCAAGGTGCCGGACCCGAAGTTCTCGTCCCAGACGAAGGACAAGCTGGTGTCCTCCGAAGTGCGCCCGGTGGTGGAGAACATCATCAACCAGGCGCTGGCCGAATGGCTGGAGGAAAACCCGGCCAAGGCGAAGTCGCTGGTGTCCAAGGTGGTGGAAGCCGCTTCGGCCCGTGAAGCGGCGCGCAAGGCGCGCGAGCTGACCCGCCGCAAGGGCGCGCTCGACATCGCTTCCCTGCCCGGCAAGCTCGCCGACTGTCAGGAGCGCGATGCCTCCAAGGCCGAACTGTTCCTCGTCGAGGGTGACTCGGCAGGCGGCTCGGCCAAGCAGGGCCGCCACCGCGAGAACCAGGCCGTGCTTCCGCTGCGCGGCAAGATCCTCAACGTGGAGCGTGCGCGCTTCGACAAGATGCTCTCTTCCAACGAAATCGGCACGCTGATCACCGCGCTCGGCACCGGCATCGGCAAGGAAGAGTTCAATGTCGAGAAGCTGCGCTACCACAAGATCATCATCATGACGGACGCCGACGTGGACGGCGCCCACATCCGCACCCTGCTGCTGACCTTCTTCTTCCGGCAGATGCCGGAGCTGATCGAGCGCGGCTACATCTATATTGCCCAGCCGCCGCTCTACAAGGTGAAGCGCGGCCAGTCGGAGCAGTATCTCAAGGACCAGACGGCGCTTGAGAACTATCTGATCGGCACCGGCCTTGAAGACACGTCCCTGGCGCTTGCCAATGGCGAAGTGCGCATGGGCGCGGACCTGCGGCAGGTGGTGGAGCAGGCACGCGCCATCAGCGGCATTCTCGACGGCCTGCACTCGCGCTATGACCGTGCGGTGGTGGAACAGGCGGCGATTGCCGGTGCGCTCAATCCGGACACGCTCAACGACCGGGAAAAGGGCGAGGAGGCGGCTGCCTATATCGCCCGCCGTCTCGACATTCTCGCCGATGAATTCGAGCGGGGCTGGACGGCCGAGGTGCGCGATGACGGCGCGCTCGTCTTCCGCCGCACCGTGCGCGGCGTGGATGAGGTGGCCACCATCGATCCGGCGCTTCTGGCCTCGGCCGATGCCCGCCGCCTCGATGCCCATTCGGCCCATCTCAACGAGATCTACGGCAAGGCCGCGGTTCTGCGCCGCAAGGAAACCGAGACGGCGATCCGCGGGCCGCAGGCGCTGCTGTCCACCATCTTCGCCCTCGGCCGCAAGGGCCTCAGCCTGCAGCGCTACAAGGGCCTGGGCGAGATGAACCCGGAGCAGCTGTGGGAGACGACGCTGGACCCGAACGTCCGCTCGCTGCTGCAGGTGAAGGTCAAGGAAGCCGATGCGGCCGATGACATCTTCACCAAGCTGATGGGTGACGAAGTGGAACCGCGCCGCGAGTTCATCCAGGACAACGCCCTCAGCGTTGCCAATCTGGACGTGTGATGCCGGATCCGGCGGGCTGACCCGCCGGATTTCCTCCCGCAGGAGCGGACTTCGTCCCAGCGCGGATGTCTCAGGCCCAGTTCACGCCCTGTTTACGCCCCCTTGCGGGCCAGCGCCTGGGCGATTTCCTGATCAATGATGATGGTGCGGGCAAGACCTGCCTTCATCACCGCTTTCAGGGGCTCGGTCTTGCGGGCGCCGGAAGCGATGATGACATTGGTGCCGCGTTTCAGTGCCTCGAAGGAGATGCCGACGCGGCGCTCGTTGAGGGCGCAGTCCACGAGAGAGCCGTCTGCGGCGAGCAGAAAGCCGCCGATTTCGCTCACTGCCCCGGCCCGGATGGCCTCTTTCACCTCTGAAGCGCCGATGCCCGCCAGCCTGAAGAAGGTGCCGCCCGGCTGCACGCCGCCGCAGCTCAGCAGATTGAGCGCTGCCGTCTCTCCCTTGTCCAGCATCGCCCGCAGCACCGGGTCCTGCTCCAGTGCCTGGCGCGTTTGCGGGCTGCCGACGTGGCTCGGCAGGGGCAGGGTGCGGGCCGGGCAGCCGATGGTGGCGGCCAGTTGCAGAGCCACCGAATAGGAACTCACCCCATCGTCGATGGATGAGGCGCCAATCATTGCCACCACGAGGCAGTCGCTTTTGGAAAGCTGGCGCATGGCATCGGCCATGCGGGCAATGGTCCGTCCGCCGGCAACGCCCAGGATCATGTCCGGCGTGCTCAACAGAATGCGGGACAGGTAATTGCTGGCGGCAATGCCGACCGACTCGCGCCCCAGCCGCTCGGCCAGCTCCGGCTCCGAGGACTGGGCTTCGAGCGGCGGCGTCAGCACGCATTCCTCCACCCCGTAGCGCTGGCTGATCCAGTCGCTGAGCGCGAGGGTTTCCGCCATTTCATGCTCGACGGAGATCTTCACCAGCCCCGTGTCGCGGGCCTGTGCCAGCAGCCGGGTGACCTTGGTGCGCGACAGATTGAGCCGCCGGGCCACCTGTTCCTGCCCCAGTCCATGGACGTAATAGAGCCATGCGGCGAGCACGCCCAGATCATCATCACCGGACTTGGGTCTTGCCATGTTTCCTCCCTCGAGACTTGCCGGAACATTTCACCTTGCATCTAGATGATGCAGACAGCGCGCCACAGCAACCTGAACAAATGTTTAACCGGAGCACACTTGACACATATCCACCTCCGGGTTTAGACAAAAGTGCATAAGATGCACATTTGACCGATCCTTTGCCGGATTGAGATCTGTGCATCAGGCTGGCGGAGAGTGCGGCAGGCGCCCTGGAGGGAGAGCGCAAGCGGCATCAAGACCTCTCCGTCCCGGGCAGGCCCGGACGCCTGGCCAGAACTTCGGGAGGAGGAAATCATGGATAGCCTGTTGTCAGGGTTGAAGACTGTCGTCGACGGATTGGGCGCGACGGTTCTGCTGCCGATCATCATCTTCATCATTGCCGTGGTTCTGGGCGCCCGCCCGGGCAAGGCGTTCCGCGCCGGTGTCACCATCGGTGTCGCCTTCATCGGCATCAATCTCGTCATCGGCCTGATGTGGACCAACCTCAGCGAGGTGGCGCAGGCCATTGCCACGAACACCGGCGTCACCCGCGACATCGTCGATGTGGGCTGGCCGTCTTCGGCCGCCATTGCCTTCGGCTCGCAGGTCGGCCTCTGGATCATCCCTATCGGCATTGCCGTCAATGTCGTGATGCTGCTCGCCGGCCTCACCCGCACGCTGAACGTGGATGTGTGGAATTTCTGGCACTTTGCCTTCGTCGGCTCGCTGGTGGTCGCGGCCACCAATTCGCTCGGCATGGGCCTTGCCGCTGCCGCCATCATCGCCGTCATCTGCCTCATCTTCGCCGACTGGAGCGCCAAGGCCGTGCAGCGCTTCTATGGCCTGCCGGGTGTTTCGGTGCCGCATCTCCTGTCGGTGCAGATCCTGCCCATCGCCGTTGCCGTGAACTGGGTCATCGACCGTATCCCGGGCCTGCGTGACATCGATCTCAGCACTGATCACATCCAGGAGCGCCTTGGCGTGCTGGGTGAGCCGGTGGTTCTGGGTCTCGTCATCGGCGTGGTGCTGGGCACCATCGGTTTCTGGAACCCGGATGATATCGCCGGCATGATCACCAAGGTGCTGAAGACCGGCATCAACCTTGCCGCCGTGATGCTGCTGCTGCCGCGCATGGTGAAGATCCTGATGGAAGGCCTGATCCCGGTCTCGGAAGCCGCCCGCGACTTCGTTCAGAAGCGCGCCGGCAGCCGCCAGATCAACATCGGCCTCGACTCGGCCATTCTGATCGGCCATCCGGCGGCGATTTCCAGTTCGCTGCTGCTGGTGCCGATTGCCATCTTCCTGTCGGTGGTGCTGCCGGGCAACCGGGTCATTCTCTTCGCCGATCTGGCGGTGATCCCCTTCGTCGTGGCGCTGGCCGCACCCATCGTGCGGGGCAACGTGCTGCGCATGGTGATCATCGGCACGGTTACACTGGGCCTCGGCTTCTACATGGCTGGCGCACTGGCCCCGCTCTTCACCAAGGCTGCGGTATCCTCCGGCTTTGCCATGCCGGAAGGCGCCTCGCAGATCACGGCCATCGGTGACGGCTTTGTCTGGCTTGTCTGGGCAACGCTGGAACTGGTCCAGGTGTTCGGCATCCTCGGACTGGTGATCCTTGCCATCTGTGCTGCCGCGGCCCTGCTCGCCCTTGTCACCAAGCGCGCCACGCTGGAGAAGCTGGCAGGCGGTGAAGACGATGCTGCCAACGGAGCGAATGCATGACGCAATCCCTTGCAGACTGCGTGGTAGAGGACGGTATCTTCCTCAAGGCGCAGGCACAGGACGCAACCTCGGTGATCGGCCTTCTGGCCGGTCACCTCAGGGCCAAGGGCCTTGTCGCAGACACCTATGTGCAGGCGGTCATCGACCGGGAAAAGGTGATGCCCACCGGACTGCCGATGGAAGATGGGCTGGCGGTGGCGGTGCCCCACACTGATCCGCAGCATGTCATCCGCTCCGGCATTGCCATCGCCACGCTGGCGGAACCTGTTGCCTTTGCCAGCATGGATGATCCGGACAATCAGCTGGCCGTGCGGGTGGTTTTCGCGCTGGCGCTGAAGAGCAAGGATGAACAGATCGGCATGCTTCAATCCATCGGCAGACTGCTGCAGGATGGGGAGCGCATCCGCAAGCTGATGGACGCATCCGGCCCGCAGGAGGCGATGGCTCTCCTCAGCGCAGAATAACAACAGGAGGAAACTGATGGCGCAGACCAAGACCGTTCTCGTGGCATGCGGCACCGCCGTCGCCACATCCACCGTGGTGGCCAACAGCCTGGAAGAGGCCATGGCCGCCCGCGGCATCCGCATCGAGACCCGGCAGTGCAAGGCAACCGAGGTGCCCAGCCTGATCGATCAGGCCGATCTCGTCGTCTCCACCACGCCGCTGCCGCCCAACCTGCCCAAGCCCGCGATCGTCACGCTCGCCTTCCTTACTGGCATTGGCCGGGATGCGGAAATCGAGAAGATCGCCAAGATCCTCGCAGGCTGAGCGGACGCAAAGACCAGAAGACGGAACAGGACCGATGGAGACGATGAAGCGCCTGCGCGTTGGCGTCGAGGGGGGATTGCATGCCCGCCCGGCTGCCGAGCTCGTCCGCCTCGCCAAGGGCTTCGAGGCGGAGATCGTGATCGGCGCCGGGGCGCAGACCGCTCCGGCCCGCTCCTCGCTGAAGCTGTTGCTGCTTGGCGTCAAGGAAGGCGACGAGGTGGAGCTGCGCACCAGCGGCCCGGACGCCGCCGAGGCCCTGTCCGCCGTCTCCGGCTTTCTGTCAGGCGGAACGGCACATGAACCGGCGGAAGCGCCCGCATCCATAGCCAGCGAAGCAGTCCCGGTGCCTGCTGAGGAATGCGCTCCTGCCGCTGGCGCAGGGCCCGCTGGCGCCCTCAAAGGCATCGGTACGGGTGGCGGACCTGCCATCGGTCCGGTGTTCCATTTCATCCAGCCCGCGCTGCAGGCTCCGGCCGGCCCCACCCCGCCGGAAGCCCGCAGCGCAGAGCTGGAGAAAGTTGAGGGCGCCCGCGTCCGGCTGCTGCTGCAGATCCATGATGACGCCGCCCGCGCGGCATCGCCTCAAGCCCGAGACATTCTGACCGCCATTGCCAGTCTTGCCGAAGACGCAGACTGGGCCGCAGCCATTGCCGCCCGTGTGGCTGACGGACAACCGGCCATCACCGCCATTCTGACCGCCGGACGCGAGACGGCAGCCGCCCTCGCTGCCCTGCCGGACCCTTACGCCCGCGCCCGCGCCGAAGACATGGATGCGGTGGCCCGGCTGCTGGCACTTGCCGTCAACGGCCTGAAGCCGGTGTCTCTCGCCGATTGCCCGGAAGGGGCGGTCATTGTGGCCGGGGATCTGACCGCGCTGGAAATCGGCGCGGCAGATCTGCGCCGCACCGGCGGCCTCATCTGCCGCAACGGCTTGGCCACCAGTCATGCCGCCATTCTGGCGAAGGCCTTCGGCATTCCTGCCGTCTTCGGTGTGGCTGATCCGCAAGGCAAGCTAGCCGCAGCGGGGTCGGTCGCGCTGGATGGCACATCGGGGCTGGTCTACCCGGACCCGTCATCTGATGTCGCGGAGGAGTTCACGGCACGCTGCGCGCAGGCCCGCGCCGAGGCGGAGCGGCTCTCCGCGCTCCGGGATGTCGCGCCTGTCACGCGCGATGGCACACCGGTCATTGTGGCCGCCAACATCGGCTCGGCGAAGGACATTGAGCTGGCAAAGGAGCACGGCGCCATGGGCGTCGGCCTGATGCGCACCGAATTTCTGTTCCTGGGGCGTACCGCCCTGCCGGATGAGGAAGAACAGTTTTCCACCTACCGGACCGTGCTGGAGGCTTTCCCCGGCCATCCGGTGGTGATCCGCACCCTAGACATCGGCGGCGACAAGCCGGTGCGCGGCATTTCGGTGCCGCAGGAGGAAAATCCCTTCCTCGGCCTGCGCGGCATCCGGTTGTGCCTCGCCAATCCGGGTCTGTTCAAGGTGCAGCTGCGGGCGCTGTTGCGCGCGGCTCCTTACGGCGATCTCAAGGTGATGCTGCCCATGGTCAGCGATCCGGCGGAAATCGCCAGCACCCGCCAGCTCATCACCGTTTGCGAGGCCGAGCTGACGGCAGAGGGCAAGGCTTTCGGCAGCTTTGAGCTCGGCACCATGGTGGAAACGCCGGCCGCCGCGCTCATCGCCGATGATCTTGCGGCGGTGACAACCTTCTTCTCCATCGGCACCAATGACCTCACCCAATATGTCATGGCTGCCGACCGGATGAACCCGTCCGTCGCAAGCCTCTGCCAGACGGACCATCCGGCTGTTCTGCGCGCCATCCGCATGGTGGCGCAAGCGGCGCAGGCCCATGGCATCTGGTGCGGCATCTGCGGCGAGGCTGCGTCCGATGCAAGCCTGCTTCAAACCTTCCTCGATGCCGGCGTGCGCGAGCTCAGCATGGCGCCAGCCTCCATCCCCCGCATCAAGCAGGCCATCGGCGCTGCCACCCTCTCCTCCCCGCCTCAGATCCCCTGAGGTCAGACGCCACCTGCCCCGGAAGACCGCTTCCGGGGCATTTTTCTTGGTTAAGCCCGTGCGGCGCTTGAGCATCTTCAAGGCGTGATGCGTCAGCGTCGAAAGCCTTGGTATTACGGGGTTTCACTGGCAGGTGAAGCTCTCCGCCGAAGCCGGATCGCTGCCGGTGTAGCGGGCCACCTGCGGATGCGGGCAGAGCTTGCGCGTCACCTTGCCCAGCGCCGCGATGCCCTCCTTGTTGCCGTCCGTCACGGAGGCAATCACCGCACCGGGCGCTTCGCCCTTTTCCACCCAATCGGTCAGAGAGGCGAAAAAGTCGAAACCGTCTGCCGTGGGGCCGCTGGCGCCGTGGGGCATGCCGGCAATCCGGTAGTAGCGGATGAAGCCGTCCAGCTCCGCGCCTTTATTGGCCGAGAGTTTTTCGAACCAGGTGTCCGTGTCGCGGATCGAGAACACCGGATCACCCGCCCCATGGAACAGGACAATCTTGCCTCCGGCAGCCCGGAACGCAGTCAGATCCGGATTATCCGCGCCCGGCGGGGTCATGAACTCCATGGCGGATTCGGGAAACTCATCCGTCTTCGCAAAGATCTTCGGCGCGTCCGTGTCGAAGTTGAAGGCGGCAAGATAGGCCATCAAAGCTTCGGGCGATCCTTCGACGCGGGTGGGCGGAGTGGTGAAGATCTGCGCCAGCGAAGGAGCACCCAGCGCCACGATACGCGGCAGATTGGCAAAGGCTTCCGCTTCGCTGTTGACCCGCCACATGCGCCAGTTGGACGAGGCCATGCCGGCATCCCAGACCCAGGGGGCGTAAAGCTGCTCCCCCTTGCTGTTGTGCGGCCCCTTGAGGATCGTCTGCAGCGCATCAATCTTGGACTGGCCCAGGCAGCCGGTTTCCTGCCCGGCCTTGCAGGCAAGCGCGGAGACATCAAAGGCCTTCTGGCAGCCATCGATATCCTGCGCCAGACCATCCTTCAGGCCGTCCAACCCGTCGCAGGCGTCCAGAATTCCCCTCGCCAGAACATCCGTATCGTCCTTTGACAGGGACGTGCGGATATCACCGGAGATGGCGGCCAGTGCCTGCAGGTCGTGGGCGTGCTGCACGGCGGCCTTGGGCAGATTGAAACCGGGATAGGCAATCAGCAGCCCGTCGAAGGCATCGGGCATCCGTTCCGCAGCCACCATGGCATGGCGGCCGCCATTGGAGCTGCCAAGCCCGTAAGACCGCTGCACCGGCTGGCCGTAGAAGGCCTCGATCATCTGCAACGCCACCGGGTTGAGCCGGGCCACGGCACCATAGCCATAGTCCCTGCGGGCCTGAGGATCGAAGCCGAAGCGCGCGCCGCCCGCAAGGCCTGCATCCTTCACCGCTGCGCCATCATGCCCTGCATCACTGGAGACGACCGCATAACCGCGGCCAAGCGCCGTCTGGCTCCTGTCGCCGCCCAGCACCTGACCAAGGGCGGGCACCACGCGGCCATCATTGCCGCCATTGAACTGATGCACGAAGCCGCCGTTCCAGTTTTCCGGCAGGCGCAGTTCAAAGGAAATGGCGTAGGTCTGGCCATCCACGCCCGTGCGCTGGTCCAGCTTGCCCTGAACCGCGCAATGGGAAACGGGCGACATATCGGAGCGGCCAATCGCGGCATCCCTGGCAACCGCTTCACTGCCGGTGACGTCCAGCCCCTCGATCTGGAACAGGCCCGCAGCGGCGGCGCAATCTGCCGCCGCCTGCACGTTTTCCGTGGCTGCCACAGGCAGCAGCGGCGCCGCCAGCAGGCTGGCAAGCAAGGCTTGTCTGAATTTCATTCCGTCCTCCCGAAACAAAATCCGGTCTGCGTCGTTTCCTGCCTGTGACTCAGCTCCTCCTGTGGTCACAGCCAGCAAGTGCAGTCCGGACGCAATCCGTATTGCAGGTCGTATGCTAACGGGCGTCCTTTTGGCTGGACAAGTCAAAACCGCACTACAGCCATACGCCCGCCACCTTGCCGGCCGTGCCGCGGCGTCCGGGTTTGCACGAACTGCCGCTGTCACACGTCCGTAGTGTCATCTGACTAAACAGGCGCCCAAGGGGCGATGATTCGAAGAGGCCTGGAATGACCCCGTCGACTGTGCTTTTCGTTTGTCCGGACAACGCCCTTCTCGGGCCGCTGGCCGAAGCTTATCTGAACAGCCTTGCGCCGCAGGGGATACGTGCCTTTTCTGCGGGCCCCAATCCGCGTGGCACACTGCATCCGCTGGTGCGCCGCCTGCTGCAGGACCATGGCCTGGACGCGCAGGGCCTTGAGCCCAAGAGCTGGGACATCTTCATGCTGCCCCATGCGCCGCAGCCCGACCGCGTGGTGGCGCTGACGGACAGTGTGGCCGGCGGCCATCAGCCGGACTGGCCTGGCAACCCGCGCCGCACCCTGTGGCAGGTGGCGGCCTGCGAGGCTGACAGCCGTCCGGAAAGCCTTGCGGCCTGCAGCGAGTATTTCCGCCGCATCCGCCGCTGCATCGACCAGACGCTGGCCCAGCAGACAGCCCCCGTAGAGCGGCAGGCGCAGGAACTGCTCCTCGCATCCTGTTGAAGCCGCATGCACCTTGCCGAAACTTTCTGGTGCTAGATACCTGTTGAGCACATAGGCCGATACTTATATGCAGGCGGCCTTGGCCCGCGAAACTTCTGGCCGTGCATTGGCGCTGCATAGATGTTGCGATCAGGTGGAAGCCGTTCTTGACCGAGTATCTCAATCAGATCGTCACGTTCCTTGGGGATAACCCCGAACTGGCCGGGCTCATCTGCTTCCTGATCGCCATGGGCGAGGCGCTCTTCATTGTCGGCCTCTTTGTGCCCAGCACCGTTGTGCTGGTCGGCGCGGGCGCGCTCGCCGGGCTCGGCAAGCTCGATCCGGTGTCGATCTTCCTGTGGACCACCCTCGGCGCCATTGCCGGCGACGCGATTTCCTATTGGGTCGGCTATTTCTACAAGGACCGGCTGCGCAATGTGTGGCCGCTGTCCCGCTACACCAGCATCATGGAGCGGGGCGAGGCCTTCTTCCGCCTGCATGGCGGCAAAAGCGTCTTCATCGGACGCTTCGTGCCGGGGGTGAAATCCGTCGTGCCGGGCATCGCCGGCATGGTGGGCATGGATGCCTGGTACTTCACGTTCGTCAACGTCACCTCGGCCATCGCCTGGGCCGTCTCGCACCTCGGTCCCGGCTTCATTGCCGGCACGGCGCTGAGTGCCATCGGCGAGGTCAGCGGCCGTCTGGCGGTGATGCTGGGCGTGCTCTGCGTCATTCTCTTTGTCGTGATCATGCTGGGCCGCTGGCTCATCCAGATCATCATGCCGCTGTTCGCCGGCACCCATGGCGCCATCATCGGCTGGTTTGCCCGCCGTCCCGGCCCGGTCTCGCAGTGGGTGGCCCGCTCTTTCGATCCGCAGCATCCCCGCTCCACCGGCATGCTGGCATCCGCGCTCCTGCTGATCATCACCATGCCGGCCTTCTTCTGGCTGGTGACGCAGCTGACGCCGGGCGACAGCCTGACCCAGGCGGATCTGGCGATCCGCAACCTGTTCGAGAGCCTGCGCTCGCCGCTGGGTGACCGCATCCTCGTGCCCATCACCATGCTGGGCGATGGTTTTCTGCTGACCATCTTTGCGCTGCTGGTCGCAGCCTATCTGTTTGGCCGCAAGGCCTGGCGCCGGGGCACCGGTTTCCTCATCGCTGTCAGCACGACAGCGCTGTTCGTGCCCCTGATGAAGGCTCTCGTCGTGCGTGACCGGCCCAATGTCTTTGGCGACGGTGTGCACAGCTTCAGCTTTCCCTCCGGCCATACGACGGTCACCACGGTCATTTTCGGCATCATTGCCGTGCTGATCGCCCATGAGCGCTCGGCCTGGTCCAAGGCCGGCATCTTCACCATCACCGCCATCTATGTGCTGACCATGGCTTTCTCCCGGGTCTATCTCGGGGTGCACTGGACCAGCGATGTGCTGGCGGGCCTGCTGTTCGGCACCGCCATGGTCTCCGCCTTTGCCTTCGTCTTTGGCCATGTCCACAACGAAAAGGTGGGCCGGGGCGTGCTGGTGGCGATTGTCGCCAGTGCCTTCGTGGTGTTCGGCGGCTGGCACATCACGCGCAACCTGCCTGCAGCCCTTGCCACCTACAGCCCCGTGCCGAACGAGCAGGTGCTGGACGAGGCGGATTGGCTCGACAGCGGCTGGACCCGCGTTGCCCCGCGCCGCGTCGGTCTCAGCGGCGATGAGGAAGAGCCGTTGATCGTGCAATATGCCGGAGATCTCGGCACCCTTGCCCGCCGGCTGGAACAGGAGGGCTGGCAAAAGGCTCCGGCCTGGACCGTAAGATCTGCGGCCGGGTTCATTGAAGGCCAGACGAGCGCGGAGGTTCTGCCCGCCCTGCCACGGACCCATTATGGACGCTATGCCGCCCTGGTGATGATCCGCAACAGCCATGCGCCGGACAAGAAGGACGATATCCGTCAGGTGCTGCGTCTGTGGCCCACAAGCTTCGTTATCGGGAGCGGAGAGGACCTCAGCCCCCTCTATGCTGGCGGCATCATTTCGGAAGAGATCCTGCATCCTCTGGGAGAATTCTCCGCCCCCAAGACGGAACAGGCCGCCCCGCCGGCGGACCGCAATCCCTTCCTGCAGCTGCCGGGTGCGACGGAGCGCCAGCGCCCGGATGGATCGGCGGTGACCCTGGTCCCTGCCCCACCACCGGCGGCTCGATAGTTTCACTTAATTGAAAATACGTCTTGGCATGGCCCGCTTAGTTTCCTATGTATGAAACAAGTGGCCGTTTCCGGCCACCTTCAGGCATATGAAGAGAGGGTCAGAATGCCAACCGAATTCACGCCGCTCCTGTCGCTGGCAGGGGGCGCACTCATCGGCCTTGCCGCCGTTGCCCTGATGGCCGTTCATGGCCGCATCGCCGGGATCACCGGCATTCTGGGCGGGTTTCTGCCGGGCTCGGGCGAGAGTGATCGGGGCTGGCGCATGGCCTTCATCGCCGGCATGATCGCCGCTCCCCTCACAGTCATGGCCGCGACCGGCAGCATGCCGCAGATCGCTGTGCCGGTTTCCACACTTGCGCTGGTGGCCGGTGGATTTCTGGTTGGCATCGGCGCCACCTTCGGCTCCGGCTGCACCAGCGGCCACGGGGTCTGCGGCCTGTCGCGCCTCTCTGCCCGCTCCATCGCCGCCACGCTGACCTTCATGGCCACCGGCGCGGTAACCGTCTTCCTTGTCCGTCACGTTTTCGGAGGCTGAGACCCATGCGTATTCTCTCTGCCTTTGCGATCGGCCTCGTCTTTGGCCTCGGCATCCTGCTGTCGGGCATGGCCAATCCGGCCAAGGTTCTGAATTTCTTCGATATTGCCGGAACCTGGGACCCCAGCCTTGCCTTTGTCATGGGCGGCGCCCTCGCCGTGACAGCCGCCGGCTACCAGATCCTCTTCCGCAAGGGCGGCGCGCCGCTGCTCGCCCCGCGCTATCTGGTGCCCACCCGCAAAGATATCGATCCGAAGCTCATCGGCGGCGCGGCTGTCTTTGGCATCGGCTGGGGCCTGTCCGGTTTCTGCCCCGGCGGGCTTGTGCCCGCGCTCGGGCTTGGCCAGAGTGAACCGTGGATCACCTTTGCGGCCGTCGTCGCGGGTATGCTGGCTGCCCGGGCCATCGGCATGCTGCAGGCGCAGCAGAAACCGGCGCGTCCGAAGCTCGCATCCGGCGAATGACCTGACCCCTCAGGAGAAACACCATGAGCACGCAGTCCTATCCGGTTGACATGACGGTGAACCCCGAGGTCACCGCCTTCTTTGATCCGCTGACCAACACCATCAGCTATGTGGTGAAGGATCCAGCCTCGGAGGCCTGCGCCATCATCGACAGCGTCATGGACATCGACTATGCCGCCGGGCGGATCAGCTATGTCTCGGCGGACCAGATCATCCGCTTCGTCGAGGAGAACGGCCTCAGGGTGGAATGGCTGATCGAGACGCATGTCCACGCCGACCACCTGTCTGCCGCGCCCTATATCCAGGGCAAGCTGGGCGGCAATCTGGGCATCGGCAGCCAGATCACCGTGGTGCAGGAAACCTTCGGCAAGATCTTCAACGAGGGCACTGAGTTCCAGCGCGACGGCAGCCAGTTTGACCGGCTGTTCGAGGATGGGGACACCTATCAGGTCGGCAGCATGACCTGCTTTGCCATCTACACCCCCGGCCACACGCCGGCCTGCATGACCCATGTGATGGGCAATGCCGCCTTCGTCGGGGACACCCTGTTCATGCCTGACGGCGGCTCGGCCCGCGCCGATTTTCCCGGTGGGGATGCGGGCACGCTCTACGATTCCATCCAGAAGGTGCTCGCCCTGCCGGACGGCATGCGCCTCTTCATGTGCCACGACTACGGCCCCAATGGCCGTGACATCCAGTGGGAGACCACGGTGGGTGAGGAAAAGGCGCATAACATCCACGTGGGCGGCGGCAAGACGCGCGAGGAATTCATCGCCTTCCGCACGGCGCGCGATGCCGAACTCGACATGCCGAAGCTGATCATCCCCTCGCTGCAGGTCAACATGCGCGCCGGTCAGCTCCCCCCCGCCGATGACAGCGGCAAGACCTTCCTCAAGGTTCCGGTCAACGGACTTTAAGGAGCGTTTGCGGTCAAAGCGTCAGGAATGAATGCAAGTCTTGATCACAGTGCGGAACGATCCTGAAGGCGTGTTTCATGGCAGGGCTTCACCGCCCCCCGCCCCCTGGTGGGGCGGGGTGAGGGGCGGGGGGCGCAGACACTCAGCCCGGCACGAGTTCAGTGGGTCACCCTACGGCAGCTCTTTTGCAACTAGATCAGACGTGGCCCTAAATTGCTGTCTCACAGCCCCCCACCCCTCACCCCTCCCCACCTTGGGGGAGGGGGGCGGAGACTCTGTGCCAGCAAAAGACATGTTCTTCGTTTTCTCCCTCCAGAGAGCCCCCCAATGAACCGGCTTCAGCGCTATCTTCCGATCCTCGACTGGGGCCGTACCTATGACCGGGCGGCCGCCACCAATGATCTCATCGCCGCCGTGATCGTGACGATCATGCTGATCCCGCAGTCGCTGGCCTATGCCCTGCTGGCGGGGCTGCCGGCAGAGGTCGGGCTCTATGCCTCCATCCTGCCGCTGGTGGCCTATGCCATCTTCGGCACCAGCCGGGCGCTGGCGGTGGGACCGGTGGCGGTGGTGTCGCTGATGACGGCCTCTGCCGTGGGCGAACTGACGGCGCAGGGCACGGCGGAATATCTGGGCGCGGCCATTGCGCTTGCCTTCCTCTCCGGGCTTATTCTCATCGTCATGGGCCTGTTCCGCCTGGGTTTTCTCGCCAATCTCCTGTCCCATCCGGTGATCTCCGGCTTCATCACCGCCTCGGGCCTGCTGATTGCTGCCAGCCAGCTGAAACACATTCTCGGCGTGCCGGGCGGCGGCACCACGCTGGTGGAAATCACCTCGTCTCTGGCCGCCAGTCTTGACCAGATCAATCTCATCACGCTTGCCATCGGCATCCCGGCCATCGGCTTCCTGTTCTGGGTGCGCAAGGGGCTGAAGCCGCTTCTGATCCGTGCCGGTCTGAAGCCAAGGCTCGCGGACAGCATCGCCAAGGCCGGTCCTGTCGCCGCCGTCGCCGTGACAACCCTTCTGGCTGCGGCCTTCGACCTCGGCAGCGAGGGGGTGAAGCTTGTCGGCCATATTCCCGGCGGGTTGCCCACACCCGTGCTGCCGCCCTTTGATGCGAAGCTGTGGCTGGACCTTCTGGGCCCTGCCCTGCTCATTTCCGTCATCGGCTTCGTGGAATCGGTGTCCGTGGCGCAGACGCTGGCGGCCAAGAAGCGCCAGCGCATCCTGCCGGATCAGGAACTGATCGGCCTTGGCGCCTCCAATGTGGCCTCGGCCATTTCGGGCGGCTATCCGGTGACCGGCGGCTTTGCCCGCTCGGTCGTCAATTTCGATGCAGGCGCAGAAACCCCGGCAGCAGGCGCCTATACCGCCGTGGGCATTGCGCTGGCCACCCTGTTCCTGACACCGCTTCTCGCCAATTTGCCCCAGGCAACCCTTGCCGCCACCATCATCGTCGCCGTGCTGTCGCTGGTGGATTTTCCGGCCCTGCGCCGCACTTTCATCTATTCGCGCAGCGACTTTGCCGCCATGGCCGCCACCATTCTCGTCACCCTGCTGGTGGGTGTGGAAGCGGGTGTCACCACGGGCGTCATCCTGTCGGTGCTGCTCTATCTGTTCCGCACCAGCCGCCCGCATATGGCTGTCGTCGGCATCGTGCCGGGCACGGAGCACTTCCGCAATGTGCGCCGCCACAAGGTGGTGACCGGCAGCGCGGTGCTGACCCTCCGCGTCGATGAAAGCCTTTACTTCGCCAACAGCCGCTATCTGGAAGACCGCATTCTCGAACTGGTGGCCGAACGCCCGGCGATCCGCCACGTGGTGCTGATGTGCACCGCCGTCAACGTGATCGACGCCAGCGCCTTCGAAAGTTTGGAGGAGCTGAACCGGCGGCTCAAGGATTCCGGCGTCACCTTCCACCTGTCGGAGGTGAAGGGCCCGGTGATGGACCGGCTGAACCGCACCGATTTCACCCATCATCTCACGGGGCAGGTGTTTCTCACCCAATATGACGCCCTGTGCAGCCTCGACCCCGAAACCGCCCACGTCTCCGAATCCCGCCACCCCAAACGCCGCGCCATGAGCACGCTGTGGGACGGGCCGGAGATTTGAGGGTGGGGGAGCTCAACCCTCAGCTTTTCCATCGTCACCCCGGACGAAGCGCAGCGGAGATCCGGGGCCGGTGAACCACGATCTCCCGGTTATGCCTTTTGGGGCAAGCAACTTGTACCCCGGCTCACCGGTCCCGGCTCGGGGGCCGGGATGACGATGGAGGGGCTGCGGATTCGCCGGCAAGCGGCCATGGCGCCTTGTCTGCCCCAATCCACCTTTCACTTGCCTTCCGCACATCACCCGGGCAAGGGTCGCGGCCATGGAACAGATGCCCAAGCCCATACCCGCTCAAGAACCGCCCGAGGCGAGCCTCCGGCAGCGGTTCGTATCCGGCCCGCAGAGCGGCGGGAGCGGCGTTCTGGCCGTCGTCTATTCGCAGGTGCGCGTGCCCGAAGGCCGGTTCGGGCTGGAGCGGCTGTTCATGGACACGCGCCATGCCTGCCTCTTCCTCAATGACCTGCGCTGGCGCTGGTATGAGGGGCAGACAGAGGCCATCGACGCGGCGATTGACGCCGCTGTGGCCGAGGCGAAACCCTCGCGCATCATCCACTATGGCTCGTCCATGGGCGGCCATGCGGCGCTGGCGGCGGGTTTGCGCCGGGGAGATGGCGAGGTGCACAGCTTCGGCCCGGAGCTGGAGCCCGGACGCCCCGGCACCCAGAGCGCGGATTACGGCCTGCCACACCCCGGCACACCGGCAGAGGCGCTGGCGCTTGCCCCGGAGTTCGCAAGGCTGGAAACCCCGCCCGCCCATCCGCTGCATCTCTACTTCGGCCATTTCGATGCCGCTGATGCCGCAGGCGCGGCACGGGTGCTCAGCCGCAAGGCGGAAGTCCCGGCGATGGCCGGCATCCACGTGCATGAACTGGCCTCCTGCCATGCCAGCCATGACCATCTCTACGCGCTGAACGTGATCCGCAAGATCATCCGGACCTTCGAGCGCGATCCGGCGGCGGAGCTGGCCGCCCGCGATCTGCTGCAGCCGCTGCCGCCTGCGTTCCATGCCGGGTTTTCGCAGGCCGCCGAACTCTTGGCGCAAGGCGTCGTGCCGGAGGACGCAGAGCTTCTGCATCTGGCAGGCCTTGCCCCTGATCACATTGGGCTCTTGCGCCTCAGGGCGGATGCGGCCGCCGCGTGCGGAGATCTGGAAGCCGCTCTTGCCCTGATGACAGAGGCCGAAGCACAGATTGCCAGCCATCCCGGCCTAGCTGCCCTGCCCAAGCGCTGGCGCAAGGACCTGACGCTCGCCCGCATCCGCTGGATGGCGGACCTCGGAAGACAGGAGGCAGCGGCGGACCTGCTGAGGTCTCTCGCCGCGCAGATGTCCCATGACGCAAAGGTTCTGGCGCTGGCGGGAGAGCTTGGCATCAACCTGCCGGAAAGCTGAAATGCAGGGACAGCTCTTGCATTTTCCGAACAAATGCGGAACATTTGCAGGATGAACCCGCTGGATCTTGCTCATACCAACCGCATTGCCCTTGATGACCCGCTCACGGACGGGCGCCAGTCCGAAACGGCGCTCAAGGTCTGGCGCGGGGCGGCGCGGCTCATGCGCCTGCAGGGCTTTGCCTGCCTGCCCGAGCTGACGCTGGCCTCCGGGCGGCGGGCGGATCTGATCGCACTGGGCCCGAAGCACGAGATCATCATCATCGAGGTGAAATCCTCCATCGCGGATTTCAGGGCAGACACCAAATGGCCGGACTACCGCGCCCATTGCGACCGGCTCTATTTCGCCACCCATGTGGATGTGCCGGCGGAGATCTTCCCGGAAGAAGCCGGACTGATCCTGTCCGATGGCTATGCGGCGGATATCCTGCGCGAGGCCCCGCACCATCCGCTGGCGGCAGCAACGCGCAAGGCCGTGACCTCCCGCTTTGCCCGTCAGGCCGCGCTGCGCCTGCATGACCTGCTGGACCCGGATGCAAGGGCCATCGCCAGCGTGCTCTGATCCTTGGCGCGGGCGCTGGCGTAAGAGGGAAAGTCTCCACCCGAGCCACGCCCTTGTCAGATCCCGTCATGCCACCAGCACCTGCCACGGCCTCTACACCCTCCTCCTCGCTCGGCCTGCAGGTTGTCTGGTTCAAGCGGGATCTGCGCGCCTTTGATCATCAGCCCCTGTTCGAGGCCGCCCGCCTTGGGCCGGTGCTGCCGCTCTATATCGTGGAGCCGGGGCTGTGGGCGCAGCCGGACATGTCCGGCCGCCAGTTCGCCTTCCTGCGTGAATGCCTTGAGGAGCTGCGGGAGGCGCTCGCCCGGCTGGGCCAGCCGCTGATCATCCGCACGGGCGAAGCGGTGCCGGTGCTTTCCGCGCTGCACCGGGCGCGGGGCATTGCCGCTCTGTGGTCGCATGAGGAAACCGGCAACCTGTGGACCTTCCGCCGCGATCTGGCGGTGAAGGCCTTTGCACGGGCCGAAGGCATCCCCTGGCACGAGCCGCGCCAGACTGGCGTGGTGCGCCGTCTGGCGAGCCGCAACGGCTGGGCCGCGCGCTGGGACCATGACATGCGCAAGCCCCTGCTGCCGGAACCCCTGCTCACTCCGCTCTCCAGCCTTGGCCTCACCATTGATCCCGGCCCCCTGCCCCCGGCGGGCGGTCCTGGCCTCGCGCCGGACCTTTGCCCCCAGCGCCAGCCCGGCGGGCGCAAGGCAGGCCTTGCCTGTCTTGAGAGCTTCCTTCACCGGCGCGGCAAGACCTACAGATCCGGCATGTCGAGCCCCGTCTCCGGCTTCGACGCCTGTTCGCGCCTGTCGCCTCACATCGCCTTCGGCACGCTTTCCTTGCGTGAGATTACGCAGCGGGCGGAAGACCGGCTGAACCAGCTGGTTCTTGCGGGGGATGCGCCGGGTGCGGCCACATGGCGCGGTGCCGTCAGTTCCTTTCTTGCCCGGCTGCACTGGCACTGCCACTTCATGCAGAAGCTGGAGGATGCGCCGCGCATCGAGGTCAGCAACCTGCACCCCGCCCATGACGGCCTGCGCCCTAGCGAGCCGGACCGGGCGCGGCTGGAGGCCTGGATGAAGGGCGAAACCGGCCTGCCCTTTGTGGATGCCACCATGCGGGCGCTCCTTACCACCGGCTGGATGAACTTCCGCATGCGCGCCATGCTGATGGCCGTCTCCAGCTATCACCTGTGGCTGGACTGGCGCACGCCGGGGGAGCATCTTGCGCGTTGTTTCACCGATTATGAGCCCGGCATCCACTGGCCTCAGGTGCAGATGCAGTCCGGCACCACGGGCATCAACACCATCCGCATCTACAATCCGGTGAAGCAGGGGCTGGATCAGGACCCGGATGGCCGCTTCATCCGCCGCTGGGTGCCGGAGCTGCGCGCCATTCCGGACGCTTTCCTGCACGAGCCCTGGAAGGCCCCCAACGCGGGCGCCGTGCTGGACAAGGCCTATCCGCTGCCGGTGGTGGATCATGTGGCAGCCGCGCGGGCGGCGCGGGACAAGGTCTGGTCCTTGCGCAAGGACCGTGACTTTCACAAGGCAGCAGACACCATTCAGGAGCGGCATGGCAGCCGCAAGTCCGGCATCACCCGCCGGGGCCGCGATGGCGGAGGCGGACGCAAACGCCCGGCAGACACCACTGCCCAGCTCAGCTTCGGCCTGTTGCTGCCACAGGAGGAGGGCAAGGGCAGACCATGAAGATGCGCAAGAAATCCGATCTGCCGGTCAAGACCTGCCGCACCTGCGCAAGGCCCTTCACCTGGCGGCGCAAATGGGCCCGCGACTGGGACAACGTCCTCTATTGCTCGGACCGCTGCCGGAGCACGCGCAAAGGCGGAGGCCCGCTGGCTGAAGATCCGGAGGAGGAGGCGCAAAATTCCTCCCGCAGGCGCTAGAGGCTGCCGTCTCCGGCTCCAGACGCAAAACCAGCGCGAGACTTCAGGCCAGCCCGTCCGGCCGGAAGGCGTCCACCACATGTTCGGGCCAGCGGAAGGGCACGACCAGAACCAGATCGAAGCGCAGCGTCTGCGCGGCAAGATGCGGATGGTGCAGCAGATAGATCTGCGCGGCGCGGATGATGCGGTTGCGGGCGGTGGGTGTGACCGCTTCCAGCGCCGCGGTGCGGGTGCGCCGGGCCTTTACCTCGACAAAGGCAACCACATCGCCCCGCTCAGCGATGATATCCACTTCACCGGTCGAGGCCTTGAAGCGGCGCTCCAGAATGCGCCAGCCGCGCAGGCGCAGCGACAGGGCAGCGAGGCTCTCGGCCAGATGACCCAGCCGGTAGGCTTTCCGCCGCTTCTGCCGCCGCCCCCGTTCCGTCATGATCCGGTCTCTTCCCCCTCTGCCCCAGCGGCTGCCTTCAGCTCCAGCGCCAGCTTGTAAACCTCGTTCCGGTCCAGCCCCGTACGCTTCGCCACGTCCTTGGCTGCGGCGGCAACGGGCATGCCGGCAAGGGCCTCGGTGAGCAGCGCTTCCACATCGGCAGCATCTTCCTCGTGAGCCTGCACTTCCGGCGGGCCGATGAGAACGACGATTTCGCCCTTGGGCGGGTTTTCCTCATAGAAAGCCGCCAGTTCCGCCAATGTGCCGCGCTGGAAGGTTTCGAACTTCTTCGTCAGTTCGCGGGCGACCACCGCAGCCCTGTCGCCCAGCACCTCAGCCATGGCGGCGAGAGAGGCGGCCAGCCGGTGGGGCGATTCGAAAAAGGCAAGCGTGGCCGGAATGGCCGAGAGCTCCGCCAGCCGGCGGCTGCGCTGGCCCGCCTTCTGCGGCAGGAAGCCCGCAAAAAGCAGCGTATCGCTGGGCAGGCCGGAGGCGACCAGCGCGGCAAGCGGCGCAGAGGCACCCGGGATGGGGATGACCCGGTGGCCGGCTTCCAGCACATCGCGCACCAGCCGGTAGCCCGGATCGGAAACCAGCGGCGTGCCCGCATCGGAGACCAGCGCCACCACCTTGCCTTCGGCCAGCGCCGCCAGCAGCCGCGGGCGCTGCCGCTCCGCATTGTGCTCGTGATAGGGCAGAAGCGGTGCCCGCAGGCCGAAGCGCTGGGCCAGCGTCGCCGTGACGCGCGTGTCCTCGCAGGCAATCACATCTGCGCCAGCCAGCGTTTCCAGCGCGCGCAGCGTAATATCACCAAGATTGCCGATCGGCGTCGAGACGACATAGAGCGCGGCCTCCTGCCGGGGCGCCTCGACCACCTGTCCGGCAACGAAATAACGCCGTTCTGGCGGGGCTTCAGCCATCGTCATGTCAAAACTCCGGGCAACAACAGCTTGAGCGCTGTCCAACACATGATCCAGTCTCGTGAAACTGGACAGGAACGTTCTGAATTCGTAAAGGTTTTTGAACGCGGACGCGAGGAGGCCATAGTGCAAAACACGATTGAAGCCGCCAAGGGCATGAAAACAGCATCCCCACATGCGTCCGGACGCGGTTTTCTGCGCCGGAGCCGGCTACGGTTTGCCGCTCTTGCCGGGGCGCTCGGCCTTCTGGCGGGCTGCATGCCCTCCACCATGGGGCCGGTTCAGGACAACACCTCCTTCCCGGCCACTCCGGCTGCGCCCACAGTGGCAGGCGAGATGATTGGCGACGGATCGATTCGCGTCGGCCTGCTGCTGCCGCTCAGCGGTGGCGGTTCTGCCTCCTCCATCGCCACCACCTTCAAGAATGCCGCACAGCTGGCGCTCAATGATTTTCAGGGCTCCAACATCCAGCTTCTGGTGAAGGATACGCAAGGCACGGCGGAAGGCGGGCGCGCTGCGGCCGAAGCGGCCATGTCAGAAGGGGCAGAGCTGCTGCTCGGGCCGGTCTTTGCTCCCGCCGTCACCGGTGCTGCCAATGCGGCGCGCAATGCCGGCATTCCGATCGTCGCCTTCTCCAGCGATACGGCTGTTGCAGCCCCCGGCGTTTATCTGCTCAGCTTCCTGCCTGCCGGAGACGTGCGCCGGATCATCGGTTACGCCGCACAGCAGAACCGCAAGTCCTTTGCCGCCCTGTTGCCGGACGATGCCTATGGCTCTGTTGCCGAAGCAGCCTTCCGTCAGGAAGTGGGCCGTGTGGGCGGGCGCATTGTCGCCATCCAGCGCTACAAGCTGACGGGCAGCGACACTTCGGATCTGGCGGCCAAGGCGCAGCAGCTGGCTCCGAACCTGCCTCAGGTCGACGCGCTGTTTGTGCCTGCAGGCGGCGGCGTCGCGCCCTTCGTCATGCAGACACTGGTGCAGCAGGGCGCGAACCTTGGCACGGTGAAGCTGCTCGGCAGCGGCCAGTGGGAAACCCAGCAGGTGACCAACAGCCCGATGATGGCCGGCGCCTGGTTCCCCGGTCCGGAAAAGAGCGGCTTTGACGCGCTGGCCAGCCGCTATCAGGCCGCCTATGGCAGCCCGCCGCCGCGCAATGCCTCGCTCGCCTATGACGGCACCATCCTGGCCGCCGGGCTTGTGCGCTCCGCCGGGCCCCAGCGCTTTGCCACGCAGACCCTGACCAACCGCGACGGCTTCCTCGGCATCGACGGCGTGTTCCGCTTCCTGCAGAACGGCCAGAACGAGCGCGGTCTCGCAGTCTATGAAATCACCGGTTCGGGCGTGAAGCCTGTCTCCCCGGCCCCGCGCGACTTCCGCAGCCCCAGCTGAGAAAGCCCATCATGACCGGCGGAAAACGGGTTCTCCTGATCACCGGCGGCGGCATCGCTGCCTACAAGTCGCTGGACCTGATCCGCCGCCTGCGTGAGCGCGGCGTGAAGGTGAAGGTGGTGATGACAGCCGCCGCGCAGCAGTTCATCACCCCGCTGGCCGCCGGGGCGCTGACGGCCGAAAAGGTCTACACCGACCTCTTCGACCGGGAGGCGGAACAGGATGTCGGCCACATCCGCCTGGCCCGCGACACCGATCTCATCATCGTGGCGCCAGCCACGGCGGACCTGATGGCCAAGATGGCGCAGGGCCTTGCCGGGGATCTCGCCAGCACCGTGCTTCTGGCGACCAACCGGCCCGTGCTGGTGGCCCCGGCAATGAACCCGGCCATGTGGGCCCACCCGGCGACGCAGCGCAATGTGGCCACTCTCAAGACTGATGGCATTGCTTTCATTGGCCCGGAGCGCGGCGAAATGGCCGAAAGCGGCGAGGCAGGCCTTGGCCGCATGGCCGAGCCGCTGGCCATTGCCGAAAGGGCGCTGGCGCTTCTGGAAGCCGGCAACACGCTGCCTGCCAGGCCTCTCGCCGGAAAGCATGTGGTCATCACCTCTGGGCCGACCCATGAGCCGATTGATCCGGTGCGCTACATTGCCAACCGTTCGTCCGGCAAGCAGGGCCATGCCATTGCCGCCGCAGCCGCGGAGGCCGGCGCGCGGGTGACGCTCATTTCCGGCCCCGTTACCCTGCCCGATCCGGCAGGCGTCACGGTCATCCCTGTGGAAACGGCCAAGGAGATGCTCGCGGCCGTCGAAGCGGCACTACCCGCCGACGTGGCCATCATGGCCGCCGCCGTCGCCGACTGGCGCGTGGCGCAGGAAGGCAGCGAGAAGATCAAGAAGGACGGTTCCGGCCAGCCCCCTGCCCTGGCGCTGGTCGAAAACCCGGACATCCTCTCCACTGTCGGCCATCTTGCCGGCAACCGGCCAGGGCTCGTCGTCGGCTTTGCCGCCGAAACGCAGAACCTCATCGCCAATGCGCAAGGCAAGCTGCAGCGCAAGGCCGCCGACTGGATCGTCGCCAATGACGTCAGCCCCGCAACGGGCGTGATGGGCGGAGATGCCAACACGGTGCGCATCGTCACACATGACGGCATCGAGGACTGGCCGACCCTCGGCAAAACCGAAGTCGCCCGGCGGCTTGTGGCACGGATCGCGGCGGCGCTGGAAACCGCTGAGGGCTGAGATCAGCCGGCGCGGATGCGGTCGCCGCTGCCCGATCCTTTGATGGTCTTGAGGATGTAGCGGAAATAGGCGGAAAGGCTCAGGTCCTTCAGCATCCGCGCGTCGGTTTCCGCCAGCAGCTGCGGCGTGGACATGTCGATATCGTTGATCTGGGCGAGCCCTGTGATACCCGGGCGGGCATTAAAGACGCCGCGCGCTGCGCGCTCAGTGATCAGTTCTGTCTGGTTGAACAGGCAGGGCCGCGGGCCGACAAGGCTCATCTCCCCCTTCAGCACGTTCCAGAGCTGCGGCAGTTCATCGAGTTTCGTGCGCCGCAGAAAATGCCCTAGCTTCGTCACCGCCTGCGGATCGGCCTGATGGGTGGCAACGGACGCTGTATCCGGCCGCATGCTGCGGAACTTGACGAGAATAAACGGCCTTTGCCCCCGCCCGACCCGCTCCTGGCGGAACAATGGCGAGCCCGTATCGAACCAGCCCAGAACCCAAAGCACAGCCAGAAGGGGAGAGCCAAAGACAAGCCCGGACAAAGACAGGATCACATCGCAAATGCGCATCATATCAGCCGTCTTTCAAATCGCCGTTCACCGGCAGCAGCATCCGTTCAGGGCTGTCGCAGCGGCCCGGGGTTTACAACAAGAAGCCGGATAGCCGTCCGCCGGCGTTTTGCCAAGGGGCAAGGTCTGAAACCACACCCGCCTTCACCGCTCCTTCGTCTCGCGCACCGGCAGGGGGCGTTGCTCTTCGATGGCTTCCATGGCGAAGTAGGACGTGACGCTGTCGAGTTCGATGCCGGAGATCAGGCGGCGGTAGACGGCGTCGTAGCTGGCCATGTCGCGGGTGACGACTTTCAGCATGTAGTCATAGTCGCCGCCGATGCGGAAGAAGTCGATGACCTCCGGGATCTGCACCACGTGGCGCCGGAAAATATCCAGCCATTCCGCCGAATGGTGGCGGGTGCGGATCATCACAAAGACCACCAGATCAAGGCCCAGCCGGGTGCGGTCGAGCTGCACCGTCTGGCCGGTGATCACGCCCTCCTTCTTCAGCGCCTGAATGCGGTTCCAGCAGGCGTTGGGCGACAGATGGACCTTCTCCGACAATTCGCGCTGGGTCAGGCTGCCATCTTCCTGCAGCGCCTTGAGGATGGCCTTGTTGAACTGATCAATCATCATGCGCCTTTGTCGAACAGATTCATGGCTATGGGGCGCAATGATGTGAAATATGGGAACATATCTCAAGTCTGATCGCATAATTTTCGATGCATCAGTCTTTTTCCGTTGGAACCATCCCATGCCGATGAGCCTTGAAGCCTTCCAGAGCAGCCTGCGCACCTCCCGCACCGTCGAGGCGCTCAGCGCCGGGCTGATCGGCGAGGGGGCGGAGATCGAAGGGGCCTTCGGGCCGCGCAGGATCACCTATGCGGATTACACCGCTTCGGGCCGGTCGCTGCGGCAGGTGGAGGAGTTCATGCTCACCGAGGTTCTGCCGTATTATGCCAACAGCCACACGGAAGCTTCCTATTGCGGGGCGCGGATGACCACGCTGCGCCGCGAGGCGCGGGCACAGATCGCGCGCAGCACCGGTGCGGATGAAAATTACACGGTCATCTTCACGGGCTCCGGCGCCACCGCCGGCATCAACCGGGCGCTCAGCCTGTTCGGCTTTGCCGGGGCAGGGCAGGAAGGTGGCCGGCCGGCGGTTCTCATCGGCCCCTATGAGCATCATTCCAACATCCTGCCCTGGCGCGAGAGCGGTGCGGAGGTGGTTGAAATCCCTGAAGCGCCGCAGGGCGGGCCGGACATGGATGTGCTGGAAGCTGAGCTTCTGCGCCTCAGGGACCGGCCGCTGGTGCTGGGTGCTTTTTCTGCCGCCTCCAATGTGACGGGCATTCTGACGGATGTGGATGCGGTGACCCGCCTGCTGAAGCGCCATGGCGCGCTCGCCCTCTGGGACTATGCGGGCGGCGGCCCCTACCTACCCATCACCATGGCGCCGGAAGCAGACAGCGCCAAGGATGCGGTGGTGGTGTCGCCGCACAAGTTTCCCGGCGGGCCGGGGGCATCGGGCATCCTGATCATCCGCAATGCGGCGGTGCGCGCCAATAAGCCCACATGGCCGGGCGGCGGCACGGTGTCTTTCGTCTCGCCCTGGGGCCATGACTATTCCGCCTCTCTGGCCGCGCGTGAAGAAGCAGGCACGCCGAATGTGCTGGGCGATATCCGCGCCGGCCTCGCCTTTGCGGTGAAGGATGCGGTGGGTTGCGATTTCATCCTCGCCCGTGACACGGAACTGGCCCGCATGGCCTTCGCGGCCTGGGATGGCCATCCCGCCTTGCGCATTCTGGCGGCGGACCAGCGGGACCGGCTGCCCATCTTTGCCTTTCAGGTGCTGGACCGGCAGGGTGCACAGGTGCATCCGCAACTTTTCACCCGCATGCTGTCCGATTTTCACGGCATCCAGGCCCGTGGTGGCTGCGCTTGCGCCGGGCCCTATGCGCACCGGCTGCTGGGCATCTCTCAGGCGCGCTCGGAAAGCCTGCGCGCTTCGATCCAGGCCGGGGATGAGATCGAGAAGCCCGGCTGGACGCGGCTCAACTTCAGCTACCTGATGAGCAATGAAACCGCCCGCTTCATCCACCAGTCGGTCGCGGAACTGGCGGCCGAAGCGGGTGAGCGGGCAAAGCTCTATGTGGCCGACACGCGCACGGCCCGTTTCCGCAAGGCGGGCTGAGGGCTCGCTTATCGGGTGGCGCAGCAGCAGGGCCGGGGTTAGGGTCAGAATCTGACAATCACCGGACCTGCCGTTGCCATGACCCAGCTTTTTGACCTCAACCTTGCCGGACGCGAAGCTGCCGCCGTTCCCGAAACGGGGGAAGCTGCCGCGCGGGACTATGCCATCGTCCGCCAGACGCTGGAGCGCATTTCGGATACCTGGCGCGACCAGCCGGCGCTGGAGGATCTTGCCCGCGAGGCAGGATTGCAGCCGATCCAGCTGCAGCGGGTGTTCTCGCGCTGGGCCGGTCTGACGCCGAAGCAGTTTCTGCAGGCGATCACGCTGGATCATGCCCGTGACCTCTTGCGCGATGCGGCCAGCATTCTGGAAACCTCCTATGAGGTGGGGCTGTCCGGGCCCGGGCGGCTGCATGATCTCTTCGTCACCCACGAGGCGATGACGCCGGGCGACTACCGCAACCGCGGGGCGGGCCTCACCATCCGCTACGGCTTCCATCCCTGCCCTTTTGGCCAGGTGCTGATCATGGCGACCGACCGGGGCCTTGCCGGGCTCGCCTTCGCCGATGAGGGCGAGGAAGCCTCGGCCTTTGCTGACATGTCGGGCCGCTGGCCTGCGGCCGTCTTCGTGGAAGATGACGTGGCAACAGCGCCCTATGCGGCGCGGGTGTTTGATCCGGCCAGCTGGTCTGAGGAAACGCCGCTCAAGGTCATTTTCATCGGCAGCGATTTTGAGATCCGTGTCTGGCGCACGCTGCTGAAGATCCCCATGGGCAAGGCGACCACCTATTCCGACATTGCCCGCAGCCTTGGCAAACCCAGCGCGGCGCGGGCGGTGGGCTCGGCCGTGGGGCGCAATCCGATTTCCTTTGTCGTGCCCTGCCACCGGGTGCTGGGACGCACCGGCGGGCTTTGCGGCTATCACTGGGGCCTGACCCGCAAACGCGCCATCCTCGGCTGGGAAGCCGGCATCACCGGCATGGGAGGCTGAAAGGGGGAGGCTGAAAGGGGGAGGCTGAAAGGGGGAGCTTGAAGGGAAGACTGATCGGGGAAGATGAAAAGCCTAAAATTCGAAAGGCTTTTTCAAGGGATTGGACTGCAAGCTTGTTTCCGGCTGTGCCCGCAGAACCTTGTCGGGCCTTCATCAGGATCAGGCCTGCCGCGCAGGCCGCTGGGGACAGGGCATGCGACCGCAATCGGCAGACGGAAACGGCAGCAAGGCTGAAGCGGAAACGGGCCTGAAGGCACAGCAGCCGGACGGTCCCGAGCGCCCGGAGGGGCAGAAGCGCCCGCAAAGCCCGAAAGACGCAAAGCGTCCGCCGAAGGGCAAGGCCGGTCAGCCCGGATCCGCGCCGGACGAGCCCGATGCCCTGACCCGCGCCGGGCGCCGGTTCGGTCACGAACGGGTTCTCACACTGGCCGCAGCTATTGGCGTTCTGGCGCTGATTGCTGCCCTTCTGCTGCTCGGCGGCGGGCCTTACGAGCGGCTTCTGGCGCTGGTCCTCGGTTTTGCCGCAGGCGGGCTTGCCATCGCCTGTGTCATTCATGACGACCGCCACCGCCTGCAGACCGCACTCGGCACCGCGGCGGTGGAGACCCACCGGCTGAACCAGCGCATCGAGGAGCTGGAAGACGCCGCCTGGGAACTGCGCGAATCCGACGAGCGCCATGCCAGCATTCTCCATGCGCTGGGCGATGTGGTCATCCGCCGCGACATGGAAGAAAACGTCATCTATGCCAATCCGGCGGCCGGAAGCCTGTTCTGGCCGGAGCAGAGCCCGCGTCCCGGCGAAAAACTGGAGCTGCCGCTGGCGGACACGCCGCAGGACCTGCTCAGCGCCGAAGCCACCGGCGTCTTTGGGGATATTCTGCTCGACACCCGCGAAGGCCCGCGCTGGTTCTCCCGCATCGACGTGACCGTGCGCGAGGGCCCGCGCGGAACGCCGGTGCTGCAGACCGTGCTGCGTGACGTCACCGCGCGGCGCAAGATGGAAGAGGAGCTTCTGGCCGCCCGCCAGAATGCGGAAAGCGCCAGCGAGGCCAAGTCCCGCTTTCTGGCCACCGTCAGCCACGAGGTGCGCACGCCGCTCAACGGCATTCTGGGTATGGCGGCGCTCCTGTCGGATACGCATCTCACCCATGAACAGAGAGCCTATGTGCGGGCGCTGGAAACCTCCGGCGAAACGCTGCTACTGCTGATCGACGAGCTGCTGGACTTCTCCCGCGCCGAAGCCGGCAAACTGACGATCCAGCCGGGACCGGTGGACCTCGAAAGCCTTGCCGAACATGTGGTGGAGCTGCTGGCGCCGCGTGCCCATGCCAAGGGGCTGGAGATCGGCTTCACCGCCGACCCGGCAATTCCCCGTATCGTAACGGCTGATGCCAACCGGCTGCGGCAGATCCTGTTCAATCTGGCCGGAAACGGCATCAAGTTCACCGAAGAGGGCGGCGTCCTCATCAGCCTTGCCATCACGCCGCAGGGCAGCGGCAGCCTGCTGACGCTGGAGGTGCGGGACACCGGCATTGGCTTCTCGGCAGCCGATGCCGAACGGCTGTTCGGCGAGTTCGAGCAGGTGGACCATGGCCCTGCCCGCCGCTACGGCGGCACGGGGCTTGGCCTTGCCATCGTCCGCCGCCTCGTGGGGCTGATGGAGGGAACGGTCGAGGCACTGGCCGAAGAAGGCAAGGGTGCCGTCTTCCGCATCTGCCTGCCGCTGCCCGAAGCGCCCGATGCTGCCGGTCATGCCGGTCTTGAATGCCTGACAGGCCGGCGCGTCGTGATCGTGTCACAGGGCGTGATCGAGGGCGAAGCGCTGGCGCTGCAGTTCATCACCCATGGCGCCAGGGTGCAGCTGGTGCAGCCGGGGGACGACACGCTGGCCGACGCCCTGCCCCATGCGGATCTCGTGCTGCTGGAACATGGCGCTGTGGCCGATGGTGCGGGCTGGCTGGCCACGGCCCGGGCAGCGGGCTGCGTGGCGCCAGCTATTGTTCTCGTGACCCCGCCGGAGCGGGACCGGCTGGACCGGCTGCGCGAGGCAGGGTTCTCCGCCTATCTGGTGCGGCCCGTGCGCGGGCGAACGCTCCGGCGCATCATTGCCAGCCTCATGGGCGAAGGCGGTGAAACGCTTGCCTGGGAAGCGGCCGTGGATCTGCCGCCCGAGCGCATTCCCGGTGCGCCGCACCGGCTTGCCCCGGCCCGGCCGCTGCGGCTGCTGCTGGCCGAGGATAACGATATCAACCGGCTTCTGGGCGAAGCGCTGCTGCGCAAGCTCGGCCATGAGGTGACGGTGGTGCCCGACGGTCTGGAGGCCTGGCGCGCGGCCAGCGAGCAGAATTTCGATGCCATCCTGATGGACCTGCACATGCCGGGGCTCGACGGGCTGGATGCCATGGCCCAGATTCGCGAGATCGAAACCGCCCGCGGGCGCCCGCATGTGCCGGTGCTGATCGTCACGGCGGACGTGATGCCGGCCGCCCGCGACCGGGCAAGAGCGAGCGGTGTTGCCGGTTTCCTCACAAAACCGCTTTCCCGCGAAGCCGTTGAAGACGCATTGGAAAATCTGCCCTCCCGGACATAGTGCCGCTCCCGGATTGTTACCGTCACGAAATATTGTGAACGCTGGCCGTTGTCATGCTAGTGTTGGAAAACTATGGTCTACGGCAAGATCAGGGTTTCGCCGGTTAAGGGGATGAGAATCACTGCAACGGCGCAGCAATCTGACAGGACAAACGAGGCCTGCGGCAACGGTTTCGCAGGGCCCCCGGTGGGAAACAACCGAGGCAGATAGGGGACCGAATCTCAATGATGCGGCCAGGTCTATTTTCTCCGCGCAAGCTCGTGCAGAAGTTCGTGCCGATGATGGGCGAACAGGGCATTTCCGCGCGCTTTTTCCCAGGTTTCGCCAAGTCTCTGCATGGCGAAACAGGCCTTTACGGCGATCTTTCCCTTGGCCGTGTCGGATCGCTGGAGGTGCGCCTCGCCCGCACCGCGCGCGAGGTGAAGAAGGCGCAGCGCCTGCGCTATCACGTCTTCTACGAGGAAATGTCCGCCATCGCCGATGCGCAGACCCTCGCTGCCCGCCGCGACATGGATGCTTTTGACGCCATCTGCGATCACCTGCTGGTCGTCGATCATGCTTCGATGAAGCGCAACAAGCTGGGCCGCCTGCAGCCGCAGATCGTCGGCACCTACCGCCTGCTGCGCCAGGATGTGGCCGAGGCAAACGGCGGCTTCTATACGGCCAGCGAATATGACATCCAGCCGCTGGTCGACGCCAATCCGGGCCTGCGCTTCCTGGAACTGGGCCGCTCCTGCGTGCTCAAGCCCTACCGCAACAAGCGCACGGTCGAGCTGCTGTGGCACGGCATCTGGGCCTATGTGATCCGCCACCGCATCGACGTGATGATCGGCTGCGCCTCCATCGAGGGCACGGATCCGGACCGGATCGCCAGCCAGCTGTCCTTCCTGCACCACCACGCCCGTGCGCCGGAGCCCTGGCGCGTGCGCGCCGTGCCGGAGCGCTATGTCGAGATGAACCGGGTGGCCCGTGAAGAGCTCAACGACAAGGCCACCTTGCGCGAGCTGCCGCCGCTGGTGAAGGGCTACCTGCGCCTCGGCGCCTATATCGGTGACGGGGCCGTGGTCGACTATCAGTTCGGCACCACGGACGTTCTCATCGTCATGCCGGTGACGCAGCTGAATGAGCGCTACGTGAACTATTACGGTGCGGACGCCTCGCGCTACTCAAGCTGAGCTGGCGAACTATCCGCATCCAACGCCAAAGGACCGCTGCCTCTCCGGGGCGGCGGTTTTTGCTTGCGGGGCTCCGCCTCCACGCCTTGCCCGGCGCCCAAGGCTTAACGCCGCCTTAAACCAGCCGCTCTAGTTTGATGCAGATTGCCTGTGCTCCCTGCGCAGGCCCGCAGAGTGACGAGAGGCTCATGGCACGCCGCCCGGCAGGCAGCAATCGGATTGAACCGGCGTTTGGCCCTGCCAGCGGCGATCTTTACGATGTGCGCCCGGGAACCGGTGACGTTTCGGCAGAGCGCCCGGCCAGGCGGCCCCGGCGCCCGCGCGCTGACGACAGCGACGCCTCCGCCCCCCGCCGCAAGCGCCCCGCAAAGGCAGGCGGCAAGGGCAAGGCCAAAAAGAAGGCCCGGCGCAGCCGCGCCCGCTCGTCCAATCCGCTGTTCTGGCTGATCCGCAAGCTGTTCTACTGGGGCTTCGTCCTGTCCATCTGGGGCGGTATCGCCGCCACCGGCGTGGTCGTCTATTACGCGGCCCATCTGCCGCCCACCTCCGAATGGAAGGTTCCGGCCCGCCCGCCCAATGTGAAGATCGTCGCCACCACCGGCGAGCTTCTGGCCAACCGGGGCGACACGGGCGGCGAGGCCGTGCGGCTGGAGCAGCTTCCCGCCTATCTGCCGCAGGCGGTGATTGCCATCGAGGACCGGCGGTTCGAAGACCATTTCGGGCTGGACCCGATCGGTCTGGTTCGCGCCTTCACCGTCAATTTCACCTCCGGCAATCTGGTGCAGGGCGGCTCGACGCTGACCCAGCAGCTAGCCAAGAACCTGTTTCTCGAGCCTGACCGCACCCTGAAGCGCAAGGTGCAGGAAGTGGTGCTGGCGCTGTGGCTGGAAGCCAAATACTCCAAGGACGAGATCCTGGAGATGTATCTCAACCGCGTCTATCTGGGTGCCGGCGCCTATGGGGTGGATGCGGCCGCGCGGCGCTATTTCGGCAAGTCGGCGCGGCTGGTCACCCTGCAGGAAGCCGCCGTTCTGGCGGGCCTGCTGAAGGCGCCCAGCCGCTATGCCCCCACGCGCAATCCCGAGCTGGCCTATGAGCGCTCCAAGGTGGTTCTGGCCGCCATGCGCGATGCCGGCTTCATTGATGCGGCGACCGCCCGGACCGCCATGAGCGAGCCCGCCCGGGTGGTCAGCGACAGGAACACCGCCAGCGCCAATTATGTGGCGGACTGGGTGATGGACCTGCTGCCGCAGTTTGCCGGATCCATCGACAGCGACATTATCGTCGACACCACCATTGATCCGGCCATGCAGCTGGCAGCGGAATCCGCACTTGTTGGCGCGTTGAACACCCATGGCCGGGAGCTCGGCGTCTCCCAGGGCGCCATCGTCATCATGGACACGGCTGGGGCCGTGCGGGCGATGGTCGGCGGCCGGAATTATCAGAAGAGCCAGTTCAACCGCGCCACCAACGCCCGCCGCCAGCCGGGCTCCGCCTTCAAGCCCTTTGTCTATCTGGCGGCACTGGAGAGCGGCATGACGCCGGACACGATCCGCCGGGATGAGCCTTTCTCCCTCAAGGGCTGGCGGCCGCAGAACTACACCAAGCAATATTACGGCGATGTCACGCTGACCGACGCGCTGGCCATGTCCCTCAACACGGTGGCTGCGCGGCTGGCGGTGGAAACGGGTCCGGCAAAGGTGGTGAAGGTGGCGCAGAAGCTGGGCATCCGCTCGCAACTGGCAGCCAATCCTTCGCTGGCGCTGGGCACATCGGAGGTGACGCCGCTGGAGATTACCGCCGCCTACGTGCCCTTTTCCAACGGCGGCTACGGGGTTGTGCCGCATGTGATCCGCCGCATCCGAACGGTGGAGGGCCGCACGCTCTATGCCCGGCAGGGGGATGGAACGGGCAAGGTGATCGACGGCCTGCGCCTTGCCCAGATGAACCACATGATGGCGCAGACGCTGGTCACCGGCACGGGCAAGAAGGCGATGCTGGCCGATCAGCGCCCGGCAGGCGGCAAGACCGGCACCAGTCAGGACTTCCGCGATGCCTGGTTTATCGGCTACACCGGCAACCTGACGGCCACCGTCTGGCTCGGCAATGACGACAACAGCCCGACGAAGAAGGCAACGGGCGGTTCGCTGCCGGCGGAGATCTGGAAGGCGGCGATGGACAAGGCGCATGCCGGTCTGCCCGTGGCGGGGCTTCCGGGTGTTGCCGAACAGCTGCCGCAGAATTACGGCCCCGTGCCCACCGACAATGCCCCCATTCCCCCGGCGGATGTGGGGGCCGATGGCCGGGTCATCCCGCCGCCGCCCTCCGAAGGCGGGCCGCTCGGCTTCATTGGAAGACTGTTCGGCGGCTGATCAGCCGAAGAGATGCAGCTTGCCGCCCTCGTCCTTCAGCCACTGGCGGGCTTTGGGCGTGTGGGGGGCAAGCTGGCGGCACAGCGCCCAAAACCGGTCCGAATGGTTCATTTCCCGCAGATGCGCCACCTCATGGGCGGCGACATAATCCAGGATCTCCGGCGGGGCGAGGATCAGCCGCCAGGAGAAGGACAGACGTCCGTTCGAGGCGCAGGAACCCCAGCGGCTGCGGGTGTCGCGCAGGGAAATGGCCGCGGCCTTCACCCCCAGCGTGGCCGTGTGGCGGGCCACTGCTGCTTCGATATCGGCCCGCGCCTGCCGCTTCAGCCAGTCGGCGACCTTGCGGCCCGTATGTTCGGCAGCGCCAGGCACGCTGAGCACCGCATGGCCGTCTGCATCAAGCTCCGCCGTCACCAGCCCGCGCAGGCGGCCGGAAGGCTCGATCCGGTGCAGGACGCCCCGGACGGGAACAACCGACCCGGCGGTGAAGGGCGTTGTCTGCGGCAGGGCCGCGAGCTTTTCCTCCAGCCAGCCGGCGTGTTTTTCGGCAAAGCGCTGGGCGGTGGAGAGCGAACCGCCCTTGGGGATGGTCAGCACCGGGCCGGACTGGTCATGCGGCAGGCGCAGCAGATAGCGCCGCGCGCGCGGATCAGGCCGCAGGCGCACGGCAATCTCGCCGCCGCTCAGCGGCAGCACGATGTGGTCCGGAAAAACAGGCCGCCGCAGCCGTGAGAACATTCCGCTTCCCTGCAAGGCCCGCAGACAGGCGCCGCGGGAGGTGATTCGAACGTATCAGAGGGTATCCGGTTTTGCAGGCGGGGGGAGTGGCTTGAGGGGCAGCGGAAACCAAGCCCTGCAAAACGGCGAAAGCGGCGCAAGGTGCGCCGCTTCCCGCGTGGTGTGCCGTACCGGACCGGCCGGTCAGGCAGGGCCAGAGGCGCCGGAGCTGCGGCCACGGGCGGACATGAAGCGGTCGAACTCTTCCTGATCTTTGGCCCGGCGTAGTTCGCGCAGGAAAGTATCGAATTCGGCGCGCATGGCATCGAGCTTGGCACGCTCTTCTTCCAGGCGCTTCAGCTCGCGCTCCCGGTAGTCGTCAAAGGCCACATTGCCGGTCCGGCCAAAGCTTCCCGTGTTCATGGTGTTCACCGCGCTCTTGATCGGGCTTCTGTTCCACTGGTCACGCGCGTCCTGAAACAGCGTCTGGAAGCGGTCACCCCAAAGAATATAGGCAAGCATTGCCAGTCCGAGCGGCCAGAACAACACGAAGCCCAGCACCATCAGCGCGATGCTTGCCCCGTTCCAGCCAGGCCTCAACACAGTGTTCCCAGTCATCGTCATCCCCTTTCGGATTTCAACAGACAAAGACGTGGGGGCGGCGGCCCGGCCTTTCAAGAACACCATGAAGTCCTGCGCCGGTTACACGGGGTTCCGGCCTGCCTGCGGAATTTGACGCAGAGGCAGAAGGATTTATTGAATCAACGGCTTGGACGAAAGGTTCGCCGTTTACCGGAGCCTGCAGCAGACATGAAAAAACCCGGCGCCGCCCTGATCACCCGCCGTAAAGCGGGCGTTTCGGGATGCGGGGCCGGGTCTGATCCCTGATCTGGTCTCAGGCCGTGTCTCAGGCGACCGTTTCAGCCAGCTTGCGGGCCTGTTCGATCCAGTTGTCACGGGCCATGCGGCCGCGGAAGTCCAGACGGTCGTCCAGCGCCTCGATCTGTGCGTCCGTCAGGCCTGCGATCTGCCAGAAGTGGAAGATGCCCGCTTCATTCAGGGCCTTTTCCAACTTGGGGCCGACGCCGGTGATGGCCTTGAGATTGTCGGCAACGCCCTGCGGCTTGGCCAGCAGGATCTCGGCCAGCGGATCGGCCTTTGCAGCCACAGCAGCCTTCGGCTCAGGCTTGGCGGCGGCGGCAGCCGCCTCCGCCTTGGGCGCCGGTGCAGCTTCGGCCCTGGGAGCTTCGGCCACAGGCTTTTTCACCTCGGCCGGAGCGGCCGGCTTGGCGGCAGAAGCCTTCTTCAGGCGGTCGCGGTTGGCCTGGGAATGGGTCAGGATGAAGTCGATCATGCGCGGGGCAATTTCGGCGCGGAAGCGCGAGCCGTTGAACACGCCGTAATGGCCCACATTCGGCTGCTCGTAATGCACCTTCATGTCGTCCGGCAGGCTGGTGCAGAGCGTATGTGCGGCACGGGTCTGGCCACGGCCGGTGATGTCGTCCTTCTCGCCCTCGATGGTCAGCAGCGCCGTGTTGCGGATGGCGCCGCAATCCACCAGTGTATCGCCGTGCTTCATCTTGCCCAGCGGCAGGGAGTGCTCGATGAACACGGTCTCCACCGTCTGCAGATAGAACTCGGCCGTCAGGTCCATCACCGCCAGATATTCGTCGTAGAATTCGCGGTGCTTCTCGGCGCTGTCACCGTCACCCTTGACGAGATGCTTGAAGAAGTCCCGGTGGGCGATGACGTGCCGGTCGAGGTTCATGCTCATGAAGCCCGAAAGCTGCAGGAAGCCCGGATAGACGTAGCGCATCATGCCCGGATGCGGGAACGGCACCTGCATGATGACGTTGCGCTTGAACCAGTTGATGCCCTTGGACATGGCCAGATCATTGACGGCAGTCGGCGCGACGCGGGTGTCGATCGGCCCGCCCATCAGCGTCATGGTCGAGGGCGAATAGGGGTCGTTGCGCGCTTCCATCACGGCGACAGCCGCCAGCACCGGCACGGACGGCTGGCACACGGCCACCACATGGGTGTCCGGCCCGAGGAAGTGCAGCATGGAGATGACGTAATCGATGTAGTCATCCAGATCGAACTTGCCGTCCGAGAGCGGCACCATGCGGGCGTCGATCCAGTCGGTGATGTAGACATCGGCGCGCGGCAGCATGGCTTCCACCGTGCCGCGCAGCAGCGTGGCATAGTGGCCGGACATGGGCGCCACGATCAGGATCTTCGGGTCATTGCGGCGCTGGGGGGTGCCGCGCTCGAAATGCAGGAGGTCGCAGAAGGGGCGGCGCCAGACCACGCGCTCGCTCACCGGCACCTTCATGCCGCCAATGGTGGTTTCCGGCAGACCGAATTCCGGCTTGCCATAGCGCCGCGTCGTGCGCTCCAGCACTTCGCAGGCCGCCGCAACCTGGCGCCCGAGCTGCGTGTGGCTCATCGGGTTGAACGGGTTCTGGAAATAGAGCCGTGTTGCGTCCGCTGCGGCACGCACCGGGCCCATGGCGGCATGGTTGATCTCGTAGAGATGATAGAAGGGCAACACTTCTGATCCTTCGTCGCTGGCCCGGCGAACACGCGCTGTCTCACCCGCGTATATCAAGCCCGGCTTCTGGCATTGCAGCAGAATAGGCTGATATTGCCCTCTGCATCAATAGCCCGATTGTGAACAGCCTGACACCAACAGATTGACAGCCCGTGAAGCCAGTTGAGGACCTTGTATCATACGAAAGACTATTTGCTGCACCGCTGTTGTCGCAGTGCAGCATGAAAATAGAGGGAAATCCTATTTTGCTTAAGGACTTATTGCCCGCGAGTTGAAGCCCCCGGCGGGGCTGTCCTGACGGCAGGCGCGGGGCCTTACGCCGCCAGATCCGCCACAACTGCGTCGAGCACGAAAAAGCCGTCGCGGGTGGCGCGGACACGGGTTTCGTCCAGCTTCTCGACCATGCCGTGCTCCAGCAGGTCGTTGAGGCGGCGCGGGTCGATGGAGCGGCCGGACAGCCGCTCGTAGCGGCGCATGTCGACGCCCTCGATCAGCCGCAGGCCCATCAGCAGATATTCATCGCCCTGCTCTTCGTCACTCAGCGGCAGGTCTTCCACCATGCCGTGGCCACGCTCCTCCACATGGGCAAGCCATGTTTCCGGGTGGCGCTCGATGGCGGTGGCGCGCTTGGTGGCGCCCAGCGACAGGCGGCCATGGGCACCCGGCCCGACGCCCACATAATCGCCGTAGCGCCAGTAGACGAGGTTGTGGCGGCATTCCGCGCCCGGGCGGGCGTGGTTGGAGACCTCATAGGCCGGAAGGCCGAGATCGGCGGTCAGATCCTGCGTCAGCTCGTAGAATTCGGCGCCCAGATCCGGGTCCGGTACGATCAGCTTGCCCGCCTGATAGAGGTTGAAGAAGGGCGTGCCTTCCTCAATGGTCAGCTGATAGAGCGACAGGTGATCGGCGGCGAGCTTCACAGCTTGACGCAGTTCCGCCTCCCAGCCGGTCACCGTCTGGCCGGGCCGGGCATAGATGAGGTCGAAGGACAGGCGCGGGAAGGTTTCGCGGGCAATCTCGATGGCCTGCAGCGCTCCGGCCACGTCATGCAGACGGCCCAGCTGGCGCAGGTCCTGATCATTGAGCGCCTGTACGCCCAGCGACACCCGGTTGACGCCGGCCGCCCGGTAGCCCCGGAAACGTTCCGCCTCGACGCTGGAGGGGTTTGCCTCCAGCGAGATTTCCACGTCCGTATCAATCGCCCAGTGCCGGGCAATCGCCTCCAGAATGCGCTCCACCGTGCGCGGCAGCATCAGCGATGGTGTGCCGCCGCCGAAGAAGATCGACTGCACCGACCGGTTCGGTGTCCAGGCAGCAAAATGCGCCAGCTCCCGCTCAAAGGCCGCGACAAAGCGGTCCTGATCGACCGGCTGGTGCCGGACGTGGGAATTGAAGTCGCAATAGGGGCACTTGGCCGCGCAAAAGGGCCAGTGCACATAGATGCCGAAGCCGCCGTCCGGGGTGGTGGTCATTCTTGCTCCAGGCAGGCCTTCGAAAAGGTCACAAAGGCGCGGGCGCGATGCGACAGGGCGGGTGTGGTGGCCGACCAGCCATGTTTTTCCGCCGAGGTCATCTCGCCGAAGGTGCGCTCGTGGCCATCGGGCTGGAACATCGGGTCATAGCCGAAGCCCTGCAGCCCGCGCGGCGGCCACACGATCTGGCCTTCCACGTCGCCCCGGAAGAACTCCACATGGCCATCGGGCCAGGCAAGGCACAGCACGGCGACGAAGGACCCGCGCCGGGCTTCCGCCGTCACGGCACCGGCCTGCTGCAGCTTTTCTTCCACATTGCGCATGGCCATGGAGAAATCCTTCTCCGGCCCGGCCCAGCGGGCGGAATAGATGCCGGGATCGCCATTGAGGGCGGCCACGCAGAAGCCGCTGTCATCGGCCAGTGACGGCAGGCCGGAGGCTTCTGCCGCTGCACGGGCCTTCAGCTCCGCATTGGCCTCGAAGGTGGTGCCGGTTTCTTCCGGTTCCGGCAGGTCCAGCTCGCCGGCCGAAACCACATCGAAGCCATAGGGGCCCAGCAGCTCGCGGATTTCGCGCAGCTTTCCGGCGTTGTGGGTGGCCACGACCAGACGGCCGGGCTCCAGCTTGCGGTGTGCCATGGGGTGCCTCACAGGATGGACATTTTCTGCAGGTCGATCAGGCGGCCGATGCCGCTGCGGGCGAGATCCAGCAGGGCCTTGAACTCTTCCTCGGAGAAGGGTGCGCCTTCCGCCGTGCCCTGGATCTCGACAATGCCGCCAGTGCCGGTCAGCACGAAGTTGGCGTCGGTCTCGGCAGCCGAATCTTCCTCATAATCGAGGTCCAGCACCGGGTTGCCCTTGTAGATGCCGCAGGAAATGGCGGCCACATGGTCCTTCAGCACCGGCTTCTTGACGATCTCGCGGGCGCGCATCCATTCGATGCAGTCATGCAGGGCCACCCATGCGCCGGTGATGGCGGCGGTGCGGGTGCCGCCGTCGGCCTGGATCACGTCGCAGTCGATGGAGATCTGGTTCTCGCCGAGGGCTTCCAGATCGACCACGGCGCGCAGCGAGCGGCCGATGAGGCGCTGGATTTCCTGCGTGCGGCCGGACTGCTTGCCGGAGGAGGCCTCGCGGCGCATGCGCGTGCCGGTGGCGCGCGGCAGCATGCCGTATTCGGCCGTCACCCAGCCCTTGTTCTGGCCGCGCAGCCAGGAGGGGACGCGCTCTTCCAGGCTGGCGGTGCACAGGACGTGCGTGTCACCGAACTTCACCAGGCAGGAGCCTTCGGCGTGCTTGGACACACCACGCTCCAGAGTGACGGACCGCAGCTCACCGGCGGCGCGTTTGGACGGACGCATATCTGGCTCCTGACTTGAAAATGGCCGGTGCGGCGCACTGGCCCACAGATCTTTCCGCGCTTGTAGCCCTGAGACCCGAGAGCCGTAAAGGCCTGCTTGCACTCTGCGGCCATTTTGGTCCTATATCTTGCAGAAGAGCCGTGAATTGCCAGAAGCTGGCAGAGCACGAAACCCGGCAGAGGATGAGGTTGGATACGTGAGCCTGACCGATCTGGACAAGCGGTCCCGCGAGATTTTCCGCTCCATCGTCGAGACCTATCTGGACACCGGCGAGCCGGTCGGCTCGCGCAATGTGGCGCGCGGCCTCGGCATGTCGCTGTCACCGGCCTCCGTGCGCAACGTGATGGCCGATCTGGAACATCTGGGCCTGCTCTATTCCCCGCACACCAGTGCCGGGCGTCTGCCCACCGAAACGGGCCTGCGCTTCTTCATCGACGCGCTGCTGGAGGTGGGGGATCTTTCGCAGGAGGAGCGCGAGCGCATCGACGTGCAGGTGCGCGCCTCCAGCCACACCAAGGGCACGATGGAACATGTGCTGACGGAGGCGAGCCAGCTTCTGTCGGGGCTTTCCAGCGGGGCGGGCGTGGTGCTGACCCACAAGCAGGATGTGCGCCTGCGCCAGATTGAGTTCATCCGCATCGAGCCGCTGAAGGCCCTCGCCGTTCTGGTGGGGGAAGATGGCTCGGTGGAGAACCGCATCATCGACCTGCCCGCCGGCCTGCCGCAGTCGGCGCTGATCGAGGCGGGCAACTATCTCAATGCCCAGATCCAGGGCCGCACCCTGTCGGATGTGCGCCGCGAACTGGAGCGCCTGCGCGAGGCCAACCAGGCCGAACTGGACAGCCTGACCCAGAAGATCGTCGAGGCCGGCCTTGCGGTCTGGGCCGGGGAGGGCGGCGAAAGCGACACGCTGATCGTGCGCGGCCAGTCCAACCTGCTCACCGACGTGGATGTGGCGGAGGATCTGGAGCGGGTGCGCCTGCTGTTCGATGATCTTGAAAACAAGCGCGACCTCATCCAGCTGCTCGGCCTTGCCGAAAAGGGCGACGGGGTGCGCATCTTCATCGGCTCGGAAAACAAGCTGTTTTCGCTGTCCGGCTCGTCGCTGGTGGTCTCACCCTACCGGGACCGGGAGCAGCGCATCGTCGGCGTTCTGGGTGTCATCGGCCCCACCCGCCTCAACTATGCCCGTGTGATCCCGATGGTGGATTACACGGCCCGCCTCGTCAGCCGCATGCTCGGCTGACGGGCTTTTCAGACACAGACAGGATCCGTCATGTTTTCTCCCGCAGAGCTGGAGCGCTATGCCCGTCACATCGTGCTGAAGGAGGTGGGCGGGCCGGGCCAGCAGAAGCTGAAGGCCGCGCGCGTTCTCGTCATCGGTGCAGGCGGGCTCGGCGCGCCGGTGCTGCAATATCTTGCGGCGGCGGGTGTGGGCACGCTGGGCATCGCCGATGACGACACGGTGTCGCTCTCCAACCTGCAGCGGCAGGTGATCCATGACACGGAGCATCTGGGCGAGCCGAAGGTGTCAAGCGCGGCCGAAGCGATTGCCCGGCTCAACCCCAATGTGACCGTGGAGCCGCATCCGGTGCGGCTCGCGGGCCACAATGCCATGCAGCTGGTCCAGCGCTATGATCTCGTCATCGACGGATCAGACAATTTCGCCACCCGCTATCTGGTGTCCGATGCCTGTTTCTTTGCCCGCAAGCCGCTGGTGACGGCTGCCGTGGGGCGCTTCGACACCACCATCACGCTGCTGAAGCCCCATGAGACCGGTGAGGATGGCACGCCCAACCCGACCTACCGCTGCCTCTTCCCGAAGCGGCCGGCGGAGGGCCATCTGCCCACCTGCGCCGAGGCCGGCGTTCTGGGGGCGCTGACGGGCCTTGCGGGGACGCTGCAGGCGCTGGAGGCCATCAAGGAGATCACCGGCATCGGCACAGGCCTGACCGGGCGGCTGCTGATGATCGACACGCTCGCCATGCGCTTCGAGACCATCAACTACCGCCGCTCGCCCGCCAATCCGCTCAACGGTGACAATCCGAAGACCTGGGCGGAGCTGCTGGAAGAGGCGCACTGATTCTTGAAAAGCAAAGGCCGCAGCCCGGAGGGTCTGCGGCCTGAAGCCTTGCCGGAAATGGCTGTCCGGATCAGTTCGGAACCGGAGCCGCTTCCTGGTTCGCCATGTTCTGGCGGTAGAGCTGGGCGAAGTCGATCGGGTCCAGCATCAGCGGCGGGAAGCCCCCGTTGCGGGTCGCATCGGCCAGGATCTGGCGTGCAAACGGGAAGAGCATGCGCGGGCACTCGATCATGACGAAGGGGTGCAGGTGCTCGTTCGGCACGCCGTTGATGCGGAACAGGCCGCCATAGACCAGCTCCACGTTGAACATGACCATGTTCGGACGCTCGGCCTTGGCGCTCAGCGACAGGACCACATCGAAATGACCATCGGCGACCGGCTGGGCGCTGACGTTCACCGAGATGTCGAGCTTCGGCTGTTCGCCCTGCTGCAGCGAGCGCGGCGCGTTCGGGTTCTCGAAGGACAGGTCCTTGATGTACTGGGCCAGGATGCTGAGGCCCGGTGCTTCGCCGCCCTGTGCATCGCTGCCCTGCGCCGCGGCGCCACCTTCGTTGATGTCCGTCATCTGTCTCGTATCCGTCTTTCAGTTTCAGGCCCGGCAGAATGCTCCGGGCCATCAAGCGGCAAGCCGGTGCCCGCTCGTCGGTCGCAGAACACCATCTGGACTGGCTGGCTAGCACGCGAACACCTGTTCACACAAGAGGCCAGGGCATACAAGAGGTGAGGGCACACAAGAGGAGAGGACTTGCCACGGCACGGATTTCGGCTCAGTTAGAAGCCATGAGCAACCCAGTTGAATCCGGTTTCATCCTTTCCCACCGCAGGCTCAGCCTGGATACGCTGGTGCGCCTGCGCTGGCTGGCGGTTGCGGGCCAGACAGTGGCCCTGCTCGTGGTGCAACTGGGGCTGGGCTATCCGGTGCCTTCCGCTCCCGCCTTTGCGCTGGTCGCCTGTTCGGCCTGGCTCAATGTGTTCCTGAAGATCCGCTCGCCTTCCGCCAAACGCCTGCCGGACTGGGCGGCGGCCGGGCAGCTGGCCTATGACATCCTGCAGATGAGCGGCCTGCTGTTCCTGACCGGCGGCCTTGGCAATCCCTTCGCCTTCCTGCTGCTGGCGCCGGTGATGGTGTCGGCCACCGGCCTGTCGGGCCGCTTGACGCTGATGCTGGGCCTGCTGGTGACGGTCTGCGCCACGCTGCTGGCTTTCCTCCACCTGCCGCTGCCCTGGCCGGAGCCGCATGTCTTCTCGCTGCCGGATGTCTATTCGGTGGGCGTCTGGGTGGCACTTGTCTCCTCCCTCGCCTTCATGGCCGTCTATGCCTTCCGCGTGGCCGTGGAAGCGCGCCAGCTGGCTGATGCGCTGGCCGCCAGCGAGCTGGTTCTGGCGCGCGAGCAGCATCTCAATGCCCTCGATGGTCTTGCCGCCGCCGCCGCCCACGAGCTGGGCACGCCGCTGGCAACGATTTTCCTGACGGCCAAGGAGCTCTCGCGGGAATTTGATGAGGGGGATCCGCGCCGCGAGGATGTGGTGCTGATCCGCGCCCAGGCCGAGCGCTGCCGCGATATCCTGCGCCAGCTGACCACCCTGTCGAGCGACAAGGACCAGCTGTTCCAGCGCATGCCCATGTCGCAGCTGATCGAGGAAGTGGTGGAGCCGCACCGCGGCTTCGGCATCGACATCAAGGTGGGCTTTGCCGGCAAGGAGCCGGAGCCGGTGGGCGTGCGCAATCCGGCCATCCGCTATGGCCTCGGCAATCTCCTTGAAAACGCGGTGGATTTTGCCGCTTCCGCCGTTCAGGTGAAAACCTCCTGGGATCACCGGACCGTCCGGATCGAGATCCGCGATGACGGTCCCGGCTTTACCCCGGACGTTTTGTCGCGGATCGGCGAGCCCTACATCTCCTCCCGCGCCTCCCGTTCCCAGACCGGTGGAGGCCTCGGACTTGGCTTTTTCATTGCGAAAACCCTGCTGGAGCGGACCGGCGCGCGGCTCATGCTGGAGAACCGCCCGGCCCCCGAAACAGGGGCTGTCGTGCGTATTTCCTGGCCCCGCAGCAGCATTGAAGGCGCCACGGATATGGACCCGGCCGCGGTTTCTGGCCATATAAAGGACACTATTCACGAGCGAGGGGCTCCGTGAGCGGCCAGACACCATGCTGGCAGCGGAGCTGATCACGTCTGTAAATGCAGGACGGCACCCATGAGTGACACAGAGCTTCGCAAGATCGAGGCGGAAGACAAGAGTCTGCTGCTTGTTGATGACGACAAGGCCTTCAACCAGCGCCTTGCCCGCGCCATGGAAAAGCGCGGGTTCGAGGTGGAAACAGCGGAAAGCGTGCGTGAGGCTATCGCCAAGGTGGGGGCCCGTGCTCCGGCCTTTGCCGTGGTCGACATGCGCCTTGAAGATGGCAGCGGCCTTGACGTGATCGAGGCGATCCGCGAAAGCCGTCCCGACGCCCGCGCCGTCATCCTCACCGGCTACGGCAACATCGCCACGGCGGTGACGGCGGTGAAGCTCGGCGCCATCGATTATCTCTCCAAGCCCGCCGATGCGGATGAGGTTTTTGCCGCGCTGACCCGTGAAGGCGACGAGAAGGCCGTTCCGCCGGAAAACCCCATGTCCGCCGACCGCGTCCGCTGGGAGCATATCCAGCGCGTCTATGAAATGTGCGAGCGCAACGTCTCGGAAACGGCGCGCCGGCTCAACATGCACCGGCGCACGCTGCAGCGGATTCTGGCCAAGCGCGCCCCGCGCTGATGTGAGACCGTGCGGCGCATGAGCAATTTCAAGGCATGATGCGTCAGCATCCCGGAGCCTTGCTGTAAGCCGGGCCGCCAGCCTCGCACCAGATGCAATTGATAGCGCTGGGGCACTTCCGGCGCTTTGGGTGCGGGCCTCAAATGAGCAAAATCCCGCCCCAAGTGTTTGCGATATTGCCGTGAGTGGCCCGGCAAGGCTAAAAGCGGCTCGCGCCGGGCTTGTCCCGGACGGGTGCAAACGCATGAAGATGAGGGACGACATGGGGTGGATGTTCAGCGGCGGTGCCCGGGGTGCGACGGCCGGACTTCTGACGCTTCTGGCGGCCACGTTCCCTGCGCAGCCCGTCTTCGCCCAGAGCCTGCCGGAGCAGATCCGGGTGCAGGTCGTTCCGGCCGAGCCGGGCATCCGCTCCATTCTGGTCAACAAACGTTACCGCCCGATCATCTCCCGCGGCATTGAAGGCGCCGTGGTCGAGACTGTGACGGGCGCCGTCGATCCGTCCACGGTCGGCTGTCAGGTCGAGCTTGAAATCACGCTGGAGAACAGCCGCGTCCTGCGCGAGAGCGCCGATATCTGTGCTTCCGGTGGCGCGGTGACGGTGGATGTGAAGCGGGAGGTTGGCGGCCGTCCGCGCGTCGTCGGCGGTGCCGGTGTCACTCCAGCGCCGGCCAGCCCCTCGGGCTCGTCCTCCTCCTCGCAGCCCGCTCAGAGCCAGAGCACGCAGACCCCGGCCGCAACGGCTCCGGCGGCGCAGGCGCCTCAGACACAGCCGCAGACACAAACCCAGCCTCAGCCGCAGGTCCAGACGCCGCCGCAAACGCAGGCCCAGCCGCAAACCCAGAGTGAGTCCCGGCCGCAAGTTCAGGCTCCCGTTCAGCAGAGCCAGCCGGCACCGCTGCCGCCGCTGGATAGCCCCGTCCAGCCGGCCGCGCCGGTGGAGCGGGAATGGACGGTCACCGGCACCGAGCTTGGCTCGACCCAGGCTCAGCTCGTGCATGGCTCGGCGCAAGGCGCGGATGCCGATTTCATTGCCCGCTGCACGCCGCAGTCCGGCTTCATTACCGTCAGCGTGCCCCAGACCGCCGCTCCGGTCTATCAGGGCAGCCCCGTCTCCGTGGCGCTGAAGTCGGAAGAGTTCTACACGGGCTATGATGCCACCGGCTCTGATGCGAACAACCCGCAAGGGCGCCCCCTGCCGGAGTTCACCGTGGCCGCCACCGATCCTGTCTGGGACGTGATGGCGCGCAAATCCGTGCTGGAGGTGATTGTCGAGGGGGCCGTCACGCCGGTGTCCCTGAAGGGCAGTGCCCGCTCGGTGCGCCTGTTTGCCGCCGCTTGCGCCTTGCCGGACCAGATCGTGGACCCCAACTCCAACCCGGCCATGGCGGGCGGCATGGGAGATCTGGCTTGCGCTGAACTTGGCGGGATCCGCTCGCTCGACGGCGGCTTCCGCGGCCGCATGCTGTTCCGCAACGCCCGGGGCGGACCCATTGATGTGTTCTGGATCGATTATTCCGGCATCCAGCAGTTCTATGCGCGCCTTGAGCCGGGGCAGGTGCTGGATCAGGAATCCATCATCTCCAATGCCTGGCTCGTCACGACCGATGTGGGCCAGTGCCTCGGCATTTACATCAGCCGCGAGCCGCAGCAGACCGTGGTGATCGGACAGTCGAATGCAGGCCCCATACCCGGTCAGCAAGGCCTGCCGCAGGGGGCCTTCACGCCCGCGCCGCCGGTGCAGCCCATGCAGCCGCAGGCTCCGGGCATGCTGCTGCCGCCCGCGCCCATCGGCAATGTCAGCACCACGAACTATGTCTGCACCGCCGGTATCGACCTGCAGGTCGTCTATGACACCGCCCGCGGCGTTGCCATGGTGACCGAGTTCGGGCAGGTCTCCGTCACGCTGCCGCGCGTCAATGGCGGGACAGGCTTCCGCTATGAATCAAACGGCTATGTCCTGCAGGGCCAGCGGGACAACGTCACCTGGTCCCGCCCGGGTCTTTACGACGTCTTCTGCGGGCGGGGGTGAGCTCAGCCAGGCCTTCTCCCGGATTTCAGATGCGCCGCAGGGCGACTTTTGAAATCCGGTGATTGGCATCCTTGGTCAGGATCAGATCGGCGCGCGGGCGCGTCGGCAGGATGTTTTCCTGCAAATTCAGCAGGTTGATGTTGGTCCAGATGGTCTTGGCCGTGGTCAGGGCTTCCTCATCCGTGATCCGCGAGTAGCGGTGGAAATAGGAGCCGGGATCGCGGAAGGCGGTCTCACGCAGGTGCATGAAGCGCTCCACGTACCAGGTCTCCAGAATATCCTCCGGCGCGTCGATATAGACCGAGAAGTCGAAGAAATCCGAGACGAAGGGCACGGCACGGCCATCCTTGGGCAGCTCCCGCGTCTGCAGCACATTCAGGCCCTCGACGATGAGGATATCCGGCTGGTCGATGGTGACCGAGTGGCCGGGCATCACATCGTAATAGAAGTGGGAATAGAGCGGCGCCCGCACGTTGCGCTTGCCCGCCTTGATGTCGGACAGGAAGGTCAGCAGGGCCGTGCGGTCAAAGCTCTCGGGAAAGCCCTTGCGCTGCATCAGGCCTTCGGCTTCCAGCACCGCATTGGGGAAGAGGAAGCCATCGGTGGTGACCAGATCCACCTTAGGGCTTGCCGGCCAGCGGGCGAGCAGGGCGCGCAGGATGCGCGAGGTGGTGGACTTGCCCACCGCCACGGAGCCTGCAACGCCGATGATGAAGGGCGTCTTGCTCTCCGCCACGCCGAGGAAGCGCTTGGTCGCCTGATGCAGGATCAGCGTGGCTTCGGCGTAATAGGCCAGAAGCCGCGACAGCGGCAGATAGATGCTCTCCACCTGCGCCATGGAAATGGGGTCGTTCAGGGCCCGCAGCTCGCTCACCTCGGCAGAGGTCAGCGTCATGGGCGTGTCGGCGCGCAGCCGCGACCATTCGTTTTCCGTGAAGACCCTGTACGGCGACAGGTCCATGGTTTCGGGGCGGATGACAGTCTGGTCCATGGGCGGCTCTGTCCCGGTTGTTCCAAGGGATTGCATGCGGGCCTTTCCGGTCCGGATGCTGTGTCTCAAGGCATCCGCGATGCCGGCGCATCACGCCTTGAAAGGCTCAGGCGCCGCACGGGCTTCAGCTTGCAGGCCGCGAGGCCTTTTCCTCAAGGCCGGTCTGCCCGGTGCGTGCGGCCAGTTCCGCCATGACCTCGTCAAGGCTCACACCGCAGACTTTCAGCACCACCATGAGGTGATACAGCAGATCCGCCGCCTCACCCTTGAGGCCATCCCTGTCGCCCTGCACGGCGGCAATCGCGGCCTCCACGGCTTCCTCGCCCAGTTTCTGGGCGCATTTGCCGATGCCCTTGCCCACCAGCTTGCGGGTGTAGGACATGTCGTCATCGCTTGCCGCACGGGCCGCTACGATGGCTTCCAGATCGGCCAGAGTGAATGCGGTCATCAGAGCAGTCTTTTCCCGTAACAGGTGAAACTTACACCGGATTTCGGCCGAAATCAGGTATCCATTCGCATAGGTATCCCAGCGGCAGCCATGTGGGTTTTTGCCTCACCGATGCTGTAGGTGCCGAAGTGGAAGATCGAGGCGGCCAGAACGGCCGTCGCATGGCCATCGCGCACGCCTTCGACGAGATGATCAAGCGTGCCGACGCCGCCCGAGGCAATCACCGGCACCGGCACCGCATCGGCAATCGCCCGCGTCAGGGCAATATTGTAGCCGGACTTGGTGCCGTCCCGGTCCATGGAGGTGACCAGCAGCTCGCCCGCGCCCAGCTCCACCACCTTCTGCGCAAATTCCACGGCATCGATGCCGGTGGCGTTGCGCCCGCCGTGGGTGAAGATCTCGAAGCGCGGTGCTTCACCTTCCGCATTCACCTGCTTGGCGTCGATGGAGACGACGATGCACTGGGCCCCGAATTTCTCGGCAGCCTCGCGCACGAAATCCGGATTGTTGACGGCCGCCGTGTTGATCGACACCTTGTCGGCCCCCGCGATCAGCAGCTTGCGGATATCCTCCACCGTGCGCACGCCGCCGCCGACGGTGACAGGCATGAAGCAGGCCTCCGCCGTGCGCCGCACCACGTCGAAGATCGTGTCCCGGCCCTCGTGGCTGGCGGTGATGTCGAGGAAGCACAGTTCATCGGCACCAGCGGCATCATAGGCCTTTGCCGCCTCCACCGGGTCTCCGGCATCCACCAGATCAACGAAGTTGACGCCCTTGACGACACGGCCGTCCTTGACGTCGAGACAGGGAATGATGCGGGCCTTGAGGGTCATGCGCGGGCCTTTGCAATTTCATGGCCACGCAGATATGGAATCTGAATGGCAGAGACGGACAGTTCTTACATCTTCTATGCGGACGAAAGCGGCGATCATTCGCTGACGTCCATCGACGTGAACTTTCCAGTTTTTGCCTTGTCGCTCTGCGGCTTCAAAAAATCAAGCTATTGCAGCCAGATCGTTCCCCGCTTCCAGCGGATCAAGTTCCACTACTTCGGCCATGATGCCGTCATTCTGCATGAGCACGAGATCAGAAAGCAGAAGGGCGACTTCAGGCTTTTCAACGATCAGAGGCTGCGCGAAAGCTTCCTGCAAGATGTGTCGGATTGCATCGAGGCTTCGTCCTTCCGGATCGCCGGATGCGTCATTCTGAAAAGTGAGCTGAAGCTGGATTTCTTTCCGGACAATCCCTACGCCATCGCCCTTGGGATCTGTCTCGTCAAAGTCCATCAGTTTCTGAAGGCAAAGCAGGAAACCGGCAAGCGGACGTTCTTCATCTTCGAGAAACGCGGGACTCGGGAGGATCAGGAGCTTGAACTGGCCTTCCGGCGCATCATTGCCGGAGACAACCAGATCCGGACGCCAATGCCTGGTTTCGAGGCGATTTTTCTCGACAAGAAATCCAATTCGATTGGCCTGCAGATTGCCGATCTGACCGCAAGGCCCATGGCCCTCAGCGTGTTCCGCAAGGATCAGCCGAACCGGGCTTTCGAGATTCTGTCCAGAAAGATGATCGGCGGCACCTCTCTGGGTGCGAAGGGGCGCGGAATCTTCGCCTGAAAAGCGAAAGGCCCCGGATTACTCCAGAGCCTGACGCCGACCGGGAACCCCCAATCCATTTGGTTCAAAGATAAGGGATTTTCAGATTTTGTCAAGCCTTTTCATAGACTTAAGCAAGAAGTCCCAACCCCTTCATCTGATTCAGCTTTCCCTTGCCGCCCGGATCAGGGCCATGGCTTCGGCCGGGTCGAGGCGGCCGTCGTAGAGGGCGCGGCCGGAGATGGCGCCTTCCAGGATGGCGGAGTCCGGCTGCAGCAGGCGCTTGATGTCCTCGATGGAGGCAAGACCCCCCGAGGCGATGACGGGAATGGACACGGCAGCGGCCAGTTCCAGGGTCGAGGGGATGTTGAGCCCCTTCAGCACGCCGTCCCGGTCGATATCCGTGTAGATGATGGCCGAAACGCCGGCATCCTCGAAGCGTCTGGCAAGGTCCACGGCGGTGAGTTCGGAGGTTTCCGCCCAGCCTTCCACCGCCACATGGCCACCCTTGGCGTCGATGCCGACAGCGACCTTGCCGGGGAACTTGCGGCAGGCCTCGCGCACCAGCTCCGGATCGCGCACGGCGACGGTGCCGAGAATGACGCGGGTGATGCCCTTGGCCAGCCAGCTTTCGATATGGGCGAGCGTGCGGATGCCGCCGCCCAGCTGCACCGGGTTTTTCGTTGCGCCGAGAATGGCTTCCACCGCCGCGCCGTTGACGCTTTCCCCGGCAAAGGCGCCGTTGAGGTCAACCACATGCAGATATTCGAAGCCCTGATCTTCAAAGGCCTTGGCTTGCGCCGCCGGATTGTCGTTGAACACGGTGGCCTGGTCCATGTCGCCCAGCTTCAGGCGCACGCACTGGCCGTCCTTGAGGTCGATGGCGGGAAAAAGGATCATGGCAATGTCTCTCTTGCGGCGCCTGCCGCGCTGTAATCGTGCTTCAGACGGGAAAACCGGGTCTCAGGGCTTCCAGTCAAGGAAGTTGGCAATGAGGCCAAGGCCAAGCCGCTGGCTCTTTTCCGGGTGAAACTGGGTGCCCACCATCGTGTCGCGCGCCACCATCGCGGTGAAGGTGCCGGCATAGTCGAAGGTGGCCAGCCGGTCTTCCGGGCGGGTGCAGGCGAAATGGAACGAATGAACGAAATAGGCATGCAGCCCGTCCGGCCCGGTATCCAGTCCCTTGAGCACGGGGTGCGTGTCAGGATGCACGCTGATCGTGTTCCAGCCCATGTGCGGGATCTTCAGCGAGGAATCTGCCGGCTTCATCGCCGTGACATCGCCGTCGATCCAGCCGAGGCCTTCCACCGTTTCGAATTCCAGCCCGCGCGAGGCCATCAGCTGCATGCCGACGCAGATGCCCATGAAGGGCTTGGCCTTGCGGCGCACGCTTTCCTCCAGCGCCTCGCGCATCCCCTCGACGGCCTCAAGCCCGCGGCGGCAATCGGCAAAGGCGCCGACGCCCGGCAGGACGATGCGGTCAGCCTTCAGCACCTGGTCCGGATCGGAGGTGACGATCACATCCGGCACCTTCGCATGGTCGCGGGCGGCGCGTTCGAAGGCCTTGGCAGCCGAGCGCAGGTTGCCCGAGCCATAGTCAATGATGGCGACAGTCATCTTGCACTTTCTCCTGTGAACCCCGAGCCGGCAAATCCGGAGCCGGACAGCGTCAGGCCGATCACCTGCTCACGGCCAAAGCGCGGCACGAAGCCCTGCGGCTGCGGGGCAGCCGGTGTGTCCACCGGGCGCGGGGCCGGGCGGTAGGCGTTGAAGAAGCGCAGCTCGGCCTCTTCTCTGTCCTGCCCCGTGACAACACCGGCGAAGATCCAGCCCTTGCGCTCCAGCGACCAGCGCCGCAGGTTGCCGCTTTCAAGGCCGATGAGAATGCCGGTCAGGAAGGCCAGCACGCCGGGGATCGACTGGCTGAAATTCTGCGCAATCAGCTCCAGCACCAGCGAAACGGTGAGATAGGCCAGAAACGGCAGCCACAGCCGGTGCACCAGCATCCAGATGCCGGTGAAGACCAGCGCCGGGGTGGAGAAGCCGTCGCGCACGAAAACCGCCCTTTGCGCCATGGCGGGCGTCAGTTCACGCCCCTCCGCCTCCGGCGGCAGCATGACCATATATGAGCTCATTGTCCTGCCTCCTCAGCCGCCCAGCTGGCCCTTGGTGGTGGGCACGCGGCCCGCCTGGCGCGGATCGATCTCGATGGCCTTGCGCAGCGAGCGTGCCACGGCCTTGAAACAGGTTTCCGCGATATGGTGGCAGTTGCTGCCATAGATGTTGGCAACATGCAGGGTGATGCCCGCATTCATGGCGAAGGCGCGGAAGAATTCCTCGAACAGTTCGGTGTCGAACTCGCCCACCTTGTCGCGGGAGAACTCCACCTGCCAGACGAGGAACGGCCGGCCGGACACATCCAGTGCGCAGCGCGTCAGTGCCTCGTCCATGGCCAGATGCGTGTCTGCATAGCGGGTGATGCCGGACATGGACCCCAGCGCCTGAGACAGCGCCTGCCCCAGCGCGATGCCGGTGTCCTCCACCGTGTGGTGGAAGTCGATATGGGTGTCGCCCTCGGCGCGCACCTTGATGTCGATCAGCGAATGGCGCGCAAGCTGTTCCAGCATATGGTCGAAGAAGCCGACCCCCGTCGCCACGTCATAGGCGCCGGTGCCATCGAGATTGATCTCGACGTCAATGCGGGTTTCCTTGGTGTTGCGCGAGATTGCCGCTGTGCGCATCTGTCATCCTTCCATCGGCCAGCCTGACTACCTGCCTGGCGAAACCGCGCCGTTTTAGCAGGCGGTGCCACGCATTGAAACACAAATGGGCAATCTGGCCAGAGACTTCTTTGCCAGATCATGGAGGCCGGGGAAACGCTGCGGTTCTGGCGTTGCCGCAGCTGGCCTGCTAGGAAGCGGCAACGCCTCACGCCCCGATGAAAGGAAATCCGGATGGCCGTCTCCAGCCGCTTTGCCCCCAAGTCCGCCACTCACCGCCTGATGCTGCCGCTGGATGTGCCCACGGTTGAGGAGGCGCGGGTGCTGATTGCGGCGACGAAGGGCGCCGTCGGGGTCTACAAGATCGGCATGGAGCTGCAGTTTGCAGGCGGGCTGAGGCTCGCCGAAGAGCTGGCGGGCGAGGGCATCGAGGTGTTCCTCGACGTGAAGCTGCTCGACATCGACAACACCATCGCCAGCGCCGTGCGCAACATTGCCCGCATGGGCGTGCGCTTCGTCACGCTGCATGCCTACCCCAAGACCATGCGCGCCGCCGTTGCCGCCCTGCAGGAAACGGATGCCAGGGATCTCTGCCTGCTCGGCGTCACGGTTCTGACCTCCATGGACGAGGAGGATCTGCTGGCGGCCGGTTATCGCGGCCCGGTGGCGGGCCTTGTCGAGGCGCGCGCCGGGGATGCACGGGCCGCCGGCATGGGCGGCATCGTCTGCTCGCCGCTGGAGGCGGGCCTTGTGCGCAAGGCTGTGGGCGGCGAGCTTGTGGTGGTGACGCCCGGCGTGCGGCCCGCCGGCAGTGACAAGGGCGATCAGAAGCGCGTGATGACGCCGGGCGATGCCATCCGCGCCGGGTCCGACTATCTCGTCATCGGCCGCCCCATCAGCCGCGCCGCCGCCCCCCGCCGCGCGGCAGAGGCCATCGCCGCGGAGATCGAAGCAGCGCTGTGAGGCGGGTCTGACCCCGATCCCTTGAACCGGGCTGCAAGCACGGAGGGAAGGCAACCCAAATGGCCGCAGTGCCCCTCTCCCCCCTTGAGGGGGAGGTGTCTGCGTCAGCAGACAGAGGGGGGTGGCAGCGCTTCAATACGGCAGGCTCTCTCTCATAAGCGGACAGTCCGTTACCCCCCTCTGCCCCCTGCCGGGGGCATCTCCCCCTCAAGGGGGGAGAGGAGTTGGAGCCTCACTGGCAGTCTGTCGTAAACGCTGCCCATCAAGAGAGGGGAATCGAGAGGCCTCATTCAGAGCGGTAACCCTCTGAAACTTCTTGTCTTCCCCGCACAAGGCAACGTTTGTGGCGTCTCCCGGCACAAGTCGGCAAACGCATACCGCCGTTTCAGCGCAAACACCCGCCCCTAAGCTGCTTTTCCGAACCGGTAGTAGGACATGGACAGGGTGCCGTATTCGTAGGTGCGGTGAAGCAGCTCGCCCTTGGCGCCCTTGCCGCCCGCGCCGAGCGCGAAGAACACGGGCAGAAGGTGCTCCTCCCTCGGATGCGCCATCCGGAAGCCGGGGGCGGCGTCGAGATCCGTGATCCGTTCCGCCTCGCCGGTGAGAAGCCCTTCATCCAGCCAGGCGTCAAAGGCCTTGGCCCAGTCCGGCGTGGGGCTGTTCTGCGGCATCAGCTGGCGCAGGTTATGGGTGGTGCTGCCTGTGGCGATGATCAGCACGCCGCTGTCCTGCAGCCCGCTCAGCGCCTCGCCCAGCTCCAGCAGCTCCTGCGGGCCGTAGCTCAATGGCAGGGAGAGGGCGACGACGGGAATATCCGCCTGCGGATAGGCGAGAGAGAGCGGCACCCAGGCGCCGTGATCCAGCCCCCAGCTGGGGTCGATCTGCGCCTCGATGCCTGCGGCACTCAGCTTGTCCATCACCTCGCCGGTCACATCTTCCGGGGCGCTGGCCGGATACTGGATCTCGAACAGGGCACGCGGAAAGCCGCCGAAATCATGGATGGTGCGCAGCGGGCCGGGGGCGGAAACCCGGAGGCCCTCCGTCTCCCAGTGGGGCGACAGCACGACGATGGCACGCGGGCGCGGCAGGCTGGGCCCCAGCGCCTTCAGAAACCGGTGCGCGGCGCTGTCCGCAATCGCCAGCATGGGCGAGCCATGGGCCAGAAACAGCGGTTCAAATCCTGTGGCAGACATGTGATCCCTCCAAAGGACACAGGGGTGTCGATCTTGGGTCTGAGAATAGGAATGTTTCCGCCGTGAATAAAGAGGCGTAAATGCGACGGATCGTTCACACAGGAGAAACAGAAGTCGTGCCCCCTGTCCGGCGCCCCGCCGCATGACCTGTTGACCGCAAGCCGCAAGGCTTGCGCTGGGCCGCCAATGCTGACAGCAAGAGGGCCGTATTTCCTTCAAGGAGAATTGCCATGCCCGTTCCTGCTTCCGTCACCGTTGAACTGCTGCGCCTTGAGCATGGCGCAGACCTGCCGCTGCCCGCCTATCAGAGCGCCGATGCGGCCGGGTTTGATCTGATGGCAGCGGTGAGCGAAGATCTGGTGCTGCAGCCGGGCAAGAGGGCGATGGTGCCGACCGGCCTTGCCATGGCCATCCCGCGCGGCTTCGAAGGCCAGGTCCGCCCCCGCTCCGGCCTTGCCGCCAAGAACGGCATCACGGTTCTCAACTCCCCCGGCACGGTGGATGCGGATTATCGCGGCGAGGTGAAGGTCATCCTGATCAACCACGGCGACGAGCCCTTCACCATCACCCGCGGGTTGCGCATCGCCCAGATGATCATCGCCCCGGCCATGCAAGCCACCCTGACCGAAGTCACCACCCTCGACGCCACCCAGCGCGGCGCTGGCGGGTTTGGGTCGACTGGGGTGGGGTGATTGGGTTTTTGCAGGGCGGGGGAAGGGCGTCGGTTTGGGAGAAGACAAGTATTTTCGAGGTCTCTTCTTTTAGCCCAGAGTTATCATACCCCCCAATCTCAACAGGACTCTGCAGTAGAATTCACGCAGCCGTTCAGTCGCTGTAGCATGCTCCCGGTCGTTGCAGCGGCTGGCCATACTGCCTGCGGGCCAGAGGCTGCTGATAGTTGGTGTCGGGAAGCAGCCGAAAAGAGCGATCAAGCACCTCAGCGGAAAACTTGGTCACCGCCTTACTCATGATGCTACATCCTGTTCAAAAGTTGGAGCCTTCGCCAAACCCGGTGCGGTTCCAGACACCGTCTTGATACAAACCGGGCTTCTTGAGGCGCGCAACATTGCTATAGACTGGTTGGCTAGAGGTAGCATTTAAGGAAATAGGGCAATTCGATGCATCATTTCGCGCTTGGCTCTGTCGACTTCAATCTTTTGAAGGTGCTGTATGCGCTGGCACTGAAAGGTAACATGACAGAAGCAGGCGCGTTTATAGGGCTATCGCAGCCCGCTGTTAGCCATGCCCTAAAGAGATTGCGAGCGATCACAGGTGATGACCTGTTTGTCAGGACGCCTGCGGGTTTCGTGATGACAAGGTTCTGTGCTGACATTTTTCCGAGCGTTCGCAGGATTATTGAAGATACCGAAGCGGTTATGTTTTCCAGACGGAAATTTGACCCTGAGCATTCCGCGAAAACCTTCAGGATCGGTATGAATGATTATTTCTCTGTCGTTCTTATGCCGTTGCTCTTGGAGCGGCTGCAAGCTCAGTCGAGAAAAAGTGTCGTTGAGGTAATACATATGCCCAGGACTGTTCTTTCGAATAGAAGAAGTTATCTGACCTTGGTTCAAAATTACCTTGATGAGGGAACAATTGATGTCGCAGTTATGACGGCAGACAATTTGCCGTCACAGTATCGTTGCGCACCGCTCTTTACAGAAAGCCGGGTCTGTATCATGTCCGCTGGCAATCCGGCGGCAGCTTCGCCTCTTTCGCTGGACGCACTCCTTGATCTTGGTCATGTCAAGGTAACGTCATCTCCAGACCGGCGTGGCTGGGTTGACGAACGTCTGGATGCCATTGGCCGTCAACGGCGCATAGTGGCAGTTGTACCGCACTTTTCGGCGGCTGTCGCCGTTGTGTCACGCAGCGACTTGGTTGCAATCATGCCTGAAAGTGTGGCCCGTCTGTTTGAGAAATCGCACAACTTGCTCCTTTTTGATTCCCCATTCGGAGACGAGAAGCAGTCGACGAGCATGATCTGGCTTGCCGAAAACGAACGTGATCCGGCAAGCCAATGGCTCCGGTCGCAGATCTCCTCGTGCTTTTCGGATCCGAGGATCGGATCCGCCAGCGCAATGGAACGCAATGCTACCACATGAGACGGCTTAGCTGTTGCAACGCCTGTGCGCTGCAACAAAGAGATCGGCCACGGACAGGAACTGCTCCATGGTTACAGCCGGGAGCTCTTCAGTGAAGCTGCCATTGTTACGGGCGATTGCCTGCTCATCAGAGATTGCGCGCCGGTTGACGAGCACCATGTCGAGCTTCGGGAGGCATAAAATAAACTGACCGAAGTGACCTGCCGCTACGAAAGCATCTTCCCATTCCGGGGTCTCGGCCGAAGTGACAGGGACCCACCACAGGTAGCTATAACCTGCAATCCTTGACTTTCGGCTTTCATTCATCTGGCTGGCAGATACTCGGATCTTGGTGCTCTCGCGAACCCATTCAGACGGAATAATTTCCTGATCATGCCATTTGCCATTCCTGACCATAACAAGCCCAAGTCGAGCCATGTCTCTACAAGACAGGAAAAAATGATAGGCCAGATACCGGGATTGCCCGTCGTAGCCGAGCATGCGCTGGCGGTTTGGATCAAAATCCTCAAGCTGCAGCGGCCCGGCAAAATCTTCTGCAAATGCGTTGAATACACTGCGTCCAGTCAGCTTTTCGAATGCATGACCGAGAACGTTGAAGTCCCAGTTGTTATAATGAAAGTGGGACCCTGGTTTTTTGGTGCCACGTGCAGGGATGTTCTTCGTGTTGCTACCAGGGCTCCCAGGCTTGTGGTATACGCCTGAACAGCTGATCAGAAGATCTCGCAGCCGCGCGGACCGCTCAATTGGCAGGAGTGGTTCCTCCTCATCGATATCAAGCGCTTCCATCGTAAGATCTAGATCAATCAATCCAGAACTTACAGCCTTACCAAAGAGCATTGAAAGAATACTCTTCCTTGTTGATGCGAGATAGCTTACTTCGGATATGTCGCCGTATTTATATATAATATTACCGAATCTTACGGCGGCAAAGGAAGTTGTATTCAGGTTATTCAAAGCGGCATCAATCGCATTCCGCTCACCCTCTGAAAGACTTTCCGGATCAGAAGATGTGGAGATCTCCCATTTCTCAGCCGGATAAGTTCTCACGTCGGCTTTTATAGGTGCGAACGAAATCGTTTCAGACATAGTTCTTCCTTTTAGTCTGGTCTCAGTAACGCTGGAGGCTTAGTCGTTCAGATGACAGGCGCTGTTGTGGCCAGCAGAAAGCTGGCGCAAGGCAGGTCTTTCCACCCGGCATCGGTCCATGGCCAATGGGCAGCGCGGATGGAAGTGACAGCCAGAGGGCGGAGCAAGCGGACTGGGAATCTCGCCTGTAATTGTTGTGTAAGTCTTCTTCTCCAGATCCAGGCTTGGCCTCTCATTTAACAAGGCTCTGGTATAGGGGTGAGCTGGTGAAGAAAAAAGAACTTCAACCGGCGCCTCCTCTACGACCCGGCCGAGATACATCACAATAACGCGATGGGAGATATGCTGGACTACTGATAGATCGTGGCTGATGAACACATATGTCAATCCGAGTTCTTCTCTCAGATCCATGAAGAGGTTAATCACCTGAGCTTGAATTGAAACGTCGAGTGCGGCAACGGACTCGTCGCAGATAAGGACATCAGGGTTCACAGCCAGTGCACGTGCAATGCCGACACGCTGCCGCTGTCCTCCACTCAACTGATGCGGGAACCTGTCCATCAAGGCTGGATCGAGGCCAGCTCGCCGCATCTGCGTCTCGACGTAACCGAACAGCTCCTTTCGGCTCGTCAAGCCGTGATGAAGAGGTGCAGCTCCAATGATGTCCTTGAGCCGCTGACGGGGATTGAGTGATGAGGTCGGATCTTGAAAGATCATCTGAACCTTCAGCCGCTCAGTAAGCGTCTCCTTGGCGGTCAAGGCTTTGACAGGTATGTTTTTCAATCGCACTTCGCCGGAGGAGGGCTCGAGAAGGCCAGCAATTACGCGTCCCAAGGTCGATTTGCCGCATCCGGATTCGCCGACAATGCCAACCACCTCTCCCTGCGAGACAGAAATGCTGACACCGTCGAGAGCATGCACTACGGGGTTCGGCTTCTTGAGGTTAAGCGCTTCCAGCCCGCGTTCTATAAGGCCTGATTTCCTGCTGAAACGTTTGGCAATGTTCACGGCTTCAACGCGAATTGTCATGGCCGGCCTCCTTCGGAAACTGGGTTGAAGCATCGCACAAGACGGCGATCAGAACCTCCGAGCGGCGGCATTTCACTGCAGGCACCGGAAGCAGACGAACAGCGTGGGCGAAAGGCGCACCCTGCCGGGAGCCTGTCGATGGCAGGAGTCGTTCCTGGGATCTGGCTCAACCTCTCCCCGCGCGTGTTCCGGGACGGCAAGCTGTTGATCAAGCCATGGGTATAGGGATGCCGTGGGCTTCGAAGGACGTCAGCGGTATCTCCCTGCTCTACAATTCTGCCCGCATACATAACAGATAGACTGTCAGCGAGGCCTGCTACCACTGAAAGATCGTGGGTGATCCAGATGAGTGCGGTGCCCCGCTCACGGGCAAGCTTTTGAACAACAGATAGAATTTGAGCCTGTATTGTGACATCGAGTGCCGTCGTTGGTTCATCTGCGATGATCAGGTCTGGTGACAGCAAGAGGGCTGTTGCGATAGCAACGCGCTGACGCATCCCGCCTGAGAACTGGTGCGGATAGGCATCCAGCCGCTCGTCAGGACTTGGAATGCCTACCATGCCAAGAGCGTCTTTGGCTCTCTGGATGGCTTCTTTCTTGCCAACTTTCTCGTGCGCTAGAATGGTCTCAACCATTTGTGTCCGCACGCGCAGGACCGGGTTAAGCGTTGACATTGGATCCTGAAAGATCATGGCGATCCGGTTCCCGCGAAGTCGCCGCATTCCTTCACTTGGCAATCTGCACAAGTCTTCCCCTTTGAAGAGAATTTCTCCACCTGTAACGCGGACGGGCTTATCTACGAGGCCCATGATCGACAGCCCTGTGATGGACTTCCCCGATCCGGACTCTCCCACCAAACCCATCACCTCCCCGGGAGCGAGTTTCAGGCTCACCTTGTTGATCAGTGTCGTCGTTCGCTCAGAGGCAACAACCTCGGTCGTCAGATCCCTAACGTCGAGCAGCGTAGAAGTCATCGTTGCGCTCCTTTTGGATCAAGCATCTGGCGCAACCTGTCTCCAACAAGGTTGATGGCAAAGATGGTGAGTACAAGGGTTATTGCGGGGAAGAGGCTTATCCAGTAGATGCCTGAGAGCATGAACTCGAACCCGCTGGCGATCAGGAGGCCGAGTGATGGTTCAGTGATGGGGACCCCAAGGCCGAGGAAGCTCAAGGTAGCCTCGAGAGTAATGGCCCTGGCCACCTGCATGGTCAGGAGAACCACCAGAGGCGACAGGCAATTGGGGAGCAATTGCCTGCAAAGGATGTTCCAGTGCGGCAGGCGGAGAAGCTGAGCTGCCTCAACATATTCCCTCCGCATTTGAGTCAAGGCGGAGCCGCGTGCCGTTCGGGCGTATGTTGCCCACTCCACCAGAACAATGGCGAAGACCACGTTTCCTACACTCTTTCCAAGGAGTGCGAGAATGAGAAGCGCTGATAGTATTGTTGGAAACGAAAGCTGAAGGTCGACGATCCGCATCATCACCGTCTCAGTCCGTCCGCCAATGTAGGCTGCCATCAAGCCAAAGGCCGTCCCGGTAATGAACGCCAAGGTCGCAGATCCGAGGCCTACGACGAGGCTGATCCGGAGCCCATACATGATGGCCGACAGCATGTCCCTGCCTTGACTGTCGGAGCCGAGCAGAAACGTGAAGCCACTCATGGACTGACTGCCTGGAGCCATCCGGCCATCCATGATGTCAAGCTGAAGGAGGTCATAGGGATTCTGAGGCGACAGCAATGGCGCGAGCAAAGCCGCCAGGACGATGAGAACCGCAACGATCAAGCCAACGCATGCGAAAGGTGCGCGGCAGAAACGCTGAACAAAACTCCAGCTGCTGTTCAGTGACCGGGGAAAATAGCTGCGTTGCATATTATTCTCCCTGCAGTCGTATGCGTGGATCCAGTAGTCGATAAACAACGTCGACAACAAGATTTATAAAGACGAACATTAGAACAACGAGCATTAAATATGCCACAATAACGGGTCTATCAAGTGCGCTTATGCTGTCTATGATTATATTACCTGCTCCGGGCCAAGCAAATATCGTCTCAGTGACCACTGAGAATGCAATTGTCTGACCTATATCGAGCCCCACAACTGTTACGACGGGGATCATCACGTTCTTCAGAACATGTACGCTCAGGATTCTATTTCCTGTAAGACCTCGGGCTCGTGCAAATCTGACATAGTCACTCGTCATCGCTTCGCGTACGCCGGACTCAGTCAACCGTGCCACCATCGAGATGTTGAACAAGGAAAGACTGAGTGCCGGCAGGATGATGTGTTTGAAGCCGTCCCAGGTCAGGAAAGACCAGGCGACACCAAAGAGCATGCGGGTTTCACCCCGGCCAGAACTCGGGAGCCAGCCCAACTGAACGCTAAAAACTATGATCAGAAGGATGCCGATCCAGAATACCGGCAAGCTAAAACCGAGAATTGTTCCGGTCATAATGCTGCGTGCGAGGAGGCCTTCGGGCTTGTGACCGGCAATCAGTCCGAGAGGCAGGCCGATGATCACCGACAAAATGACAGCGGCAAATGCGAGTTCCAGTGTCGCGGGCAGGCGGGAGAGGATAAGATCTACAGCTGGCTCATTGTAAACATAGCTGATTCCAAGATTTCCTTGAGATATACCTTTTAAGAACAGGAAAAATTGCTCATGTAGCGGCCTGTCTAGCCCCAAGTCTGCAACCAATCGCAGACGCTCTTCGTGTGTGGCTTCTGGTGGCAGCAAAGTCTCGATAGGACTTCCAATCAGATGGAGGCCCAAAAAGAGAATAAGCGCCATCGCAAGCGCCACGAGAACCGCCTGCCCCGCGCGCTGGATTATCCATATAGTCATGTTGTTCCCGTAGATCTTGCTGTAACTGATGCAATCAGCCGCCAGCCGCGGTGTCGTTACAAGACACCGCGGGGATTTTGACGTCATGCCGCCAAATCGTGAGCACAATTGTCAGCGGGTCAGGTATCAATCGGAGACCGTGACGTCCTTTGCGAGCGTCCGTTCATCGATCCGCGGTGCGTAGGAGATACCCTTTCGCATCACCCATGCATTGCTCTGCATGTATAGCGGAATTACAGCGCCGTCATCCAGGGCGGCATTTACGGCCTCGATAAGCGCTTTCTCACGCTTGGCATCGTCAAAGATCGTCATGGCTGAGCTTACGATCTCGTCAAGCTGCGGATTGGAATATCCGCTGTCGTTCGAGGCACCAAGACCTCTTTTGGGATCCTTCGAGCCAATCACATTCACCAGCATCGAACTGGCATCATAGGTCGCATTTCCAAGTCCGAGCAGCTTCATCGCAAACTCACTCTTCCGGGAAGAGAACGTTGTCCAAGGAAGCGCTTCAACACTGGTGTTAACGCCGATTCTCGTCCACATCTGGGCAACCGCCTGGACGACTGCAGGCGCATTCGGATAGCGGTCGTTGGGAACATGGATCGTGAGGCGGAAGCCTTCAGGGTAGCCCGCGTCCGCAAGAAGCTGCTTTGCTGCCGCGGCATCGGCCGTAGGCACTTTAATTTCCGGGCTATAGGAAAACGCACCTTTGGGAAGCCACTGGCCTGAAGCGGTCGCTGTTCCGCTCATAATCCGGTCGACGATTGCTTCGCGGTTAATTGAAATTCCCAGTGCTTTTCTTACCCGCGGATCAGCAAGCGGATTCTTGTCGAGTTGCTCTCCGCTACTGCCTTTAATGAAGTTTTTCCAAGTGTCGCCTGACACGGTAGGCGCCAGATAGATCACTCGGAGACCTGGGGCGGATTCAAATGCCAGCTTTGCCTCTGATTTGAAGCGCTCGAGGTCTGTCGCGGCAGGCGCGTCGATGATGTCGACATCCCCCGCTAGAACTGCCGTTGTTCTCGCGCTTGGGCTGCCGATCATCCGGTAGATGGCCTTGTCCCATACAACCTCATGCCCCCACCAGTCGGGGTTCTTCTCAAGTACGATCTCATCACCCTGGCGAAAACTCGCCAAGCGGAACGCTCCCGTTCCGATCGCCGCCTTGCCTGAATTGTAGTCGGAGGTTTCGGCTCCCTCACCAGCGTGCCGGGAAACAATTGCTACATTGGCGAGCTCTCCCGGAAGGGTGGGCGACGGTCTTTTGGTCTTGATAATGACCGTGTGTTCGCCATCTGCCTCCACTTCAGCAATAGTGCGGAGGAAACCACCGAAGCCGCCCGGACTATTGGGGACATTGCCAGCACGGCCCAACGTGAAAACAACGTCATAGGAAGTCAAGGCTTTGCCGTCATGCCACTTGACGCCTTCCCTCAACGTGAAACGCCACTCTGTTTCATTTACCGCTTCCCACTTCACCGCCAAGCCAGGCAAAAGCTGGCCGGATGCACTGCGCTCGGTCAGGCGGTCAAAGATCTGCATCGCTATGCTGTTGTTGGGAGAGGCATTGTAAAAGTGTGGGTCGATGGATGTTACTGTACCAGCCAGACCGATTTTTAGATCATCTGCACTTGCGGAAGATATGAAAAAGGCAGCGGCAGCAGTCGCCATCAGGAAGGCTCTGATTTTCATGAGGTCCCCTTTGATATTATTAGTTGAGTTTTTTCACGCCTCCTCAAGGCGGTGGTGAGATTTTAATGGCTGACCTTCATTGATCAAATGAATAGTTTTAATGTTCTGCATTCGTCAGGCGAATTGAGGCTGGCGCCGATAGCTTGGGACACAGGCCATGAGAGGCATCCACTCTGAGCCGGGACCTCTGGCTTTGGGAGAGGTCAGACTGCCCATTACCGCTGCCAGATCAGCTTGCCCTTGATGGCCTGAAGAGCATCTCGACCGCGGCTGTATCGTAGCAATCTCCTTCTTTACTAATAAAGGCTGCAATAGAATTCTGCTCTTCTGTGGTCGACGGCACCAGGCACCGCACCGCCGCATGCCCTGAGCAAGTAATAGTCTTCCAGTACATCCCGCAAAGGCAGAAGGGCCATGTCCGGGCTCTTCACGCGATGGCGCAGATGTGCCGGCAGGACATCCGCATAGGTTCCGCTGCCGTTAAGATGCCCCCGGCGGATCTCGTCAGCGTACACGGCAAGTCCGGGCGCATGGGCAAGCGAAACGGTCTCCACATGCCCGGAACCGCGTGAGGCTTCAACAACGCAATATCCGGCGGGATAGGCGACAGGCGAGGGAACTGCGGCATTTACCAGACCGTCGAGTTCCACCCCGCCGGCAGTGTGCAGATGACCCGAGCGAAGCCGCTAAAACCGACGCTGCCCTGCACCCCTGCAATACGCCACCCCACCGGGGCCACCCCACCCCTAGCCCCCGTTTGGTAGAACTTTCCTTATTCCTCAGGCTTTTGAGCATGAGAGCACTCGATTCCGGCGGGAATTGTTCCTAGGTTAGGGTTCAGAATTCCGACAGAAGAACAGGTGCCCCGCATCATGGTGCCGGGGCCAGGACGGGAGATGAGAATGACCGACAGGAAGCCGGGCCGCGGCCGGATTTACAGCTCGATCACCGAAACCATCGGCGACACGCCGCTTGTGCGGCTGGACCGCCTTGCGGAAAAGCACGGGGTGAAGGCCACTCTGCTGGGCAAGCTGGAGTTCTTCAACCCGATTTCCAGCGTCAAGGACCGTATCGGCGTTGCCATGGTCGAGGCGATGGAAGCCTCCGGCCAGATCCAGCCGGGCAAGACCACGCTGGTGGAGCCGACCTCCGGCAACACCGGCATTGCTTTGGCCTTCGTGGCCGCCGCCAAGGGCTACCGGCTGATCCTCGTCATGCCGGAGACCATGTCCGTCGAGCGGCGCAAGATGTTCAAGATCCTCGGCGCCGAGCTGGAGCTGACGGAAGGGCCGAAGGGCATGAAGGGCGCCATCGCCCGTGCCCAGGAGCTGGTCAGCGAGATCCCCGGCGCGGTGATGCCGCAGCAGTTCGAGAACCCGGCCAACCCGGAGATCCACCGCCGCACCACGGCGGAAGAGATCTGGAACGACACGGACGGCAAGGTGGATGTGTTCGTCTCCGGCATCGGCACGGGCGGCACCATCACCGGCGTGTCGCAGGTGCTGAAGAGCCGCAAGCCGGGCCTGCACGTTGTGGCGGTGGAGCCGGCCGACAGCCCGGTCCTGTCCGGCGGCAACCCCGGCCCGCACAAGATCCAGGGCATTGGCGCCGGCTTCGTGCCGGGCGTGCTGGACACGTCGGTCTATGATGAGGTGGTCAAGGTCACCAATGACGAGGCCTTTGCCACGGCCCGTGAGGTTGCCCGCACCGAGGGCGTGCCGGTTGGCATTTCCTCCGGCGCGGCGCTGACGGCGGCCATCAAGGTTGGCCAGCGCGACGAGATGGCGGGCAAGACCATCGTCGTCATCATCCCCTCCTTCGCCGAGCGCTATCTCTCCACGGCGCTGTTCGACGGGCTGGAGTGAGACACGGCTGCAACGGCCAAGCGTAACAAAAACCCCGGCGGATGCAGCATCCGCCGGGGCTGAAGAAAACCCTCTCCGCCGTCATCCCGGACGCGCCCTGCGCGATCCGGGACCGGTGAGCCGGGGTGGATGCTGTTTCAACGCGTTTTGACCGAAAGGCTCGGGCTCACCGGTCCCGGATCTCCGCTTCGCTGCGTCCGGGATGACGGCGTTGAGGCAGAAAGAAAATGCGGCTCGTCGCCGTCCCCGCCTGAGCTTATCTCTCCATCCCGGTCTTGCCCTTCGTCCAGTAGGCAATCGCATACTGGCTGCCCTTGCCGAGGCCGAAGTCCTTGCGGAACAGGGGGCGGAGCTGCTGGGCGGTCTGCTGTTCGCCGGCAAACCAGGCAAAGGCGGGCTTCGTGCCCGTAAAGATGGCGCGGATGGCCTGTTCCAGATCCGCATCGAAGCTTTCCGGGGCAAGGCCATGCACCGTGAGGCCGAGGCGGGCAACCTTGGCGGCGGAAAGATAGGCCAGCGCCTCCGCGTCCGTGCCCAGCCCGAGGATCACGTGGCCGCCGCCGGAAACGGGGGTGCCTTCCCGGTCCATGTCCGCCGCCAGCGCCTCGATCATGCGGGCCACGGCCGGCGCGCCGGTGCCATCGGCGGCAAGGAGCAGCGGGCCTGCGAGCGGCGGATGCTGGAAGCCGGAGGGGCCGAGCAGGCCGATCACATCGCCTTCGCGGCAGGCCTCGGCCCAGTCCGAAACGGCGCCGCCCGCATGGCGGACAACGTCAATGTCGATTTCGCCGGCCTGCTTGCGGGTCTCCTTGAGGGTGTAATAGCGCATGTGCAGCCCGTCCGGCCCTTCAGGCAGGATCAGCGCGCCATTGGCGGCAAGCTTCGGCCAGACAGGGGTGCGGCCTTCCGGCGGCAGCAGCAATTTCACGTGAATCCCGTCGCTGCCAAAGCGCTCCATCCCCTCCACCTTGAAGGTGAGGCGGAGGAGGACAGGGCTGAGCGCCGCCTTCTTCAGCACCGTCAGCTCGTGGAAATAGGGCGGTGGAACTTCGCCATCGCGCGGGTCATCGTCGGACCAGCGCAAGGCGGTGGTCGTGCCGGGCTGCAGCTCTTCGAGATGCTCCATCAGCCATTGCTTCAGCCGGTGCAGCGGAACCAGCCCGTTTGCCTGCACCGTGATGCGCAGCCCTTCGCCCTCATGAACGGTGAGGCCAACGGTGTTGGGGTCAAGGTTCAGCACCACTTCGGCCGGGGAGGGGCGGATAACGTCCATGCCGTTGCGGAGCATTTCGGACACGAGCGTTTCCAGCAGGCCGGCGGGGGCGCCGCTGGGAAGCGTGGTGAAGGCAATCAGAGGGGCGGGGCCGTTCATGGGCGGACTTCCTCAAACATCGGCGGGGCGGGCTTGCGGCGCAGGAGTGTTGCCGTCAGCAGCACGGCAAGGCCGGACAGGGCCGTGGACAGGGTGAAGAGGGTGCCATAGCCAAGCTTGTCCGCCAGCATGCCGGAGGCGCTCGACCCGGCCAGATAGACCACCAGCTGGGCGCAGGCGAGAATGGTGAAGTCCGTACCGGGCTGGTCCTTCGAGGCGACGGACATGAACAGCGAATAGAGGACGACGATTTCCATGTAGCGGATCAGGGTCTGGAACCCGGCCGCACCGATGACCGTGTAGAGACTGTCCGACAGACCCAGCGCATGCAGGGCGAACATCAGGAAGCAGATGGTTCTGAGGCCGCCAAGGGTGATCAGGGCCGTGCGGGTGCCCTGCCAGCGCATGAGCCCCACGGCCACCACGGAACCGAGAAGCCCGGCCGTCGCCGCCGAAGCGCCCGAGAGATAGCCGATCCAGGACAGCGGCAGCTTGATATCAACGAGGTAAGACCCTTCCATCGCCTTGACGAGGCCTTCGCTGGCGCGGAACACCAGTGCCACGATGAGGATCTGCACGGCCTCCGGGCGGCGGAAGAAGGCGCGGAGCGAGGGCCGGGGAGCAGCGGAGCGTTCGCTGGTTTGGGAAGGGCCGCTGTCCTCGTCTTCCTCCATCATCACGGTCATGGCGAGGGGAATGAGGGACAGGGCGGCGACGAAGAGCAGCGTCGGCTGCCAGCCCCATTTTTCGAACAGGAACAGCGACAGGCTGCCGCCGATGACGACGCCGAAGGCGACTGCCCCGCCCTGGCAGGCGTTGCCGATGCCCCTGTCCGCTTCCGTCAGCTTCTGCGTGGCATAGCCGTCCGTGGCGATGTCCTGCGTCGACATGGCGATTGAAATGACCATGCACATAAGGAAGAGGCTGACCACATCGGCCGGCTGGATGAAGGCCATGGCAAACAGAGCGGCTGAGCAGACAAGCTGCATCGGCACGATCCAGCCGCGCCGGTGGCCGATGGGCAAAAGACGGATCCGGTCGACGAAGGGCGCCCATGCGAATTTCACCACCAAGGGCAGCATCAGCAGCGAGAAAAGCCCGATGGCCGTACGCGAAACGCCCTGCTCGCGCAGAACGGGCGGCAGGGCGGCGGCGATCAGATAGGTGGGAATGCCTTGCGCCAGATAGAGCCCGGCCAGCGTCACATAAAGACGGATCCGGCTCTTTTCTGCTGGCGCTGTCTGGCTTTGGGGCGCTGGTGCATCCCGCATGGCACTGGTCTTTCCGGAAAAAAGGCAAGCCTCCCGCAATCGCTTGCGGGAGGCCTCAGGATCAGAAGGTCACGCGGTAGGTGAGGGCAACCGTACGGCCAAGGCCCGAGATCTCCGCGCCGCGGACGGCGCTGGCTGTCGGGTTGACATATTCCGTGTCGAAGACATTGCGCACACCAAGTGACAGCTTGCCCGCTTTGCCCATGTCCTTCGAAACGCCCATGTGCACCAAGGTAACGGCTGGCAGGTGCTGGCTCGTCTGCTTGCGTCCAGACAGATGCTCGATCTCGGCGCGGGCCATGATGTCGTGAATGAAGCGCATCTCACCATAGACATTGAACTTGACGTTGTTCGGGATGCGGTTGTTCGGCATGTATTCGCCTGCATCAATGCGGCCGTTGCCATTGGCGTCATACTTGCCTTCCACATAGGAAAAGACGGTGCCGATGGTCAGCCGGTCGGTGGCATCCGCTTCGGCGGTGAGGTCAAAGCCCCAGATCTTTTCCTTCTGCTGGGAAACGCTGTTGGTCAGAGGGTCGAAGGCCGTGCCCTTGTCCGAAGTGGAGATATAGGCACTGGCGGTGCCGCGCACCCGGCCCCAGTCTCCGCGCAAGCCCGCTTCATAAGTGTTCACCAGCTGCGGCTCGGGCGCAATATTCGCGTAGCTGATGTTGAGATTTGCCGGAGCGTTGCCGCAGCCAAGCGCGCGCAGCAGAACGCCATAGGTGGCGCAGATGTCGGTGGTGGAATTGGCACCGGCACGGCGGGTGAAGCCGCCGATATCTGACAGGGAATAGCCCTGGGAGAAGTTGGCGAAGGCCTGTGCTTCCTCGGTCAAATCGAAAACGCCGCCGATGTTGTAGGTCGGGGAGTTGTAGGAGAAGCTGCCGCCTGTGACGTTGACATTCCGGAGCGGCACACGGGCTCCGCGGAAGAGGAAGATGCCGGAAGGCCGCGTGAAGTCTTCGACGTCAAGATAGAACTGGTCGAAGCGGGCGCCGCCCTGCAGGGTGAACCGGTCTGTGACCGGAAGTTCCAGCTGCGCAAAGGCGCCAATCTGGTTCTGCGTCATGGGGGCGATCACCGCCGCTCCATCCACGCGCGCCTGCGTGGTGTGGTCGTAGGTGTAATCAGCACCCCAGGTGATTTTCGCGCCGTCGCGGATGAAGTCGAGATCGCTGTTGACCGTCGCATTGATGCCAGCCCGCTCGCTTTTCAGCACTGTCTGATTGTAGGGCGAAACGACTGTGGACCCGTTGGAGGCCGCATAGACGAACGAGTTCTCAGGCGACAGGGTGTTGAACAGGGACTGCTTCTTGATGGAATTGTAGAAAGCCGTGACGTTGAGCACACCGAGCATGAAGTCATTCTCGGTGAAGGTGCCGGTCAGGTATTTGGAGTCTTCCTCCAGCCGCTGGCCGGTGTAAGGGGAATTAAAATCCGGGCTGATGGGCGTGCTGGCGTAATTGGTCATCCAGTCCGGCTTCTGGTCGAGATAGGTCCAGTCGAAGGACAGGCCGAAACGGCGCGTCTCGTTTTCGTAGCCGAGCGAGGTGAACATGTTGCCCTGCCGCGTCCGGTCGCTGCCGCCCTGCCCGATCAGGGCATCGGAAGGCATTTCGCGGCCCTTGCCGTCATAGGTCTTGCGCGTCATGTCTCCGGAGAGGGAGAAGAAATAGTCGAATTGGCGGATACGGCCTTCCACATTGGCGCTCACCGACGGCGAGATCGACTTTCCGAGATCCTGGGTGAAGGCGGTCGCCTGGGTGGTGATGGTGGTGCGAATACCCTCTTCCATACCACGCTTGGTGATGAAGTTGATGGTGCCGCCTGTGGCGCCAGCGCCATAGAGGCTGGAAGAACCGTTGACCACTTCGATGCGCTCGATCGTGTTGAGATCGATCATCGACAGGATGCGGGTGTTGTCGCGCAGAGGGGTGTTGCGCGGCACGCCATCGACCATGATCAGCACATTGCGGCCGCGGAATGTCTCCGATCCGCCCGAGATGGTCTGGTTCGACGGAGCAAAGCCCGGAACAAGGCGGGAAATCAGATCGGTCGGATCGGTGGAGCCGAAGCTTCCAGCCTCGATCTGCTCCCGGTCGATGACGACAACCGACTGCGCCAGCGTGCTGACCGCACTTTCACTGCGCCCCGCAGTGATGACGATCTTGTCGAGGGTGGACGTCTTCTGCGCGGTCTCATCCTGCGCCAATGCCGGAAAGGCTGCGATAAGCGCCGTTGTCGTCAGCGCGAGTGTCTTCAGATGCATGGCCTGCCACCTTTTGCATGTGTGTTTCAAGTCGGTTGGCGGTGGCTTGGCCCTTGCGGCCTGGCTTCCTGATATTGGCGCTACAACTGCATATATGAATTAGGGATTCAAGTTTTGTTCGGTATGTGCGCCTTGCAAAAGTTGTGCTGTTGCGTTCACGCAACATTTCCGCAACGGCACAATGGGTTGCGTAGATCCGTGCCGAGGGCTGGCATCGGCCGCTGGGCGGAATCGCCATAGCCGATGGCAAAGCGCACCTTGTTGATGCAGACCCTCGGCATCGCCGGATGGAACAGATCGAACATCTTGTGCCGTTCTGCCAGATCCGGATGGGCCGCCATATATGCCTCAAGCACATCCGCCAGAAGCCGGTAGAATCTGTCTTCCGGCAGCACGCCGGACGCCTCAAGCCGGGCAGAGAAGAAGCGCAGCACGGTGACGAAATGCGCCGTCTGGATGTTGTGAACGATATAGGCCGGAGGCTTCGACGGCAGCACCGCCCTCACTTCGTCCGGCAGGTCCGCCTGTTCGGGAAACACCACATTGACCAGATCCACGTCGCCCTGCAGATCCTTGATGGCAATGCCAGCCGGCACGTCCCTTTCCAGCACCACGGTGATGTTCTGCCCATGGGCGATGAAGCCCGTGCCGAAGCGGCAGAGCATGTGATAGAGCGGCACCACGCTGACCTCGAAGAGGCGCTTCAGCCAGTCCTCGAAGTCCAGTCCCGCCCGGCGGGCATGGGCCACGGCCAGCGGCCGCCCCTCCGCATCGGGATGCAGCAGCGCGGCATAGAGACAGGCGCGGCGGTTTGGCCCCACCCGGCCGGAGGCATTGTCGCGCCAGATCACGCCCAGCGTTTCGCCATGCTGATAGGGCGCATCCTCCATCTGGCCATAGAGCGGGTGCCGGTACCAGATGCCGCGTGCCTCGCGCAGGATCGTCACGTGCCGGGCCAGCAGATCATCTGAGGCCACGATGCCTTCCAGCCAGTCAGAGAGCGCAGCGCCGATGGCGATGTATTTGCCCGGAATGCCGCGCCAGGCGGAGGTGTTGAGGATGGTCAGCGCCACCTTCACATCCGCAGAGCCGGGCCGGTCGATGCTGGTGAGCGTGCGCAGGCTGGGACCGGCCACATAGCGCCCGCCGAAGCTGCCGAGAAACACCAGATCGCCGGTGGCAAGATCCGTTACATAGGCCTGCTGGATCACATTGTCCCACTGCCAGGGATGCACGGGGATCAGCGTGTGGGTCTCAAGGCTGAGCCCCTTTTCCGTGAGGCGGGCGAGAAGCTTTGCCGCCTCAGCTTCGCCGAGCTGGCGGCGCAGGAACGCCGCTTCATAGTCGTCACCGCCCAGACGGCAGTTCTGCCGGCTGGCTGCCAGCCAGAACAGGGAGAAGGGTTCGGCCGATTCCGGTGAATAGCGGGCAAGGTTATCCGCGCCCCAGCCAAGGCGCCCCTTGTTGGCCACCGCCTTGGGGTGGCCTTCCAGCAGGCCGTGCAGCACATGCACGGGCAAGTCGAGCAGCCGGTCCGCCTCAAGGCCTTCCGTTTTCTGATGCAGGATCATGTCCTGCCGCAGGGTGTTGGAAAGTTCGCGCAGGAAGGTGGCAAGGGTTTCCGGCGCCATGCCGAGCTCGGCCCTTGCGTCCAGCGTGAACTGCAGCGGCGAGGTGGCCCCCTCCGGCTCACGGCGGATTGTCCGGCTGTCCGTCAGAAGGTTGCCCCAGGCGCCCGTGCGGGCGGCAAAGCGCCAGGTGATGCCGGACTTGAGGCGCAGGGCATATTCGCTGTCGCCTTCTGCTTCCGGCGCCAGCACTTCCTCGTAGGTCAGTTCGTCCAGCATCTTGGCAAGGCCTGCGCGGCAAACCTCCTGCCAGCGGGCGTCAGCGGCGCTCCGGCTGTCTGCCGGGGTGGAGACTGCAAAGGGCGCGTTCACAGCCGCACCTCCGAGAAGAACCGGTCACGCGGGCAGCGCATCAGGGCCGAGCGCTTGTGCGGGAAGTCGAACTCCTTGACCTTTTCGTAGCCGACTTCAGCGGCGTAGTTCAGCAGCTTGGCATTGTCGACGCGCGGCTCGCCCATGATGTTTTCCGTCATTGGGCAATCGAGGAAGAGGTAATGCAGCAGGCCGCGCAGCCAGGCGCCGGTCTTGGCCCGGCCAAGGTGGCGGCGCTCGCCGATCAGCCCATGCCAGGCCCGGTCCCAGGGGCCGCTGTCATAGAAGGGGCCAAGCCGGTCCTCCCGCACCCAGTAGGTCTCGAAATAGCCCGCGTCCTCGCCGTTGAAACAGCCGATCAGCGGATAGGTGTGCGGACGCTCCGCGAAGGCGGCGAGATAATCGCGCAGCTTCGGCTTGTCCCAGGCCAGTTCCCAGAAATAGGCGACGCGGCCATCGTTCATCCAGCGGTGGAAGGTGTCGAGGTCCCGGTCGATGTCCACCGCACGGAAGGAGACGGTGAGATCGGCCACCGGGTCATACCGCTCGTAGACCACGCCCACCGGATGGGGCGGGCGCAAGGGGTGGTCGCGGCCATCGGGTCCCGGCACCAGTCCGGTGCGCAGCCGTCCCGTGGGCCTGTGCCTCAGCCAGAGCAGGTCTGTCTGATAAAAGCCGTCGCGGCGCACCTCCAGCCCGCCCGCAACCGGATGGGCGAAGGGCAGATCGCGGGTCGTGAGCGGAGCATCTGCCGGATCAAGGATCAGCCGGTGAAGGCTTCCGTCAGCGGCAAAGGCCGCTTCCAGCGCCCGCAGCACGGCGCCGGTCAGCTCGTCCGCGCCCGGCGTTGTGCCGTTCAGGCGCAGCGACAGAACCGGTGTTTCCCCGGTGCTGTCGAGACGGGTGGTCACGAGGGCTTCCGCCCGGGTGGTGCTGGCTGCATGAATGTTCATGGGCTTGTCTCCGTGTCACTTACCGTCCGCGCGCATCAGCGGCAGCAGCGGGTTCGGCATTTCAAGGAAGGCGGCGAGCTGGCCCGAGCCATCGCCCGAAGCCTCGTTCACGTTGCTGAGGCTGGTGCGGTAATTGCCCTTGCTCACCCAGGTGGGGCGGTTCAGCAGGAAGTCATGCAGGCTGGTGTCGCCCCGGCTCTGCGCCTTCTCCCGCTGCAGGAAGGTCAGAAGGCAGCGGTTGGCCCGCTCTTCCGTGATGAGGCCATCCAGCACCAGTGTGGCGATCACGCTCATCAGATTGTTGATGATGACGTAGTAGCAGAAGAGCCCGTCACCCAGTTCCGGCGGCACCACGTTCTCCGCGTGGCGGCCGATATCGGGCAGGTGCTTTGCCAGCATCTCGTGATGGGTGGTCAGATGGCCGGTGCCCTGACAGTCGCGCAGCCACAGATGCGCGGGCCAGCCGTGCTCATCGAGCGCCAGCGTCATGTTCTGCTGATGCGCACCAAAAAGCAGGCCGTAGCGGGCGCGGATTTCCAGAAGCGGATGGATCGCCGCATCCAGGAAGCCCTGCAGCCAGCTTTCCGCCAGATCCTCCGCTGCGCCGCCATTGCGGGCGGCACGGGTCAGGATCAGTTCGCCCAGCGGAGAAGCTCCATCTGGGCGCTGCTCGCACAGGCCCGCCATCATCACCGGCCCGGCGGCGGTTTCATCACGGAACGGGTTGTCGCGCAGGACAACGAAACTTTCCTCCAGCGCCCCGCCATCGGCATCCTTCAGCGCCACATAGGCCGGTTCGCGCAGGATCGAGGCCTTCGGGAATTCGGTGGCAAGGCTTTCACCGATCGGGCCATCCAGCAATTCGGCCAGTTGCAGCCCGCGTTCCACCTCCTTGCGCGCCAAGGTACGGCGGGAGTTGGTGAGGCGCAGCGACAGCGAGAATTTCAGCATGGACGGCGCATGCCAGGCATGGACACCCCGGAACGAGCCGGTGGCGGCAAAGGGCTGGCCCAGTTCGCCCAGCGGGCGCAGCAGGCCTTCGCGCAGGAGGGCGATGACATCCGCCCGGGCAAGAAGCTTCGGCGCCTGAAACGGATGCCAGGGCAGCGGCACGAAGCCGTCTTCCGGCTGGCGCAGCTCTTGCGGCAAGGACGGATCACTGTCTGCCAGGACCCGCAGCATCTGTTCTGCCGGGGTCAGCGTGCCGCTGGCAAGGACGAGGATGGAGCGGTGGGCGAGGCACCAGAACAGCGGGAAACATCCGCCTAGATCCGGCGCGAAGCGGCGTGCCTCCGGGAGATCCAGCCCGTCGCGGCTGCGCGGATTGGGATGGGTGGCGTGGCCGCCGGTCAGGGCTTGCTCCCCCTGCTGGAAAGTCCAGCCTGAGGCGAGGCCCAGCGGCGGGCGGGCACGGAAGGCTGCTTCGACGGCAAGCCGGCTGTCCATCACCCGCTGCAGCAGCTTCATCTGCAGGGCTTCATCGCCCGCGCTTGCTACCGGATCGGTGATGAGCAGGGCCAGTGCTGTGGCCAGCGGCACCTTGCGCAGGCTGCCGTCAGCGCCCATCAGACAGAAAGGCAGGCGCACGGCGGTGCGGAAGGGGGTGCGGGCCGGGGCGTGGATCAAAAGCGCACCGCCGCCCGCAAGCGGCAGTTTCAGGATTTCTCCGCCCGGCGCGGCAAAACCGTCCGGCAGGGAGGCCTCAAGGCTCGCCCGCTCACCGGGGGCAAGCGCAGACCAGCCGTCCCACTCACGCAGAAGGGCATTCAGGAAAGCGCTCGCGGCGGAATGATCGGCCAGCGCTGCGGCATCCATGGGCGCGGCAGCGGGTGTCATCCGGTTTGAAGGCAGAAGCTGGTTCATGCCGGGTCCTCGTCAATCGGGATCAGGTCAGCCGCCGCCGCCAGGACCGGGGCAGGTCTGGCAGGCGGCGGCGATGGTGGCGGCCGGGTTAGCCGACGGCCCGGGTGAGCGGGGCTTCATCCGGGAGACGCTTCGGCCAGTCCACCAGTTCCGGTCCGGCGCTGACATCGAAGAGGTCTTCTCCGGTCAGGGCGTTGATGATGACGGCGCTGCGCCAGGCCATGAGGCTCATCTGCGGATCGACGATGCCATGCGACGACAGGCCGAGATTGAGGCCGAAGAGGCCGATGCTGGAGGGCCCATCCCATTGCAGGCGGTAGCTGGCATCCAGGACCGGCAGGCCATTGGCATCGAGATCCAGCCGGTGGCGCAACGGCTCAAGGCAGGCTGGCAGGGCAGGGCGGGCGCCGGTCGCCAGGATCACCGCATCGGCGCCGAAAAGCTCGCTTTCGCCGCTGGTGATCGCGTGCGTGTGCAGCAGGAAACCGCCGTTCTGCCGGTCCATTGCCTCCAGATTGCGGCCCGGCAGCAGGGAAATGCAGTTCTCGCCCATGAGATGGCGGCGGCGGTAGATCTCTGCAAAGAGTGTGTCCACCGTAGCTGGCGTCAGTCCGTCGCTGGCGAGCTTCTGGCAGGAAATCTCGCTGCGCTGGGCCTCGAAGGGGAGCGTCTGATAGGCCGCGACATAACCCGGCGTGAACACCTGATCGACAAAGCCGCCTTCCTCCAGCGGCGAGAAGCGCGGCAGATTGCTGATCCAGCTTACGTGCGCAGGCGCGCCCTCGGCGCGGGTCAGAAGGTCGAGCAGGATTTCCGCGCCGGTCTGCCCGCCGCCGATCACGGCCACGCGCTTGCCCGTGAAACTGCGCGGCTGGGTCAGGTAGGTTCCCGCATGGAAGCAGTCGGCCCCCAGATGCACGGCCGTGCAGGGCGGCACAAACGGCGCCATGCCTGCGCCTGCAATGAGATTGTGCGCCAGCTCCGTGCGGCCGCTGGCAAATTCCAGCCGCAGGCGGCTGCCGTCCAGATGGACGGCCGTGGCTTCCTCGCCAAAGGTGAGAGTGTCGAGCCGTCCGCTCACCCACTGCAGATATTCGTTGAATTCCATCCGTGTGACGCCGGTGAAGCGGCCGGAAAGGAAGTCATAGAAGCGCTTCTTCTCCACCAGAAAGGCGGTGAAGGAATGCGGGCTGGTCGGCAGGACGGGCGTGACCAGATCCTTGAGGAACGAGGTCTGCAGGATCGAGCCGGGGAACATCAGACCCTGATGCCAGATGAATTGCTTCTTCTTCTCAAAAAAGCGCGCATTCAGCCCCGGCACGCTGTCGAGGAGCGCAGCGACGCTGAGATTGAAGGGGCCGATGCCAATTCCAGCCACATCAAGCGGCAAGGCGGGGGTGCCGGCATGGGGGCGCATTTCGAGCACGGGGTTCATTCTGATGCTCCTTTATGAGGGGCGTGGACAGGGGCGGCGGCGGACAAATCCGGGAGGGGGAGCTGAAGCGCCGGGCCGCTGCTGCGGCTGAAACGGGTGAGGATTGGGATGAGAATTGCGGTGAGCGCGGTTGCGCCCGCCAGAACGGCAAGGGCCATGTCGAGGCTGAGGGAGCCCAGAACACCGCCCGCAAGGGAGCCTGCAGCAAGCCCTGCAAATTGCAGGCTGCTGAGGCGGGTGGAGGCCAGGGCGCGGCCTGACGCAGGCATGCCTTCGGCAGACAGCGTCAGCGCCGTATTGGCGCCCAAGGCTACGGAAAGACCGGCAGCGGTGAGCGCTGCGGCAAGCGCCAGCACCGGCAGGCTGGCGGCAAAGGTCAGAAGGCCAAGCCCGGCAGCGCAAAGCACTGCCCCGGCCAGGCGGCCTGCCTGAAGGCGGTGGCCGATGATCCGCTCAAGGCCGAGCTGCACGGCAATGCCCACCGCGACAGAGACGGCCAGGCACAAGCCGGCCGCGCTGGCCGCTTCCGAAGGAGAGAGGGAAAGCCGCTGCGCGATGACGGGCCCAAGCAGCACATAAGCCGCGCCCGTGGACAGCTGCAGCAGGAAACCAAGAGACAGAGGCCCCGCCAGCGGGCGCCAGCCCGGTCTGGCTGCACCGGCTTCCATCTTCGGAACCGGGCGGACGGCAGGTTTTTCGCCGCTGTCTTTGCGCAGGAAAAGCACAAGCGCCGCCAGATAGACCGGCAGGGGCAGCAGAACGGGCGCCCAGGCGCCAAGCAGAAGCAGGGGCGCGATCAGGGCGTTTCCGGCGAGGCGGCCAATGCCGTTCATGGCATTGAGCCGGCCGATGTGACCGGCCAGCGCCGCGCCCTCTGTTCCGGTGTTCTGCGGTTTCCGGACCGTGCCCGCGCTTTGTGCCAGCGGCAGAATGGCCGGGGCGCTGAGGCTGTAGATCAGGCGTCCGGCAGCCAGAAGCGCGAAGGCCGGCAGGGCGGCGAGCCAGCCATATGCTGCTGCGGCAATGCCTGCGCCCATCATCATGGCGCCGAGGCCGGCACCTGTCAGTGTCAGCTGCAGGGCCCGGTCAAGCCCACCGCTGGCTGCCACACGGCCCCAGCCCGGAATGGCAAGAGCGGCCGCGAGCAGGCCAAGCCCGACCAGGGCCCCGAGCGTTGCGAGACTGACACCGAAAAGATGCTGCAATACCGGCACAAGGGCGATCAATGCCGCCTGATGGAATGCATTGGCCGCCAAGGCCAGCATCAGCATCCGGAGTTTTGCCACGGGCACGCAACCTTGAGTTTTTGATTTTGCCTTCAATACCTGAGTTTTTGATTCAAGTAAAGATGGTTGATGATCCCGGCCCGGCGAAACGTGCAGCAAAATTTTTTGGAACAAAGTTCTCCGTGGTGTGTTTTGCTATCGTGTGTGGGAAAAACAGGATGGCTTTCAGTTGTTTCTCAATTCAGGGATCAATGAGGCCATCTGCAAGAAATGGAGGATAAATAATGATCCAAAGGATTATTGCTACAACCGCTCTTGTTTCTGTACTCGTTGCCGCCCCGGCAATGGCGCAGGACATGAATAACGCAACAGGGACGGCGCCGTCTGTCGAAAACCCTGCAGTAATGCCAGGTGCTCCGATGGATACACAGCCGGGCGTGATGCCGGAGCAGGACATGAGCCAGCCCTCTGGCACGATGGCTCCGTCCGGCCTCTCCGGCATCACATCCGAGGTTGTCGCCAGCAGCCTGATCGGTGAGGACGTCCATGCGACCGGTTCCACCGAAGGCGAGCGCATCGGCAGAGTGTCCGATGTGGCGATGACCGAGACCGGTGAGGTCAACGCCGTGATCATCTCGGTTGACAGCACCGCTGAGGCCGAAGGCAAGGACGTTGCCGTTCCCTTCGATCAGCTGACCGGGATCGACCAGAACGGCGAAAGCCGCCTGATGGTGCAGATGACGCCGCAGCAGCTGAATGCCGAGCCTGCCTTCGACAAGACCAGCCTGACCGGCCCGTCGGTGATCGATGAGCTGAGCGAATCGGTCGGTTTGACCGACGATACCGCCGGCACCACCACGGCGATGCCGGGGGCAGGAGCCACGGGCCAGGTGGATGGCAGCCAGGCAGCTGGTGTCAATGTGATCAGCACTGACAACCTGATCGGCACCAATCTGGTCACGGCAGACGGCAGCACCGCCGGGAAGATCTCCGATGTGGTGATCGCGCCCGCCGGCAAGGCCGAGGCCTATGTGATCAACGTGGGCGGCGTGCTTGGCATCGGCAGCAAGCCGGTGGCCGTTGAAGCCTCCAACGTGATGATCCAGCGTGATGCCGAGGGCACCATTCAGGCCACCACGTCAGTGACGCCGGAGGCCATCGAGAACGCTCCGGCCTATACGCTGGAAGCCTACCGGCAGAGCCCGGAAACCACGGTTATCCGCTAACCCTGCCTGAACATCGGTCAAACCCTGCGTGGCGCCCGCAATCGTGGGCGCCACCGGCCGGACTATTTCCCTTCATCCGGGCCGGCTTCCGGCCCTGACACAGGAGCACATCATGCCTGCAGCAGTTCAGAATGCCGCAAATGACACCAGCAAGTCTGTTTCCGCCAAGGATCTGGAAGAGCGCATCGCCCGCGTCCGGGCCGATGTCGCCGATCTCGGCAAGGCCGTCGCCAGCTATGGCAGCGGCAAGGCCGATGACCTGAAGGTCGCCGGTGAGGATGCGCTGGAAACGCTCAAGAAAGAGCTTGCCGATCTGGAAGGCAAGGTTGCCACACAGGTTCGCGCCCGCCCGCTCCAGTCGCTGGCCATTGCCGCTGGCGCCGGCGTGCTCGCAGCCCTGCTGATGCGGCGCTAAACCATGCGCCTTCTGGCTTCCCTCGCCCTGGACACCCTGGGTGATGCAAAAGGAAGGCTGCGGCAGCTTCGCCGCAGCGTCCTGCTGCTTGGGGGTTGTGCCCTGCTGGTGCTCACCGCCTGGGGCTTCGGCGCCACCGCCGCCGTGATCTGGGTGATCCGCACCGGATATGATCCGGTTGCCGTCCTTTTCGTTGCTGCGCTGCTGCTGCTGTCTCTGGCTGCGCTGCTGGTGGCCATCATGATGCTTTTGAACCGGCAGGACCGGCGCAAGCGTGAGCAGAAACGCGCGCTCAACGCCATTGCTCTTGCCGCGGCTGCACCCCTTCTGGCGGGCGGCGGAAAGGGCAAGACCATGGGCCTGGCCGTTCTCGCAATAGCCGGCCTGTTCCTCGCCACCCGCACCCGCTCGTCCGGCAGCGAATAACACCACCCACTGAGCTTGACTCAGTGGGTGGTAACCAAGTCCGCGCGGTGCCAGAGCAATGTTCCAGAGCAATTTCCTGCCGTGATGCGCCTGCATCGGGAGCCTTGGAACAAACCCTTACCAAGCCAGCCATCTGCATTCGTCCCGGTCTTGTGCCGGGATTTTCCGTTGTCAGGAGAACGGCGCCGGAGGGGGCTCACGCTGCCCCGGCCGCAGCCGGCCGCAACACGGCGAGAGCCTGCGGCTCGATCTTCACGGTGATCTTCAGCGGCAGGCCGATCAGTTCGCCATCCAGCACGCCAATCTTGCGGCGCATGGAAGGGGAGAGTTCCACCTCGACCTCACGGGCGCGGTCATACATGAGATTGGCGTTGGAACGCCACGCACCGCGGGCAAGGTCAGCGGCCAGCAGCGTTGTTTCCAGCGCGGTCAGCCGGTGGACGCTGTAGACCCCCAGAACCCCCTCGTCCAGCCGCGCCGCATAGGGCAGCGTGCCCTCGCCATAGACGTTGTTGGACACGGCAATGATGCTGAAGCGCCCGCGCCGGACCTCGCTGCCGGTGCGCAGTTTGGCGCGAAAGGAAAAGGGGCGGAAGGTGGAGCGCAGGAAGGCGCGGAAGCTGCCCCACATCTTGGCAAGGCGCGAGGCATGTTCCGCCTTGTCGCGCTCCCGGATCATCTGCGCCTGCAGGCCGAGGGAAAACTGATGCACGAAGGGCCGGCCGTTCATCAGGCCGATGTCGGAGCGCACCACCTCTGCCTTCGCCAGAGCCGCGATGGCCTTGTCGAGCGGCAAGGGAATGGCGAGCGAGCGGGCAAAGAGATTCATGGTCCCGGCCGGAAGCACGCCCAGCACCTTGCCGGAGCGGTAGGCCATCGCAGCGGCAGCCGAGATGGTGCCATCCCCGCCGCCGGCAAGGATGATCTCTGCCGCCGGATCATCCGCAATGCGTTTCAGATTGTCTTCAAGGCGGGCGGAGGAGGTGACGATACACTGCACTTCATGGCCTGCGGCGGAGAACTCCGTCTCGATAAGGTTGCAGACCGCCTGAATATCGGCCGTCTTCAGGGTGCCGCCATCCCGGTTCAGGAGAGCTGTAACGCGCATTCAAACTCCCTCTCGTGCCGCAGCCGGGACATCCAGACAGCACAAGCGGGCAGAACGAAGGACAGTTCTGCCCGCCGCAGGCAAGGCCACAGGGCTGCTTTGCGGTCAGCCGTGAAATAGCTGCTGGGTGACAGGCGCAGACAGGCTGTCGGGGCCGTAATCTTCTTCGCCGCTGATCTGCAGCCGTTCCTGCAGGCGGTTGCGGGCGCGGTTGACCCGGCTCTTGATCGTGCCGATGGCACAGCCGCAGATCTCCGCCGCTTCCTCATAGGAAAAGCCGGAGGCGCCGATCAGAATGATGGCTTCGCGCTGATCGTCGGGCAGCTCTTCCAGCGCCTTGCGGAAGTCCTGCAGGTCGAGCGAGCCATACTGGCCCGGATGCACGGCGAGGCGCTCGGTGAACAGGCCGTCGCTGTCCTGCACCTCACGGCCGCGCTTGCGGGCCTGGCTGTAGAATTCGTTGCGCAGGATGGTGAAGAGCCAAGCCTTCATATTGGTGCCCAGCTCGAAGCTTTCCTGCTTGGCCCAGGCCTTCATGATGGCGTCCTGCACCAGATCATCAGCCCTGTCGGCGTTCCCGGCCAGCGACACACCAAAGGCGCGAAGGCTTGGCAGGCAGGCGAGCATCTCACGCTTGAAGATCTTGCGCGGGTCTGCCGCCTGCGCCGTGTCTGCCGTCCCCGCTGCCGTCATTTCTTCAAGCTCCTCTCCTCAGCTTCGTCGAGGCGCTCCAGAAGATCGAGGAACCGGTCGGGAATCCCTTCATTCTGTACCGTGTCGTAAAGCTGCCGGAGGCGGGCCGAGATCTGCTGCGCATGGGCGCCATCCAGCGCTCCAGTGCCAGCGTCCGGTGTTCCGGGCTTTTTCCAGTCGTTCATGGGCATCGTGCATCCGTTTCGTATCTGTCAGGAAAATGCAGACCGTCAAAAAAAGTTCCAGGCAGGAGGAACTTTTTTTGGAACCAGCCGTTCCTTTCCCAAGATGCCCGTGCGTGCGGGCGGTCACAATCCGGTTTCTCCCCGGCACAGTTCCATTCCGGACGCCACACGGGGAGCCCTATGGAGCGTTTTTTAATGTCGCTTTCGACCCGTATTGCACCTCACCTGAGCTATCTGCGCCGCTACGCCAGAGCCGTGACCGGCTCGCAGGCATCAGGCGATGCCTATGTCGCGGCGACCCTCGAGGCCTTGATTGCCGATGTGTCGCTTCTGCCAGAGGCGCAGGACGACCGGGTTGCGCTTTACAAACTCTTTGCCACGCTTTTTGGTTCCACGCTGATCAAGATCGAGACGTCGGAATCGCCGTTCCTGTGGGAGCGCCGGGCCTCCAGCTACCTTGCGTCGCTGCCGCCACGCAGCCGTCTCGCTTTCCTGCTGGTGTCGGTGGAGGAGTTCACCCCAGCCCAGGCAGCCGATATCCTGTCCGTGACGGAAACCGAGTTTGGCGCCCTGCTGCGCGAGGCGGCGGAGGACATCTCCCGTCAGGTGGCCACCGATATCATGATCATCGAGGATGAGCCGCTGATCGCCATGGACATCGAGCAGATGGTGGAAGGGCTGGGCCACCGGGTTACCGGCATTGCCCGCACCCATGCGGAGGCCGTGGAACTGTTCCGCGAGACCCGGCCGCGGATGATCCTCGCCGATATCCAGCTTGCCGATGGCAGTTCCGGCCTTGATGCGGTGAACGAGATCCTCGCCGACGTGACGGTGCCGGTCATCTTCATCACCGCCTTCCCGGAGCGCCTTCTGACGGGCGAGCGGCCGGAACCGGCGTTCCTTGTGACCAAGCCTTTCAATCCGGACATGGTGAAGGCCCTGATCAGCCAGGCCCTGTTCTTCGACGAAAGCGCCAGGGCTGCGGCGGCGGAGTAATGCCATGCCGCATGGCGCTTCCGCCTTCCAGGGCTTGATGCGTCAGCGCCGCAGGGTCTTGCTATAACAGGTTTCACCCCTCGAGAGCCGGATGCGATGGAACCACACGGGAGTTCAGCCGTTACATGATCAGCACCTTGCCTCTGCACTGCATACTATCGTTGCAAAGCAGAGGTGGTGAAAGTCTCGAAGCTGGAGAGCGGAAAGTCCTGTGGCAATGCAGGACTTGTGTCTTTCAGAAGGAGTTGATCATGCTGTATTATGCGGCTGTATTTCTTGTGATTGCGATCATCGCAGGTGTGTTGGGGTTTGGCGGCATTGCCGGTGCTTCTGCCGGTATTGCACAGATTCTATTCTTCGTGTTTCTGGTCTTCCTCGTCCTGTCCCTGATCGCTGGTGTGCTGCGCCGGGGCTAGGGCAGAGGTGATGTTCCGGAGCGAACAGCAGGAGGGGCTGGCTGCAAGAGCAGCGGAGCCCCTTTCTGCGAGAGTTGGAGTGGCGCCGGTGGTTCATCGGTTGATCTGGAAGGATCCGGGGCAGCCGGAGACCCATCTGCGTGAATATCTGCTGCTGGCGCTGGAGCGGTCGGGCATCTGCCTTACCCTTCAGGACAGCCAGCTGAACTATGTCTATGCCGCCAATCTCCCCGCGCCCTGGAGGCTGGATCCGGAAGGAGGCCATCCGACCGATGCCGCCATTTTCGGTGACGAGGTGGCTGGAATGCTGGCGGCCAGCAAGGCTCAGGTCATGGCCTCGGGCGAGCCGGCTTTTCTTGAGGCCGATCTCGGTGAGGCCGGGGTTTTTTCCTTCAATGTGGAACAGGTGACGTCCTTCGGCGCGCGGCCCTATCTGCTGACGACGATCGCCGACCTCACCGAAAAGACCCGCCGCGAGAAGGTGCTCCGGGCGCTTCTGCGCGAGGTCAGCCACCGGTCCAAGAACCTTCTTGCCATCATCCAGAGCATTGCCTCGCAGACGGCGCGGCACTCCACCCGGATGGACCAGTTTCTGGCCAAGTTCCGGGGGCGGCTGCATTCGCTGGCGCAGTCTCAGGATCTGGTGACGGACTCCAATTGGCATGGCGCCTATTTCGAGGATCTGGTGCGCCAGCAGGTCAGCCGCTATGTGCCGCAGAATCCGCATCTGGTCGAGGTGCTGGGCGACAACGCCCTGCTGGACCCGAATGCGGCCTTGCATGTGGGCCTTGCCCTGCACGAACTGATGGTCAATGCGGTCAGCTACGGAACGGCGCTGACCGTTGGCCCGCCGGTCACGGTGCGCTGCCGGCTGAGCAAGCAGGACGGTGTACGGATGGCGGAAATCGTCTGGATCGAAACCGTGACGCCGCAGGCCGGCGAACCGGCCGCCGGGACGGGCGCCGGCCAGACATCCCGCACGGCCTATGACCGCCATTTTGGCAGCACCGTGCTGGAGCGGGTTGTACCGCTGGCTGTCAACGGCAAGGCCAGCTACAGCCTTACGCCGCGCCTGGTGACATACAGCATCGAGTTTCCCGTGGAGCCCCATCCGGCCTGATTTCTCCGGCCAGATGGGGTTAACCCCGAAAATTCAGCACATTGTCCTAACGTAACCTATTGAAAACTGACAAGGCACACCGTTTACTCCCTCAACTGGCAGGGTGTCTTCACCCCTGTCCCCCGAGCACGGTTGCAGATGTCATGAGGAAGTATCTCCCCCCGGCCGTGTTCCTTGCCGTGGCCTGTGTTGGGCTGTGGCTGACCTGGGCCGTTTTTCAGGCTGAAACAACGGCAGAACGGCAGCGGTTTGAAGCCGTTGCCCGGGAAGCCGTGGACAGGGTCAGCAGCCGCATAGAGCAGCAGCTTGGTGTTCTGGCGGCCACCCAGGCCTTTTTCGAGGCTGCGGGGGGCATTGCCAAACATAACGAGTTTCGCACCTTCGTTCTGGGCCTTGAGCTGACAGGCCAGCTCCGCGGGCTGCAGGGCGTCGGCTTTGCACAGTTGGTCCGCACCGGGGCTGAGGCCCCTGTGAATGAGGCGCTGTCCGTCCATTTCGGGAGTGAGGCTGCCGTCTGGCCCAAGACCACCGCAGAAGACTGGCGCACGCCCATTGTGATGCTGGAGCCGCAAGATCCGCGCAACGCCCGGGCCATCGGATATGACATGTTCAGCGAGCCCCTGCGCCGGGCCGCCATGTCGCGCGCCATGGAAACCGGCAAGCCCCATGCCTCGGCGCCGGTCGAACTGGTGCAGGAGACCGGAACAGAAAAACAGGCAGGCTTTCTGGTCTACAGTCCCTTTCGCGGAACGCAGCCGCGTGTGCTGGGCGATGAGCCCGGCGGGCTGCCGGACGGTTTCATCTATGCTCCGGTGCGCGCAGGAGATCTGATCCTTGCGTCTTTGACGCATCCGCTGGAACTGCCGGTCGAGGTAGAGGTGACGGACACCGGTGCCGACAGTTCCGCGCAGCCCGTGCTGTTCCGGTCTGACGGTTTTGTGAAGCTGTCGGAAAAGGACTTCCAGTCCATGACGGGAGAAATCACCGTTGCCGGCCGCGACTGGCTCGTGCGGGTGCGGCAGCCTGATGCGAAGAACGGCATCGCGGCGCATTGGCGCTCCCTGCTGATCTGCACGTTTTCGCTGCTGTTCGCGGCGGCGCTGGCGGTCTCCATCCGCAATCAGAGCCGGGCCGTCGAAGCCCGGCGTGAGCTGGAAACCATGTCGCAGCAGGTCATCGCCGAGAAGGATCTGATGCTTCAGGAAATGAAGCACCGGATCAAGAATTCCATTGCCCGCATTCTCGCCATTGCCCGCCAGACGGCCAGCAGTTCTCCTTCACTGGAAAGCTTTTCTTCGTCCTTTGCCTCCAGACTGCAGGCTATGGCCAATGCGCAGGACCTCCTGACCCGGTCCCGCTGGCAGCGCGCCGGGCTCAACGAGCTTCTGGAGCAGGAACTGGAGCAGGTGTTCGGCGAAGCGCTCCAGCGTGAAAAGCTGTGCGGCCCCCCGGTGGTTCTCAACGAAAAGGCTGCGCACGCGCTGAGCCTCGTCTTCCACGAGCTGGCAACCAACGCGCTCAAATATGCCCGTGTCGGCGATGACGGGGCTTCTCTGACCGTGGACTGGACGCTGGAAGCCGCCCCAAAGGGCAAGCTTCTGCAACTGGTGTGGACGGAGAAATCCGCGCAAGCCGTGGAACCAGGGACAGCCAAGGGCTTCGGCACACGGCTGATTGACGCCAGCATCCGCGGCGAACTGGGCGGCAAGATCGAGCGCGAGTTCACCGGCCATGGCCTTGTCGTGCGCATGACTGTACCGCTACAGGCCTGAGGCTCGATCCCCCGTTGATGCTCAGCGCCAGCGGGCCGTGGCGGCGAGCCATTCGCGCACGCGCGCTTCCGGATCTGTGTTGCGGGTGATGTCGGTGGCAACCGCTGCACTGTCAGCCCCTGCGGCAAGCGCCGCTTCCGCCCGCTCCGGTGTCAGCCCGCCAATGCCGATCAGCGGCAATGCACCAATGCGCTGCTTCCAGATGCCAAGCTTCTCCAGTCCCTGCGGCGCCCACGTCATCTCCTTCAGGATGGTGGGATAGACCGGACCCAGCGCCACATAATCGGGCTTGGCGGCAAGCGCCGTTTCAAGTTCGGCCTCGTCATGGGTGGAGAGCCCCAGCTTCAGCCCGGCGCGGCGGATGGCGGGCAGATCGGCCTCCGCCAGATCCTCCTGCCCCAGATGCAGCCAGCTGCAGCCTTCGTCGATGGCCATCTGCCAGTAGTCATTCAGCACCAGTGTGGCGCCATGGGCCTCGCACACGGCTTTTGCGTCGCGGATCTGGCGGCGCAACTCGTCCGGCGCGCAGTCCTTGACCCGCAACTGCACCAGCTTCACGCCCTGCGGCACAAGGTGGACGATCCAGTCCGCGCTGTCGACGATGAGATAGAACGGATCAAGCGTCATCCGAAGGCTCCCTTGCCAATGATGGGGGTTGATGGCACGGCCATGTCCCTTGGTTCAAGCAATCCGGCAAGATAGCCTTGGCGCCCGGCCTCCACCGCCCCGGCAAAGGCTTCGGCCATCAGCTCCGGATCCGCGGCTCCCGCCACGGCCGTGTTGAGCAGCACCGCATCAAAGCCCAGCTCCATCACCGTGGTGGCATGGGAGGGGCGTCCAAGCCCTGCGTCGACGATCAGCGGCACGTCCGGGAAGGCGGCACGCATGGACCTGAGGGCGGCAAGGTTCTGCGGGCCCGCAGCCGTGCCGATGGGGGCGCACCAGGGCATCAGCACCTGGCATCCGGCTGCCAGCAGCTTCTCCCCCACGATCAGGTCATCGGTGGTGTAGGGAAACACCTCGAAGCCCTCGGCGCTGAGAATGCGCGCGGCCTCCACCAGTTCGAACACATCGGGCTGCAGTGTGTCGTGGTGGCCGATCACCTCCAGCTTGATCCAGTTGGTGGCGAACACCTCGCGCGCCATTTTCGCCGTCAGCACCGCCTCGGACGCGCTGTGGCATCCGGCCGTATTGGGCAGAACCTTGACGCCAAGATCGCGGATCATCTGGAAAAAGGCGCCGCCATTGCGCCCGCCCGCCGTCTCCCGGCGCAGCGACACGGTGACGATCTCAACCTTCGAGCGGCGCACCGCCCCGGCCAGAACGGCAGGGGAAGGATAACGTGCCGTGCCCAGCAGCATGCGGGATGAAACGTTGCTGCCATAAAGCGTCAGGCTCATCTCAGCCTCCCTGCATCGGCGACAGGATCTCGATCCGGTCGCCCTCGTTCAGCCGGCAGGCCTCGCGCGCTTCGCGCGGCACCAGTTCGCCGTTGACGGCGGTGGCCAGCCAGTCGCCTTCATAATCGAGTTCCTGCAGCAGGGCCGGCAGGGTTTCCGCCGCACAGGCCACGGCCTCGCCATTCACCAGCACATTCATGGGTTTGCATCTCCCTTGTTTTCCATCAGCCGCCGTGCGGCCATATCCGCTGCCTGCCGGGCGAGGGCCGGGGCGAGCAGGAAACCATGCCGGTACATGCCGGCCACTGCGAGATCCGTGCCTTGCGGCAGGCGCTCCCGCTCTGCCACCACGCGCGGCATGTTGTCGTCAAAGGCCGGACGCACACCGGCGCCAAGCTCCACGATGCGTGCTTCGCCAAAGGCGGGATGCAACGCATAGGCGGTGTTGGTCAGTTCCATGACCGAGCGTGCCGTCACCGGGCCGCCGTCGTCGCTTTCGATCATGGTCGCCCCCACCATGAAGCGCCCGCCGCCGCGCGGCACCACATAAAGCGGATGGCGCGGATGCAGCAGCCGCACGGGCCGTGACAGGGAAATCTCGCCGGTCTCCAGATACAGCATCTCGCCGCGCACACCGCGCAGACCCGGCATCCGGCCGATGGCACCCGGCCCCGTGCAGTCGATGACGAGGGATGCGTCCGTCTCAGCCCCTTGCGCCGCATCGCCCAACCGGAAGGTGACGCCTTGCGCTTCCAGCTGCTTCCACAGCGCCGTCATGGCAAGGCGCGGGTCGAGATGCGCTTCGCTCTCGAAGAACAATCCGGTCATGAACCGCCCGGCCAGCGCAGGTTCCAGCTCGGCAATCTCCGCCGCATCTACCATTCGGTGGCCTGAGGACCTGCTGGCAAAGCGGCGCAGTTCCGCCTGATCGCGCGGCGGGCACAGCACCAGCGTGCCCTTGCGGGAGACAAGCCCCGGCACGGCCGCCTCCCACCAGTCTGCAGCTTCCAGCCCAAGCTTCAGCACCTCGGGCCCGGCGGTCTCCGCCTCGCACCAGGGCGCCAGCATGCCGCCGGCATAGAAGGAAGCCCCGTGTCCCGGCGCCGGACTGGTGTCCGCCACGGTGACGGCAAGTCCAAGGCGGGACAGTTCCAGCGCCGCCGCAAGCCCGGCAACCCCGGCCCCGCGGACAAGCACCGTGGAAGAGCCTGACAGTCTGGAAAGGCGAGAGTGTGTCTGGCGCATCCGCTTCCGGCTTCCGTGGCATTTGTCTCACGGGCGGAAGGGCTTTGTGAGGCGCCCGCCGGCAAACGCCAGACCTCCGCGCATCACACACCATCCCTCCGCCAGCGTGAACTGGATCAGGTTCAACGGGTCACTGCGCTGCATCGCCAGCAGTATCTCAGCCCCTTGCACGGGACTCCCCAAGGTGGAGCCCAACCTTTGCGCCGGGCGGCCGGGATTGTCAATTGCATGACAGGAGCTGCATGAAGGCGGCTGCGTTGACAGGGATTGGCCGCGCGTCTAGGACAGGTTCAGTCAGTCAGGGAGATTTATGCGCAGAAGCTTCAATCCAGTTTGACCCTATTGGGTGAGCGGCCATCCGGCCGGATGATTGAGTGTGCGCATTTGCGCCTGACTGACGGAAATATGAACATGACAGAGCTTTGCATCAGGCCGTACCGGCCGGATGATACCCCCTGCCTGCTCCGCATCTGGCGGGCCGCCTCCGAGCTGGGCCATCCCTTCTTGGGCAAGGACCAGCTCGATGCCCAGGAGAAGCTGACCGCAGAGATCTATCTGCCCATGGCTGAGACCTGGATCATCGAGGTGAATGGCCAGCCGGCCGGCTTCATCGGCCTCCTCGATGACTTTATCGGCGGCCTTTTTGTGGACCCGGCGCAACATGGGCGCGGCCTTGGCAGGGCGCTTGTGGTCCATGCACTCAAGAGCCGCAGCAGCCTGGACCTGGAGGTCTATGCCCGCAACGAAGCCGCTCAGGGCTTTTACCGCAGGCTTGGCTTCTTGGAGGTGGGCCGGCGTCCGGAGGATGACAACGGCTTGCCGTTCGAAGTGATCCGGCTTCGCCTCGACAAGCCCTTCTGACGGCAAGGGATGACCGGGCCGCATCTTGTGGCGATGCGGCCCGGCCAAGTGTCAGTCCGGCTGATTCAGTCCGAAGGCGGGGTGATGGATCAGCTCTCCCTGCGGGGCCTGCCCGCCGAAAGGCAGCGCCAGAACCACGCTGGAAGGAACGCCCGTGACGCCCAGCCCGGGAAAGGCCCGGAAGCCAAACCGGGCATAATAGGCCGGGCTGCCCACCAGCGCCGCCCCGCGCGCCAGCGGCCTGAGCTGGCGCAGTGCTTCGCGCATCAGGGCCGTGCCGGTGCCCTGACGGGGCCGTTCGGGCAGCACCGCCAGAGGGCCGATCAGCCCCCAGGGGCCATCCGGCCCTATGCGGGCCCAGGAGGCGGCGAGATAACCCGTTACCTCGCCGTCCTCTTCGGCGATGAGTGAAAGCGCAAGGGCCCCATCGGCCCGCAGCGCCTCGACAATCGCGGCCTCTGTGCCGGTGGATTGCGCCAGCATCTTGAGCGCTTCGGTGACCACGCGGCGGATCGCCGGAGTGTCTGCGGCCATTTCGGTGCGGATGATCATGCGAATGCCTCCTGACGGTTGTCGGGCTGAGCCCGGACGCTGAGGCGTCCCGTGCCGGAAATCCGGTAGGGGCTGGATGCCCTGGATTCAATGAGGCGTTTGCGCCGCAGTTTGGCAAAGACCTCGGGCGTGCAATCGGACAGGAGAAGGCCGTCGCGCGTGAAGCACTGCACGTCTGTTATGCGGCCGTTGCCGGACCGGTGATGACGGATATAGCCGCCTTGCGCCAGCACGTGCAGAACGCGCTGTTCGCTGCGAGAGATGTTCATGGAAAAGCCTGTGTGCAGAAATCACCCTGGCACCCTTCGGGCACGGCAAAACCGCCGCTGCGAAACGGTGCATCTGGATGTCCCGGTCGATCGGGACAGTCAGCGGGTGGTCACAAGCTCCAGCATCTACAATCCCCTGTTGGCTTGGATTGGACGCCCACAATTTAACGTTAGGGCAGGCAAACCGTCAACAGCGAACAGGCGGCAGCCCTTCCCTTCCCGGCTTTTGCAAGGACATCCGTTCTCCGATTCGGCGTATGAGAATGGCCCACCGCGTAGTGTGAGTTCCTGCGGCCGTCGAGCGGTTTGCACCCTCACCCGGCGGGGGCTAGCCGCGCAACTCGTGCAGGATCATGGCGGCCGCGCCAAAGGCGACGGCGTCCGTCGCAGAGTTCTGCGGAACCAGGATCTGCGGCTGCAGAACCCGCGCCCCTTCAAATGGCTCCGATGTGGCAAATTCAAGCCAGCCGGCAAGCCGCTTGCGGACCATCCAGGGCAGCGTCCCTCCGAGGTAAATTGCGGAAGGTGCCAGGATGGCTGCAACCATGAAGGCCAGCTTTGCCGTCTCCGGCCCGGCCTTCTCAAGCCATGTCTCCAGCACAGCCGCATGCTGCTCCAGATAGGTGGTCCACTCCTCCGCAGAGCGTCCCTCCGGGATATTGCCTGCATGGGCGAGGCACCAGGAGGCCAGATCATCGAAGCTCGGTCTAGAGCGGCCGCGGGCGCGCAAGGCACCGACTTCGCCGGCATTGCCCGCATGCCCGCGGTAAAGCTCGCCATTGACGATCAGACCGCTGCCGATGCCCTCCGACAGATAGAGATAGACGAAATTCTCATGAGTGGCGGCGTTGCCCATCGTCAGCTCGCCCATTGCCGCTGCGTTGGCGTCGTTCTCGATCATGACCGGGCATCCCAGAGTTTCCTCCAGTGCGGCTGCGAGGTCGGAGCCTGTCCAGCCGATCACCTCCTGTGCCAGATCGAGGGAGGCCGTCTGTTGATGGAAGCGGGTCGGCATGGCGATACCGGCACCGATCAGCAGCCGCGGATCTATGGCACTTGCAGCGGCAAGCTTTCCTTTCAGCCGCTCAACGGCGGCCAATAGGCCGGAGAAGGTCTCGAAGGACCCCCGTTCCTGCCACTCACCCGCGAGATTTCCGCGAAAGTCGAGCAGGACGATCGAAACGGCATACCGGTTGGCATGCAGGCCGATTGCGTAACCTGCCTTTTCAGACAGCATCAGATCAATATGCGGCGCCCCGCGCCCGCCCGAACGCCGGGCGCCTTCAAGGATGATGCCGCGTTCGATCAGGTCGCGGGTCATCATACTGACCGCCGCTGCCGTGATCCCGCACATTTCCGCCAGCTGCACCCGCGACGCCATGCCTTTTCTGCGCAGGTGCTTGAGCATGCCGGCCTGTGTCCGGCCAATGCCCTCCAAAGGGTGCTGCCGCGTCAGCATGAGATTTCTCCTCCTCGTCTTTCCCTAGCGAATGTCATCAAACTTTTAATTAAGCAAGTTAATTAATGAAACATCGCCAACTGGATTGATCAGCATGACAAAGCCTATCGCCCTTCTCGCAAGCATTGCACTCTCGGCTCTCGTGGCCGGCCACGCGCATGCCGAAGACATCAAGATCAAGATGTCGACCCTCGCGGACAAGTCCGGCCCGGCGCGTATCACCAACATCGAAGCCGCAGCTGAAATCATGAACGGCCAGTTCAAGGCGGCCGGCGTCGACAAGCGCATCGTCATTGAGGCAAATGCCAGCGCCGTCAAAGGCTGGGACGATCTGGCGCTTGAGCTCATGAAGGCCTTCTCGGTCGGTCAGGGGCCTGACCTCTATGTCCTGCCGCATGAGTGGATCGGCAAGTTCGCCGAAGATGGCAATGCCCTTGCCATGGACGGGATCATCGCTTCTACCCCCTGGGCCTATGGCGACATTCTGCCTGTCCTGTGGAACTCCGCCAAAGCCGCCGACGGCAAGATCTACGGTATCCCGCAGGATGCTGAGATCCGCATGTTCTTTTACAACAAGGACATGCTGCGCAAGATCGGCAAGGATGAAGCTTTCATCGAGAGCCTTCCTGCCCAGGTCGAAGCCGGCAGCTTCACGCTTGATGACCTGACCGCCCTCGCCAAGGAGGTGGTTGACGCAGGCGCGGCGGAATACGGCATGCTGCACCGTCCGAATGTCGGCATCGACTATCTGATGGTGTTCCAGTCCTATGGGGTCAAGTTCATTGACGAGGCCAGCGGCAAGCTCATCTTCCCGAAGGCGGAGATGGCCGAGGCGCTGGGCTGGTATGAGCGGAACGCCCGTGACGGCGTGACGCCGGCGGACAATACCGCCATGAGCTGGGAAGCCATTCAGGGTGCCTTCAAGCAGGAAAAGGCCTTCATCTTCCATCAGGGCGTATGGGCTGTTGCCTGGCAGGCCGGTGACAAGAACGGCGCTGTCTGGCCTACGGACAAGGAAGGCTATTTCAACAAGATCGGCTGGATTCCGGCTCCGGCGGCGAAGCAGGGGGGCGCACCGTCCAACCTGTCCCATCCGCTTCTCTACACGGTCAACGCGAAGAGCGAGCATGCCGATATCGCGGCCAGCCTGATCGCGCTGGCGACCTTGCCCTACTTCAACACCGAGCATGCTGTCGGCTCCTATCACACGGCAATCAGCCATGCGCAGACAGCCATGCCGAAGTACAGGGACAACTGGGTGCTTTCGGCCGCATCGCCGATGATGGCGCATGCGCAATTCGTCCCCAACCACACCCAGTTCGGCAGCTACAACAAGGCGCTCTTCAGCGGTCTCCAGGCCGTTGAGACGGGCAAGATGACAGCTGCGCAGGCGGTGGACTTCATCGCCGAAGAGCTGAGCCTTCAGTTCGGCGCCGACGTCGAAATCCGGGACAGCGCAAGCAACTGATACGCATGTGGCTGCAAGGCCATGGACTTGCCGCCCGGCCGGAGACTGCCTTCTTGCCTCCGGCCGGGTTCCCGGGACTTCAGAAAATGCCGCCGCGGGCGGGCAATCCGGATCGAATTCAATGTCCAGCACACGCCTGCGGGCGCATCGTCCAGCCAGACCGGCGCTTTATCTGCTGCCGGCCATAGGACTTCTGACGGTCTTTTTCCTCGGGCCGATCATCGTCAACGGGGTCATCGCCTTCACGGACATGGGGGCAAATCTGCGGGCGGGAGAATTCACGCTGCAGAACTTCGAGCGCATCCTGCAACGTGACGCACGCCTGCCGGCGGTTCTGATGACAACGCTGATCTATGTCAGCGCAACCCTGTTTCTGTTCAACGTCGGTCTGGGTGCGCTGCTGGCTGTCGCGACCACCGCAGTCTCCGGACGGCTTGGCACGTTCTTCCGAGGTCTATGGCTCTTGCCGCGCATGAGCCCTGCTGTTCTCTATGGCATTCTCTGGATCTGGATCGCCGACCCGTCACCTGCTGGGCTGCTGGCCCAGGTCTCCGGTGCCCTCGGCTTGCCGCCGGTCAACCTGCGCAACGACTTTCCGCTTCTGCTCGTTGTCATTGCCAACGGATTCGTCGGTGCGTCGTTCGCGATGATCATATTGACCTCCGCAATCCGTTCAATTCCGGCGCATCTGGCCAACGCTGCCCGCGTGGATGGTGCAAGCGAATGGGGCGTGCTGCGCCATGTGGTGATGCCTGCGCTGTCACAGCCGGTCCGCTTCATCACCATCTATCAGGCGCTCTCCCTGATGACGACCTATGAGTACATCCTGCTGATCACCGGGGGCGGTCCTGTCTATGATTCAACGCCCTATGCTCTCTACATCTACCGCAGAGCCTTTGAAAACGGCGCTTACGCCTATGGCGCGGCGCTTGCGCTGGGCCTGATGGTCCTCGGTGTGGTGATCACGCTCCTGCAATGGCGTCTCACAGACATGCGCTCCACTTTTGCAGCCCCCAGGATCGAGGTGCTCTGATGCTGTCCAACAGGTCAATGCTTGCAGGATCTGCCGGCTGGGCGCGCCTGGAGCGCCGCGGCATCATGAACCGCGCAGGCTTTTCGGGTGTCATCCTGCTTTTTCTGACGCTCGTATCCATTCCCGTCCTGCTGCCCTATCTGTGGCTTCTGGTGAAGTCATTCACCTTGTCCGATGGCGCCATCAGCAGCATGGTGATGTGGCGCAGCACTGCAATTGCTGCCGTAGCCTATGCCGGAGTTTTGCTGCTCTGCCTTCTGGCGGCCAGATTGAAACGGCCCCAGTTCGCCTGGCTGGTGTTCGCTCTGGCGATCCTGATCCTTGTGGCGGTCTTCATCGCTCCTTATCTGACGCTGCAGAACTACCGCTTTCTCCTGACGCGCGACATCGACGGAACGGGAACCAGCCGGACAGGCCTGCTGCCGTCAATCTGGTCAGCGCTCGGCAGCTCGCTGCTGTTCGCGATGGCTCAGACCTTGATCGTGACGCTCGTTGCCACGCCTGCGGCCTATGCCCTGTCGCGCTTCGCCTTTGCCGGGCGTGAAGCCTTCCTGCGCGGCCTCCTGATGCTGCATGCCTTTCCGGCTCTGGCGCTGACCGTCGCCGTCTTCGTGCAGCTCTACTACATGGGACTGCTGAACAGCCTTGCCGGGGTCGTGCTTGTCCTGAGCGCCCTGGAGCTGCCCTATGCGATTTTTGTGCTCAAGGGGTTCTTCGACACGGTGCCCTGGGACATCGAAATGAGCGCCGTCACGGATGGCGCAACCCGGGCACAGGCGTTCCGGATGGTCGTGCTGCCGCAGGTCCGCTCGGGGCTGATTGCGGTCGCCACATTCACCTTCCTGCGGGGCTGGGAAGAATATGTCTTTGTCCAGACCCTGCTGATCGAAAAAAGCCAGATGACGATGAGCCTCTACCTCTTCTTCGTCTCGCAGGATCACATGGGCGTTGACTATGGGCTGGTGGCGGCCGTGGGCATTGTCTACCTGCTGCCCGTGCTCGTTCTCTACGCTTTCACTCAGAAATACATCACTCAGATGAGCTTCGGCGGAATCAAGGGATAACGGCCATGGCCAAGATCACACTCGACAACGTGACGAAACGCTGGGGCGAAACCCTTGTGCTGAAGCCGTTGAACCTGACCATTGAGGATGGAGAATTTGTCGCCATTCTCGGCCCCTCCGGATGCGGCAAGTCGACGACGCTGTTCCTGCTGGCCGGTCTCTATGCGCCGGCATCCGGTGCCATCACCTTCGACGGCCACAACGTCAGCAAGGTCGACGCGCGCGACCGGAATGTCGGCATCGTCTTCCAGTCCTATGCGCTTTATCCGAACCTGACCGTCCGCGAGAACATCGCCTTCCCGCTGAGGTTCAAGCCTGTTGGCAAGGAAGAAGCGGCCCGGCGCGTTGAAGAAGCAGCCACCCTTGTCCAGATCAGTTCCCTGCTCGACCGGCGCCCTTCGCAACTGTCCGGAGGCCAGCAGCAACGGGTGGCCCTGGCTCGGGCGCTGGTCAAGGAACCGAATATTCTGCTGCTGGATGAACCCCTCTCGAACCTCGATGCAACGCTGCGCATTTCCATGCGGGCCGAATTGAAAGCGATCCAGAAACGTCTCGGTATCACCACGCTGATCGTCACCCATGATCAGATTGAAGCAATCACCATGGCTGATCGCATCATCTGCATGAACAATGGCGAGATTGCCCAGATCGGGACGCCGGATGACCTTTACCGGCGGCCCAGCAATCTTTTTGTCGCGGGCTTCATCGGGACACCGCCGATGAACCTGATTGAAGGTCAGGCCAGCGCAGAGGAGCTGCGTCTTGGCGCTGCGCTGCTGCGTTTGACGTCGCCCTGCGACGGACCTGTGACCCTGGGTCTGCGCCCGGAGGATATCGCCCTGACCGCTCCGGCAGAAGCACCGCTCTGCGGTGAGATCGTCAGCGTGGAGCCGATGGGCCGCGAAGTCTTCTACACGGTTGCCACACCTGCCGGTCTCATCCACGCGCTCGAATATGGCGAGGCTGTACGGCATGCGCCCGGAAGCCAGACCGGACTTGACTGGAATGCCGCCCTCTCTCTCATTTTTGGTGCAGACGGCAACCGCATCCCCGGCCTCCATGCCGCAGTTCCTCATCCCGCCTTCAACAGCGCCGCGCAGCGGCTGCAAGTGAATTGACAGGACCTTTCAGTGACCAGGATTGTCTCCCATCGCGGTGCAAACAAGTTTGCACCGGAAAACACATTTGCCGCCGCAGACCTCGCCCTTGAGCAGGGTGCAGATTACATCGAGCTGGACGTGCGCGAGAGCGCGGACGGAGTGCTCTACGTCTTTCACGACGAGACGCTCGACCGCACCACAAACGGCACAGGCCCCATTGGTCATGCCGTGGCCAGGGAAATTGATGCGCTCGACGCCGGCAGCTGGTTCGATCTCAAGTTCAAAGGCGCCGTTGTGCCCCGGCTTGATGCCTATCTTGAGCATCTGCGGGGCCGCGCCGGGGTCTATATCGAGCTGAAATACTGCGATCCGGCCAAGGTGGCGGCTCTGGTCCGCAATCTCGGAATGACGCGCGACACGTTCTACTTCTCGTTCTCCGAGGAGATGCGGCTGGGGCTGCAGCTGATTGCACCGGAATTCCGGAAGATGATGACGCTCAACATTGCCAAGTCGCCGTCCCTCGCCGCCTCCGTCCATCACGCGTCGATCATCGAGATCACGGTGGAGCAGATGCGCAGGCCTGGTCTTCTGGAAGCCTGCCGCATGGCCGGGCTGGACGTCATGGTCTATTACGGGGGAGACGATCCGCTCGTGCATCGCGAAATTGCTAACGCGAGTGCCAGCTACATCAATCTCGACCGGCCGGACCTGTTCCAGGCGGCGCGCCGTCATCCTGGAGGTTCTTAGTCTTGCTGAAGGCTGCAATCGTCGCTGATGTCCATCTGCATGATCTGTATGGCGGTTACGGGCTGAGGGAGCTAAGCCGTGGTGCGCTTGCCCTTCGCACCTTTGCAGATACTGCGGCCTCCACGCGCGTGTTCAACGAGAGCTACCCGGCCTTCCTTGCAATCCTGGAAGACATCGTGCGGCGGGGCATCAGCACGGTCGTGCTGCTGGGCGACTATTCAGACGACGGTCAGCCCGGCGCGGTTGCTGCCCTCAAGCGTATCCTGTCAGACTACGAAACGAACCACGGGCTGCGTTTCTTTACGGTCTTCGGCAATCACGATTGCTTTGGCCCTGTCCCTCGCCATCAGTCCAAATGGCTGACGGCAGGCGGCGGTGGGGCCTCAGTGCTGGCGTCGAGCGATCCCGGCGCCCCGGAGCCAGCCGTCTTTGCACCGGAAATGCTGGGCATGAGCACTGCCGGCGCCATGCAGGCCATGGCGTCTTATGGCATCGCGCGTCCCGCTGGTGTGCTTCACTGGGAAACACCTTTCGGCACACGTGACGGCCTTGATGAACGCTATCCTCCGGGCGGTGATCCGGCATTGCCTGACGCATCCTATCTGGTCGAGCCGCAAGAGGGCCTCTGGCTGCTGATGCTGGATGCCAATGTGTTTCATCGCGCCGGGGCGGGCTGGAAGCTGAAGGCAGACGCGGCCTGGGATCATGTCCTGACGGACCGGCCTTATCTGATCGACTGGATCCGGGACGCTGCTCAGCGTGCGAAACACCAGGGGAAGACCCTTCTTGCCTGCTCCCATTACCCCGTTCTGCCGCTGACGCTTGAAGACACTGGCAGCGGCGTGCGGGCTGCAGGCACTCCCAGCTGGCTGGAGCGGATGCCGTCCGCAAATACGGGCCAGACCTTGGCCGCTGCCGGTCTTGAATGGCATTTCAGCGGCCACATGCATACGGCGGGCGAGGTGGAACTCGACGGTCTTGTGAATGTCGCCGTCCCCTCACCTGTTGCCTATCCCGCCGGATATTGCGTTGTCGAAGCCTCACATGGCTCCGTGCATGTGGAGACCGTTTCGCTTGCCCATGTGCCCGGATTTGACGTGGCCTTCTCCGCTTATGCAGACGAGATCCGCCGGGGGCATCTTACCGGCAGCCACGGGATGACCGGCAGCGGAACCTATGCAGATTTCCTGCTGGCACATCTGCGCCAACTCGTGGCCACACGGCATGTTCCGGCGGACTGGCCGCGCCTTCTGCCCTGCCTTGAGCAGCCAATCGGGCATCTTCTGCCTTCCGGAGGCCCTTTTGAGGGCCTCTTCACGCGAAGGCCGGACATGGCCCTTCTGCCTTTGCGTTCGGTTCTGGAAGACTATTATGTGCTCAGGGCATGCGGCGGCGGCGCGCCAGATGCCATTGACAAGACAAGAACAGAATTCTATCGCGGCCTTTCAAAGGCTTTGTCTGGCGGATTGCGTCAGTCAAATGATTCAATACTCGATGAGTATCTGTTTGAGGTCATTTCGAAGAACCTGATTTAGTTTCAGATTGAATTCGATCTGAGTATTTCGGATGCGCTTCATATTTCCGGTGCCGGCTTCATATCCCGCTACGCCCGGCGGGCAGGGGCCGATGCGGCGTCTCCATGCCGCATTCCGGCCGGCGCGGACGCGGTGAAGCTTGCTGAAAAGGGAGCGTGAGGGCGGATCTGCATCGCAAGTCCCGGCGCGGATGGCCTGGCGGCTTTCGTCCGGCACGCGGCCGCAAGATTGGCACCGTCATCGCAGTTTCGGCACCGCAGCGGTCAAGCACCGGCACTAGAGTAAATACCGTGACGCCAATCTGGCCGTTACGGCGCGCACCTTCCCGCTGCCTTTGTTGCAGCGGTGCTTGCGTGTCCGCGCCGGTCCCTCGGGTGCCGGTCAGTGCCTGGACGCCGGGCGTTGACCAAGCCCGTGCAGCGTCTGAGCACATTCAAGGCGTGATGCGTCAGCATCGCAAGACTTGGTATCACGGGGAGATCAGTCCATGGGCCAGCTTCATCCTTACCTTCTTTCGCTGGCCGTTGGCCTGGGAATCGGCGTGCTCTATGGCCTGCTGTCGGTCCGGTCGCCTGCGCCTCCCATCATCGCCCTGCTTGGCCTCCTGGGGATGCTTGCAGGTGAAGCAGGTGTCCAGTGGTTCAAGGGCCACAAGAACCTTGTCCAGGCAGTGCTGCACGAAAAATCCTTCGCCCTGCCGCGCACCGGTGAGGCAGCGAAGAAAGACGGCACCGCCTGAGGTGCTCGCCAGTTCTCCCATCACACGAAAGCGAACACAGATGTCCAGCAAGCTACAGGTTCTCACCCCTCAGAACAGCCAGCTTATCTTCATCGATCAGCAGCCGCAGATGGCCTTTGGTGTCCAATCCATCGACCGGCAAACCCTGAAGAACAACGTCGTAGGGCTTGCCAAGGCGGCAAAGGCCTTCAAGATCCCGGCGACCATCACAAGTGTGGAGACGGAAAGCTTCTCGGGCCCGACCTTTCCGGAACTGCTTTCGGTGTTTCCCGAGGCTCCTATTCTGGAGCGCACGTCGATGAATTCCTGGGATGATCTGAAGGTCCGCGAGGCCTTGGCAGCCAATGCCGCGGACGGGCGCAGAAAGATCGTTGTTTCGGGTCTGTGGACCGAAGTCTGTAATCTGACCTTCGCCCTCTCCTGTCTCGCCGACACCGACTATGAAATCTACATGGTGGCCGATGCCTCGGGCGGAACGTCCGTTGACGCGCACAACTACGCCATGGACCGTATGGTGCAGGCCGGGATTGTCCCTGTTACCTGGCAGCAGGTCCTGCTCGAATGGCAACGTGACTGGGCACGGCGTGACACCTACGAAGCCGTCATGGCCATCGTGCGGGAGCATTCCGGGGCCTATGGCATGGGTGTCGACTACGCCTATACCATGGTTCACAAGGCTCCCGAGCGCACAGCGCACGGCCCGGTCATGCCGCCCAAGCCTGCGGCCTGAATGATGTGACCGGCCCGGCCGGCTGTCCCGCCGGGATCAGCCGCCGGCTCCGTGCATCTGGGTGCTGCCCTCTTCCCATGCCATCCGCCGCATCACCGTGACGCCGTGACGCCTTCCCGGCGGTGCGGCTGCGGATTGGATGCGCCGCCAAGGAGAAAGCCATGACTGCCCACGATCTGATCATCATCAACGCCAAGGTGACGACCCTCGACCGGCAGAACCCTTCGGCTGATGCCGTGGCGATCCGGGACGGCAGGTTCCTTGCCGTGGGTCCGGAGGCGGAGGTCCGGGCCGCTGCCCCGGACGCCGGGATCATCGACGCAAAAGGGCGCCGGTTGATTCCGGGGCTGATCGACAGCCACACCCATATGATCCGCGGCGGATTGAACTACAATATGGAGCTTCGCTGGGATGGCGTCCCGTCGCTTTCCGATGCGATGATGATGCTGAAACGGCAGGTCGACCGCACGCCTGCGCCCCAATGGGTGCGTGTCGTCGGCGGCTTCACTCAGCACCAGTTCGCTGAAAAACGCCTGCCGACGCTTGAGGAAATCAACGCCGTCGCGCCTGATACGCCCGTCTTCATTATGCATCTGTATGATCGCGCGCTGCTCAACGCGGCCGCATTGCGTGTCGTTGGCTACACGAAGGACACGCCCAATCCTCCCGGCGGCGAAATCGTCAGGGATGGCGCAGGCAATCCCACCGGCCTGCTGCTGGCGCAGCCCAATGCAACGATCCTCTATTCGACGCTGGCCAAGGGGCCGAAGCTGGATCCCGAGTACCAGATCAATTCGTCCCGCCATTTCATGCGCGAGCTGAACAGTCTCGGAGTGACCAGCGTGATCGACGCCGGCGGCGGTTTCCAGAACTATCCCGACGACTATGAGATCATCGAAAAACTTCACGCCGGCGGACAGCTGACGGTTCGCATAAGTTACAACCTCTTTACCCAGAAGCCCAAGGAGGAGCTGGCGGATTTCTCAAGCTGGGTGAAGCAGGTCTCGCCCGGGCAGGGTGACGATGTCTACCGCCACAACGGCGCTGGCGAGATGCTCGTCTATTCCGCCGCCGATTTCGAGGATTTCCGCGCCGAGCGCCCGGACATGCCGCCGGATATGGAAGCCGATCTGGAACCCGTCATCCGTCTCCTGGCGGAAAACCGCTGGCCCTGGCGGTTGCATGCCTCTTACAACGAAACGATCGATCGCGCGCTTGACGTGTTCGAGAAGGTCAACCGCGACATTCCGCTCTCCGGCATCAACTGGTTCTTCGACCACGCCGAAACGATCACCGACCGCAACATCGACCGGATCGCCGCGCTCGGCGGCGGCATTGCCGTACAGCACCGCATGGCGTTTCAGGGTGAATATTTCGTCGAGCGCTACGGGGCAAAAGCTGCAGAGCGCACGCCGCCCGTCCGCCGGATCATGGAGGCGGGCGTGGCGCTGGGCGCCGGCACGGACGCAACCCGCGTGGCCAGTTACAATCCATGGGTTTCGCTTTCCTGGCTGGTGACGTCCAGAACGGTCGGGGGGCTTGCCCTTTATCCGCAACAGGACCGCCTTGACCGGGAAACAGCATTGCGGCTGTGGACCGAAGCCAACACCTGGTTCTCCAACGAGCAGGGGAAGAAAGGGCAGATCAAAGCGGGTCAGCTTGCCGACCTCGCTCTGTTGTCCGGGGACTATTTTTCGGTGCCGGAAAGCGGCATCGTTCACCTGCGGTCGGTCCTGACCATTCTCGGCGGCAAGGTCGTGCATGGCGAGGGTGACTACGAGCGCCTCGCACCGGATCTTCCCGCGCCGATGCCGGACTGGTCGCCGGTCGCAACCTTCGGCGGCTACCACCGGACAACGGAAACGCGCACCCGGATGATGGTGAATTGCGGTTGCGCGAGTGGTTGCGCGGTTCACGGGCACGATCACGCTGCAGCGCTTGGCGCAAGTGTTCCGGCATCAGACGCCCGTACCTTCTGGGGTGCCCTCGGATGCGGCTGCTGGGCTGTCTGACCTTGTCCGCAATGAACCCTTCATCCAGGACGAACGAGGAAACCGCCATGAGCGAGATACGGCACGAGAAGGCCCCCGGTCCGCTTGACTTCCCCGTCTACCGGGCGCTGTGGATCGCCACGGTGGTTTCCAATGTCGGCACATGGATGCACGATGTCGGCGCCGGATGGCTCATGACCTCGCTGTCGCCGAGCCCGCTGCTCGTCGCGCTGGTCCAGGCGGCGACGACGCTGCCGATGTTCCTGCTGGCGCTTCCGGCAGGCGCGCTCGCCGACATCGTTGACCGCCGCAGGATGCTGATGGCGGCGCAATTGCTCGGTCTGCTGGCGGCCGCACTTCTGGCGGTTCTGACCTTGCTGGATCTCGTCACTCCCGAGGTGCTGCTGGCTGGGACTTTCGTGCTCGGCACCGCTGCGGCCCTGAGCGCTCCGGTGTTCCAGGCGGTCGTGCCCGAACTGGTGGACAAGCAGGCATTGCCGGATGCCATTGCGCTGAACAGCCTCGGCGTCAACATCTCGCGTGCCATTGGTCCGGCGCTCGGCGGGGTCATCGTCGCGTTTGCCGGAATACCGGCCGTCTTCGCGTTGAACGCACTGTCGGTCGTGGCGGTGCTGGCCGTCCTTTACACATGGAAGCGCCCGCCAACCGCTCACGCCCTGCCGCCAGAGCACTTCTTCGGTGCGCTGAAGGCGGGCTACCGATACACGCGCCATTCGCCGGCGATGCAGCTCGTGCTGGTCCGGGCGGTGGGGTTCTTCCTGTTCGGAAGCGCGCTCTGGGCCATGCTGCCGCTGATCGCGCGGCGCGGGCTGGGGCTCGATGCCGCCGGCTACGGTGCCCTGCTCGGCTGCATGGGGGCCGGTGCGGTTCTGGGCGCGATCCTGCTGAAGCGGTTGCGCAAGACGGTTCCCGCCAACACGATCTCCGTCGGGGCGACGGTGTTTTTTGCTCTGTCGACGCTGGCTCTGGCGCTCGCCAACAGCGCCTGGATCGCCGGGGCGGTCATGTTTTCCGCCGGCCTCGCCTGGATCGGAATGCTGACGTCGCTCAATGTCGCGGCACAGATGGCATCGCCCGGATGGGTAAAGGCGCGCGCGCTCGCCGTCTACATTCTCGTGTTTCAGGGAGCCATGACGGGCGGGAGCATCCTGTGGGGCTCGATCGCTGCCAGCACCAGTGTCAGCACCGCTCTTGTGGCCGCCGCCGCCGGGCAGGCGGCGGCGCTGATGCTGGCCTTCCGCTGGCGCCTGCCACAGGATTCAGCCTCCGATCTGTCGCCTTCGAATCATTGGGCCGAACCGGTGGTGTCGGTGCAGCCAGCGGGCGACCGGGGGCCGGTCCTTATCGAGATCGAATATCAGATCGAGCCCGCGCGGCTTCCCGAGTTTGTTGCGGCGCTGCGCAATTTCCGCTCCTCGAGGCAGCGTGACGGCGCGATACGGTGGGACGTATGGGAGGATGCTGCGGAGCCTGGGCGGGTCATCGAGAGCTTTGTCGTCGAAAGCTGGATCGAGCATCAACGGCAGCATGCCCGGGTAACGCGCACCGATCAGCTGGATCAGGCAACCATCAACGCATTCCATGCTGGCGACCGGCCGCCGATCGTGCGTCATCTCCTGCGGCCCTTGTGACCGGGCACTGACAGGGAGCGCGCCGTGCCATCATGTTCGGGGGCCGGAAACGGCCTGCTGCGGCCACCGGTCCGCAAGATCGGCACTTGCACAGCAGCTTCCGCGCCGCAGCACTTTCGCCAACCCGCTAGAACCAACATGCGAAAAGCAGGTGGCAAGCGTTGCGAGCGCCGCTGCGAGGGCCTGCCATTTCGGACATCCGCTCAACCTGGTTTGGAAGGAGACGTGCAATGGCAACTATCACCACATCCGATGGGACAATCCTCTTCTACAAGGATTGGGGGCCGAAAGACGCGCAGCCCATCATGTTCCACCATGGCTGGCCGCTGAGCGCCGACGACTGGGACACCCAGATGCTGTTCTTCCTGTCCGAAGGTTACCGGGTGATTGCGCATGACCGGCGCGGCCATGGCCGCTCCAGCCAGACTGATACCGGCAACGACATGGACACATATGCCGCGGACGTGGCTGAACTCGCTAGGGCGCTCGATCTGCGCGACGCGGTCCATATCGGCCATTCGACCGGCGGCGGCGAAGTCACGCGCTATGCGGCGCGTGCCGAACGTGGCCGGGTGGCCAAGGCCATTCTGATCGCGGCGATCCCGCCGGTGATGGTGCAGTCCGGCGCCAACTCTGACGGTGTTCCGATGGAGGTCTTCGACGGGTTGCGCTCCGCGCTGGAGACAAACCGGGCGCAGTTCTACCGTGACCTGCCTAGCGGACCCTTCTACGGCTTCAACCGGGAAGGTGCGAAGGTCAGCCAGGGCCTGATCGACAATTGGTGGCGCCAGGGTATGAGTGGTGGCGCCAAGGCGCATCATGACTGTATCGAAGTATTCTCGGAAACCGACTTCACGGAGGATCTGAAGGCACTCACAGTTCCCGTCCTGATCATTCATGGCGAGGACGATCAGATCGTGCCGATCGGGAACTCGGCCTATAAGGCGATCAAGCTCGTCAGGGACGGGACGCTGAAGACCTATCCCGGCCTGTCACACGGCCTGTTCGCCACCCATCCGGAGGTGGTGAACCCGGATATGCTGGCCTTCATCCGCGCCTGAGATGGTTGGTCAAGGGGCCCGGCGGTCGCGGATTGCGTGACCGCCGCAGGTGCTCTTTCGTGCAGTCCTGCCCGCCGCAGCCGGCGCAGGGATGCCGGTCCGGAAAGAGCCGGGTTGTGGGGGAAACATGTCCGGCTTTGTCGGAGGCATTGGGATACGGGCCAGATGCTCAAAGATAAGGCGTTGAAACTATGAATGTCGTCAGGGTCGCGATTGCCGGTTTCGGAGGCGTGGGCCGCGCCACGGCCAATCTTCTTCTGGCCCGGCGTGAACGCTACCGGCAGGTCTATGGGGCCGATATTCGCCTCGTCGCCATCTGCGGATCGCGAGCCGGCCTGGCCGATCCGGAAGGATTGGACGCCGGGCGCCTTGAGGCGCTGGAGCCGGGCCTGACTGGCCCGGCCTTCGTCGAGGCGAGTGATGCCGGCATCCTCATCGAGGCAGGCCCAAGCGACTTTCGCACCGGGGGTCCCGGCCTCGCCTATATTCGGTCCTCGCTTTCGGCGGGGCGCGACACCATCGTCATATCGAAGGGCGCGCTGGTCCACAGCGGACCGGAACTGCGGGCCCTGGCGCATTCTTCGGGGGCGATGCTGAAACTCAGCGGCGCCGCTGCTGCCGCACTGCCGGCGCTTGACCTTCTCGAGCACAGCCTGAAAGGCTGCGAGGTGCTGGAAATCGAGGGCATTCTGAACGCGACCACCAATTACCTGCTGGATGCGATGATGAACCAGAACCTCGGCTTCGACGAAGCGCTTGCGCGCGCGCAGGCGGGCGGGTTCGCCGAAGCCGACCCGCGCAACGACACCGAGGGCTGGGACACCGCCTGCAAGCTTCTGATCCTTGCCAATTTCGGCCTCAATACGGGTCTGACGATGGACGGCCTCGCCGTCGATGGTATCCAATCGGTCACGGAGCAGCGCATCGCTGCATGGCGCGAGCAGCGTCTGGTTCCAAAGCTCGTCGGGAGCCTTGTCCGGACGGGAGGCGTGATGCGGGCAACTGTGGGCATCCGGACCTACCCGCCGGACGATCCGCTCGCCCATGTATCGGGGAAGAACAAGGCGGTCCGCATCACCACCGATGCCATGGGCGAGACGATCGCGTTCGGATCCGGCACGGAGCCTCTCGCCACAGCGGCCGCCGCACTGAAGGATCTCGAACATATCCTCACGGCAAGAGCGGTGCAGGCCACCTATCGTTCGGGAACAAGGCCATGACGGGCTAACTCCATCGCCAGGCTTCCCGCCGCCAGGCGCCGTCATCGAAAGTCATTGCGGCGTCATAGAACACAGCGGATCGCAAACCGCCCGGCGATAGTCGGTCGGGCTCATGCGCTGATGCTTGATGAAAATCCGGGCCAGCACCTGGTTCGACGAATATCCCACCTCCTGCGCGATCTGGGTGACCGGAAGGTCCGTTGTCTCAAGGAGCTCGCAGGCTTTCTCCATCCGCAGCCGGGTCAGATACACCCGTGGCGGCACCCCGACGCTCTGCTTGAACATGCGGGCGAAATGAAAGGGGGAGAGGCGCGCTTCAGCGGCCAGTTCGTCGAGGCTGATGTCCTCCGAAAGCCGGGCGTGCATAAGCTCCAGACACCGCCGCTGCGCCCAAGGAGCAAGACCACCCTTGGCAGCCGTCAACGGTGCCCCGCCCAACCGGCACAACTCAGCCAGAATCTCCAAACCTGCGGCGCGCGCCAGCAGCCGGGAAGGTACCCCCTCGTCATTGCAGAGAGCCCACAGGTTCCGCAGCGCGGAGCGGATGGCCGGTGAGTCGAACACCCGGCCGTAGATGGAGAGGCTGTCGAGCGAGAGCCCGCCGCTGGCGGCGTCGTCAAGCACGCCTTGCCATTGCGCCACAGGGAGAGCCAGGCTCCGGAGCCGATGGCTGCCGTCATTGATCACCGTGGTCGCGAAGTTCGGCGCGGCGACGGCAAGGGCGCCTTTCACGGTTGTCATGTCGAAGCGGCCGCCTCCCAGATCTCCCTGGACACGGCTGCAGCCAAGCATGTCTTCAATCAGGACGATGTCCGGCAGCGCCGGGCGGGACATGTCCCCGGCAGGCCGCTGGATCTCAAGAAGGTCGAGAATTGCGCCCGGGGATTTCATCGACCGCACATAGGACGAATGCTGGCCTGTGCTGTGCCATTGGGCGAATGAGGCATGGGCATCGATGGTCATTGCCGTCCCTCCAGAGGCGAGCGCGCGCGAAGCGGGCCTGGGGCGCGAAGCGGGGCGCGAACTGGGGCGCGAACCGGATCGCGAGCGGTCCGGCGGTAGTCGGACGGGCTCATGCGTTGATGCTTGAAGAACACCCGGGCGAGGACCTGGTTCGACGAATATCCCACTTCCTGCGCGATCTCCGTGACCGGAAGGTCTGTCTGGGCCAGGAGTTCGCAGGCTTTCTCCATTCTCAGCCGGGTCAGATAGACCCGTGGCGGCACGCCGAAGCTCTGCTTGAACATCCGGGCAAAATGAAAGGGTGAAAGGCGCGCTTCAGCGGCCAGTTCATCGAGGCTGATGTCCTCCGAAAGCCGCTCCTGCAGCAGGTCAAGGCAGCGCCGTTCGGCCCAGGGGGCAAGGCCGCCCTTTGCCGAAGTGAAAGGTGCTCCGCCGAGCCGGCACAATTCGGCCAGTATCTCGCAGCCTGCGGCCTGCGCCAGCAAGCGCGAGGGTGCTCCCTCTTCATCGCACAAGGCCCAAAGATTCCGGACCGCCGAGCGGATCGCTGGCGAGGCAAATGCCCCCATGCACAGTTTCTGATAGTCGAGAGAAAACTGTCCTCCGGCGGCTTCATCCAGAATAGGCTGCCACTGCGCCAGGGGAAACGACAAGCTGCGCAGCTCATGCTCGGCGTCGACAATGACCGTGTTTGCAAACCGCGGAGCGGAGAGAAAAAAGCTGCCTTTTCCGCTCTTCACGCTGAAGCGCCCGCCTCCCATATCGCCGCTGACGCGGCTGCCGCCATGCAGGTCCTGATACAGGACGAGATCCGGGACAGCGGGATCGGACATGTCCCCGGCCGGTTGAGAGGCCTCCAGAAGATGTATGATGCCACCAGCTGACTTCATCGTACGCACATAGTGCGCAAGGTGACCATTGCTGTACCATTGGGCAAAAGAATGATAGGCAGGCACGGTCATGCTGTGTCTCCTATGCTTTCGGCAGCCCTCCTAATCCGGGCCGGCAGCTTGATTCGTGCCGCTCAGACCGGCTGTAGACCTAATTAGTCAAAGCAAATATCTTTCTTCCGGAGGCGTATGAAAGGCATTGCCGCGATCTTCGTCTCCGGTTCTCTGAAATCAATCAGGAATAGACGTTGAAGCCCGCCTCAATCTCTTCTCACTCACAGGTTGAAACGCTACCGTTCCATCCACTGTGGAGAACTTTTGAATGGAACGCAAGAGTATCGACCTGATAAAAAGACGGAAGCCGAGCGGGGCGGCGGTCATCCGGCCTGAACTGACGACGGCGCTGTTCAGAGCCTTGTTCGAGGAGTGGGCAGAAACCGGTTTTGCGGCCGTCAGTCTGGAGCGCGTGGCGGCACGGGCGGGCGCAGGCAAGGCGGCGATATACCGGCGCTGGCCCTCGAAGCTGGAATTCGCATGCGAAGCGATACGCAGTGTCGAGGTCATGCGGCTGGGAGCCACAGACCAAGGCTCTCTGCAGGCGGACATCAGGGAGTATCTCAGAGCGACGCGCGCGGTCCTGCGGCATCCACTGGTCCGCCGTATAGTCCCCGATCTGGTTGCCGAACGTCTGCGATCGAACGAACTGTCGGCAATGCTGGATGGCGTTTCCGAGGCACGGCGGCAGTTCGGACACCAGCTGCTTGATCGCGCCATTGCCCGCAACGAATTGCGCGCCGACGTCGACAGGGGGGTGGCGCTCGATCTTCTCTTTGCTTCCCTCTACTCGCGCATGATCATCCGGGGGAAGAGCTTCACGAAGGCTGAACTCGACAGGCTGGGCATCGCCCTGCATGCCGCCATCAGGAACTGTTGACGCCCCGCCAGTACCACGGGAGCTCGCGGCACACCGGCATGGTGACAATCCTTCCATTTGCCCCCGGCGAAACATCGCAAGAACGGCATCGTCACCGCAGGGGCTGCGACGCCCTGCCGGCGCAGTTCGTTAGCTTGTTCAGCGGATATGCCGCCAGACGGCGCGCGGTGTGGACGAGAGGAAGGATTGAGCATGCCTCCGCAGGATGACCGGAACTCACGCCTGACGACAACCGCCGGCGCACCCGTTGCCGACAACCAGAACAGCCTGACCGCCGGTGACCGCGGTCCGGTGCTCATGCAGGACTGGAAGTTGATCGAGAAGCTGGCCCACCAGAACCGGGAACGGATCCCCGAGCGGGTTGTTCACGCCAAGGGCTGGGGTGCGCATGGGACACTCAGAATAACGGGAGACATCTCGCACCTGACCTGCGCCAAGGTGCTGCAGCCCGGCACCGAAACGCCGATGATCGCGCGCTTCTCGACGGTTGCGGGGGAAGCAGGAGCGGCCGATCATGAACGGGACGTTCGCGGTTTTGCGCTCAAGTTCTACACCGAAGAAGGCAATTGGGATCTGGTGGGCAACAACACGCCGGTTTTTTTCGTCCGCGACCCGGCCAAGTTCCCGGATTTCATCCACACGCAGAAGCGCCACCCGCGCACCAATCTGCGATCGGCAACGGCGATGTGGGACTTCTGGTCCCTGTCACCGGAAAGCCTGCATCAGGTGATGATCCTCTTTTCCGACCGCGGCCTGCCAGTCAGCCCGATGCACATGAACGGATACGGCAGCCACACCTACAGCCTGTGGAACGGCAAGGGCGAGCACGTCTGGGTCAAGTTTCACTTCAAGACCTCACAAGGCCACCGCCACTACACGAATGCCGAGGCGGAAGAAGTCGTCGGCAGAACCAGGGAAGGCTATCAGGAAGCCCTGTTCAACGCGATCGAGGAGGGCAACTATCCTCGCTGGATCGTGCAGGTTCAGGTCATGACCGAAACCCAGGCGCGCGAGTTGCCCTTCAACCCCTTCGACGTTACGAAGGTCTGGCCCCATGCCGGGTTTCCGCCGGTCGGGATCGGCGTGCTCGAACTCAACCGCAATCCGGACAATTACTTTGCCGAAATCGAGCAGCTGGCCTTCAGCCCATCGAACGTCGTGCGCGGCATCGGCCATTCGCCGGACAGGATGCTGCAAGGCAGAATCTTCGCCTATGCGGACGCTCACCGCTACAGGCTCGGCACGCATTACGAGGCGCTGCCGGTCAACCGGCCTCTGTGCCCGGTGCATCATTATCACAAGGATGGGGCGATGCGCTTCTTCGGCAACATGCCCAACTCCGATGCCTATTACGAGCCCAACAGTTTCGGCGGTCCAACGGAGGATCGCTCGTTTGCCGAACCACCGCTCCAGATTGAAGGTCCGGCTGACCGGTTCGATCACCGGGAAGGAAACGACGATTTCAGCCAGCCGCGCGCGTTGTTCCTGCTGTTCGACGACGCGCAGAGAGCACGGCTGTTCGCCAACATTGCCGCCGCGATGGGCGGTGTTCCCGGCTCGATCATCGAGCGGCAGGTCGAGCTTTTCCGGCAGGTTCATCCGGACTTCGGCGCCGGAGTATGCGCTACGCTGGACGAAATCGATCCGCAATTCTGATCCCGCGGGCCTGAAGCACTTCCGATGAAAACGAAGCGTGCTCCAGATCCTTGTCTTCACGCAATCCCGGACGCGAAACCGGTTCCGATTTCTGCTGGAGTTGCTCTAGGCGGAAGCCCGTCCGAAGGTCCATAACCATAGGAAGAAACCAAGTGCGGAAGGTATCAGCGGAATGACCAGCGGCATACATCACGTCACCGGCATCACCTCCAATGTGCAGGCCAACGTCGACTTCTATGCCGGCTTTCTCGGGCTAAGGCTTGTGAAGCGCACCGGCGGCTATGCGGATGCCGAGCAGTTGCACCTCGTCTACGGAGATGGCATCGGCAGTCCCGGCTCGTTGCTGACGTTCCTTGTCTGGGAAGCGGCAGGCCGCGGCCGCACGGGCATTGGCCAGGTATCGGAAGTGACGCTGGCGGTGCCGCCTGCCTCGCTCGGGGACTGGATCACAAAGGCACTTGCCGCCGGCATACCGCTCGAGGGCCCATCCCGCGAGTTCGGGGAGCCGGTCCTCCGGCTGAAGGATCCGGACGGGCTGATCGTGAAGTTGGCGGGCGTGGACATGGCCACGCCAGTACCGCTTCCGAACGCTCCCACCCGGCTGCGGGGCGTCACGCTTCTGACGGACAAGGCGGTTGAGACCACAAGCTTTCTGACACGTTTCGGGTACAGGGAAGAAGGCCGCTCCGGTGTTACCCGGCGCATGGCGTCCGATACCGACATCATCGATATCAGGGAGGTCACAGGTTTCGTGCCTTCCGTGCCCGGCGGCGGAGTGCCTGACCATGTCGCCTTTCGCGCGAGCGGGATCGATGATCTCCGCTCCATGCGGCTTTCGCTGAAGGATCACGGGCCCACCGAGGTGCATGACCGGAAGTATTTCACCTCCCTCTATGTTCGCGATCCCGCCGGGATATTGATTGAATATGCGACCGACGGGCCGGGCATGACCGTCGACGAAACGCCGGACGGGCTTGGCCGGACGCTATTCCTGGCCCCGCATGATGCCGGCCGCGCGGAGGATCTGGAGGCGATGCTTCCGCAATTCGCCCTTCCCGGCGAAGAGCGGTTTCCGATCCGCGGCCTCCCTTTCATTCACCGCTTCAACAGGCCGCAGCAGCCAGACGGTACGGTCTTGGTGCTGCTGCATGGCACCGGCGGCAATGAAGCCAGCCTGATGCCGGCCGCACGGCGCATAGCACCGCATGCGGTGCTGCTTGGTGTGCGCGGCCGCTCGACCGAAGAGGGAACCAACCGCTGGTTCCGCCGCACCGGTGCAACGGCATTCGACCAGCAGGACATCCGCGGTGAAGCAGAAGCCTTCGCAGCGTTTGTCGAAGGCGCTGTAGCCGGCTATGGCCTTGATCCCGGGAAACTCGTCTTCCTCGGTTATTCCAACGGTGCCAACATGCTGGCGGCGGTCATCCAGCTTCATCCTGGCACCGTGCGCCGCGCGGTTCTGCTGCGTGGTATCCAGCCCCTGGAGACCCCGCCGGCCCTTGACCTGTCGGATACGCGCGCACTGGTGCTGACCGGACGTGATGATGAGCTTGCCCGTCATGCGCCGGCTCTGGCAGACGCCCTTGTGGCTCGGGGCGCGCATGCCGGCAGCCTGGAACTTCCGGCCAGTCATGAACTCACCGCTGCGGACATCACTGAAGCCACTCAGTGGATTCAGCAGGAGCTCTCAATGAAGAACTAGTCCCTTTGCGCGGGACCCCCGCCCGGACAACCGGCGCGGCTTCTGTGCCGGGAAGCCTCATGGAGCGTTCCATCGCGGCGGTTTCTAGCGAGGCCGTATTCATCCGGCTCCTGCTTGTTGCGACCGGTTCGGTGCCTTGCACCCATCGGCCCCGCCCGGCACGCGAACGAGGCGGCGCCTCTCATACCAATTCTCGATGAGCCCGGCTCATCGAGAATTGGTCAAGCCCGTGCGGCGCTTGAGCATTTTCAAGGCGTGATGCGTCAGACCTTCATGCCGAACAGCTTTTCCGCATTCCGGAACGCGATCTTTTCCTTGTCTTCCCGTGGCAGATCGACCGCCCGGAACCAGTCGGTCTGTTGCTTCATGTCTGCAAATGGGTAGTCGGTTGCAAACATTACCCGATCCGCGCTGATGTACTTCAACAGAAGATGAAGAAGTTCATCCTGGGGGAACGCGCTGGTTGTAAACCAGAAATTGTCATGGAAATATTGCTCGAACGGCTTGTCCAGGGTGCGTTCGGTGACTTCGCTCATCTTTTCCACGATGCGTTCGTAGAAGAACGGAAGGCCCTCGCCCATATGGCCGATGATGATCTGGAGCCTGGGATGTCTGTCGAATACCCCAGACGTGATCATTCGAAGGCATTGAGTGACAACTTCCTGGTGCCATCCATATGCCGAGATGCTGAGGACCTGGTCCTGGAACTCCGCCTGATATTCCGGCCGCATATTGCTGTAGTAGATTTGGAAAACTTCGTCTGGAGGAATGCCTGGATGGATGTATATCGGCACATCAAGGGTTTCGGCACGCGCCAGCACGGGTTCAAAGTCGGGATGATCGAGGAATTTCTTCCCGATGATCCCATTGGTCAGGGCTCCCAGCAAACCATCCTCCCGCACTGTGCGCTCCAGTTCGTCCGCTGAGGCTTCCGGACTCTGCAACGGCAAGGTTGCAAATCCCTGGAACCGCCCCGGATAGGTGGCCATCGGTCCCTCGACAATCAGCCTGTTGAGACGATAGGCAAAATCGATGCCCTCCTGACCGGGGATATTCTGCACGCCCGGCGTATGTGCGGAGAGGATCTGGACGTTGATCCCCGCTTCATCCATTGCACCGATGCGGCGCGGGCCAAGTTCGGCAAGACCGGTCCCCTCAAGGAACAGCCTGTCATTCCGCTCCATCAACTCATAGGTGGAAAAGGTCTCTTCTGTGCCGATAAATGGCAGGTCCTGGTCTCGCAGGTAGATGTCCGAAATCTCTTTCGCTGAGGCACTGGAGATAATGGCAGGCGCGGACAATCCGGCACCAACACCAAGTGCAGCCGCGCCGCCGAGAAAACTGCGGCGCCCCATCGCGAGGCTCTGCTGGGGGTTTTCGATCCGTTTCATGTCAATTTCTACTCCGATATTGCATTGCGCAGTTCGGGTGCGCCTTTCGCGCGACAAAGAGTTCAGTCCAACCCACAGAAGTCTGTGCCGGGCCATTGCTGCCTGTTGTTGACGCTGTCTCGAACTTTGTCTGCAGCGCCTACCGTCGAGGCCCAAGATTGCGGGAACGTTGTGCGCCGTGCTGATCGGCGAAGGAACAGAAGGTCAACCGCTCATATCGAGGGATGACCGGCCAGCCGGGCACCGGAGGTCTTTACTGCATGATCCGGGCGCCGGGTCTGCGACACTCCAGACCGCATACAACGCCCTATTCAGAAAGCCGCGGTAACGAGATCTCGAAAACGGCCCCTCCACCAGAGGCGTCACCCACTGTGACGCGCCCCTTATGCCGCGCTACGATATCGCGGACGAGAGCAAGCCCCAGCCCTGCGCCCTGGTCGAGCGGGGCTACCCTTCCGAAGGGTTCAAAAATGACGTCGCGATACTCCTCGGGAATGCCCGGACCTGTATCGGCGACCCTCACTTTGACATCAGAGCTGACTGTGACGCTGATGATGGACTTTTCGCCCCCATGATTTACAGCGTTCTGGATCAGATTCTGCAGAGCGCGAGATAAGGAAGGCGGATCGCAGAGGACCGGAACATTCTTGGTCTCGGCGTCGAAGACAATCGTGCTTCCCGCCGCAATCACGACGGGCGCCATGTCAGCAGCAGCCTCTGTCGCCAGTTCGACGAGATTGGTGCGTTGAAACTGCGGAACTTCGGCCACGAGGCGCTCGAGATCGAGCAACTGATTGGCGAGATTGGCGAGCCGCGCAACATCCAGCATAAGTTTCCCATGGTGCTCGCCGCCATGCATCAGTTCCAACCGTGCTTGCAGGATGGCAATTGGCGTACGCAATTCATGGGCGGCGCCGGCAATAAACCGATGGCGGCGCTCGATCCCGTCGTCGAGGCGCTGGAGGGCTGCATTCACCGCGCGAACAAGCGAATGGAGTTCGCCCGGTACCCGGTCCGCCGATAGCCTTGTGCCACGCCGCTCGAAGTCGATCTTGCCGGCATCGAGCGCGACCTGATCGACGCCGCTCAGTTCCCTGCGCACGATCCGCGGAATGATAAGAAACGAGGCAAGAGTCAGGAGACAGAGAAGGCCGACGAACACCGGGTTGCCGAATGCAGAACGAATGCCGATTTCGGGACCATTGCCAACGACAATCCAGATGCGCCCCATCTCCCCTTCGTGGCGCCTGAGGAGGGCGACCACGTCTTCATTCGGACCCAGGCCGGAAATATTGGCTGAGCGCACGGTCTTGAGCGCCTCAACCATGGTCAGCAACCGGTCCGGGATTTCGCCCCACTGCACCGAATGACCATTTGCATCGAGCGCGTAGAACCACAGGTCGGGATAGCCGGTTGCGTCTTCCGCGAGTTCACTGCCCATGACGAGTTGCCATCTGCCGTCCTCGCCGACCACGATAGCGTTGGCAATGTCATTGATAATATCGCTGTCGTAGCGCAGTTCCTCACTGAGGAAACGATAGATTGGCACTGCGGCAATGGCAGTGAAGGCAATCAGCACCAAGGCCTGCATGACCACGATCAGCCATGTGAGGCGAGTGCGCAAGGAGTTGGATCCCAAAAGCTTCATGGCGCCGCTTTCAGGAGATACCCGATCCCACGTATCCCATGAATCTCGACGCCCGCCGAGGCGAGCTTCTGCCGCAGCCTCGATATGTGAGAATCAAGTGTGTTGGAGGCAATCTCGTCGTCGTAGCCATATACCGCCTCTTCAAGAGCCGGACGGGCAACTGTCCTCCCTGCTCGCCGTACCAGAACTTCGAGTGCCAGCAATTCCCGCCGGGTAAGATCGAGCGGCACGTTGCCGATGTAGGCCTGCCGCTCGGTAAGGCTGAAGGACAGCCTTGCGACTTTGACCGAGCTGGCTTGCAACTGAGCGGGCCGGCGCATGACAGCGCGAAGCCTTGCCAGCAGCTCAGCTACGGAAAATGGCTTGGCAAGATAGTCATCCGCCCCGGTATCGAGCCCAGCGATTCTCTGGTCTGGGGTACCGAGAGCGGAGAGGACGATCACTGGTATCCCGGCGCTTTCCTTGCGCAGCAAGGGAATGAGAGCGAGCCCATCGCCGTCGGGCAATTTGCGATCCAGCAACACCGCGTCATGAAGGCCGCCGCGACAGGCTTCCTTTGCAAGTTCGAGGGTCCGCACGTGGTCGACCAATATGTCCTGTCTGCCGAGCGCGACGGTCATCAGGTCTGCCATCTCCCCTTCGTCTTCGACCAATAGAATGCGCACGCAAGACCCCTTCGGTTTCACGACATTTCTAACAGGGAACATTGCCTCAAGGTTGCGGGAAATGGAGGCCGGGCCTGTAACCGAAACTCGTAAAAGGACTTCTTTGCACCGGTCGGTCGGCCAAAGTCCAACCATCCTAGCATCGGCGAAGCCCTCCAATTGGATATGTCTTGGAAGCGTTGATTACTGTTGTTCACCGCTCATGGAAGACTTTGCAGCCTGTCGGGCCAGAGCGCGCTCGGGCGGTCTGCCGGCTCTTGGGGGAGCGAAACGGCTCAAGCGATGCTTGTGCTCCAGGCCATTGAAGTCACTGTGCTCGAAATCGGCTAAGCTTGTTGTGTAGAGTGACACGCGCCGGACGCTTTCGATGACGCAGGTTGAAACGATGAGCTTTGCCCAGCAGCAAGCTAACCTCTTGCGTGCTCACGCAACGGCAAGCCGTTTTGATCCCCACTTTCATAGCACGTACTCGATAGTGGCTCTCAAACGGGGGGCGGCCGAGATCAAGTCGGCCAGATGGAGTGAAACCGCCCGTGCGGGCGATATCTTCTTTTTCAATCCCTACGAGGTCCACTCGGCGCATTGCTCTCAGGATGGTGCTGAGTACGACACCTTGTACCCATCCATGGAGTTCTTCAGCCGATGCCTCGGCACTGAGCATCATGACGGACCTCTCAGCATCCAGACCACCATTCTCAAGCGGAGCTCGGAGACCAAGGAGTTTATCGAGGCCCTGTGCACGCCTGCGCTCGATGGCAATTCCGTGGAGGTTTCACTCCGGCGGATGCTCTCAGCTTGCGCTTTCTCGACAAGTTCCGCAGACGAAGGCACCAGCGCGCTCGCGCGCAGAGCCTGTATGCTGATCCGGAAGAACAGCACGCGTGCAATGCGGACCGAGGCGCTCGCGCGGGAAATGGGCGTGCATAAGAGCCATCTCGTCAGGGCGTTCAGCACTGCGGTGGGCATGGCACCTCAGACCTATATACGTCAGGTACGCGTGGCGAAGGCCAGGGAGTTGATTTCCGAGGGCTTTCCGATCAGCGAGGTCGCGCTCATGCTGGACTTCAGCGATCAGGCTCACCTCACTCGAGAATTCAAAAAGGTCTATGGGGTGCCACCCGGCGCGCTTTCGAGAGCCCTTGGGAGACGTCGATGACAGATCGGCGCTTCCCCCCATCAAGTGCTTTCACAAGATTAAGCTGACAGCTACGCAGTCTTGCCTGTCTTCGCGGCGTTCGGCCGCCGCCAACACGGCATGCAAATCCTGTTCAATACGCCATACGGAGGGTCGCATAAGCTCGGCACTGAAACGTCGAGGTTATTAAGATGCAACAAGATGATCTTCCGTATTTGAGGAAATTCCCTGATGCTTCGGGGCGTTTTGGGCGGTTTGGCGGCAATCATTATCCCCCGGACGTGTGGCCGGCACTTCAGGAACTCGAAGCAACCTATCTGGCGTTACGAGATACGCCGGACTTTCAGCACGCCCTTGATATGGTTCGCGCCGGGTTGCAGGGGCGCCCGACACAGGTCCACTTTCTCAAAACCACCACCGCGGAAGTGGGGGGTGCGCGCATATACGTAAAGCGCGAGGATCTGAACCATACGGGCGCGCACAAGATCAATCATTGTGTCGGGTTCGCACTGCTCGCCCGCAAGATGGGCAAGCGGAAGCTGATAGCTGAAACCGGGGCCGGGCAGCACGGGGTCGCGCTGGCCACTGCCGCCGCCTATTTCGGTCTCGAGTGCGAGGTTCATATGGGCGAAGCCGACATCGGCAAGCAGAGCTCGAATGTCGGACGCATGCGCCTTCTCGGTGCGAAGGTGGTTGCTGCAAGCGCTGGGCAGTCTGCCTTGAAAGAGGCGAGCGACTCCGCATTCAGCGCCTATGTCGAGCAGCATGAACACGCCCTCTACGCAATCGGTTCGGCGATAGGGCCGCACCCCTTCCCCATGATCGTGAGAGATTTCCAGTCGGTCGTGGGACGGGAGGCTCGCAGTCAGTTCCTGTCGCTGAGCGGGGGCTCTTTGCCCGGCCACGTCGTTGCCTGCGTAGCTGGCGGATCAAACGCGATGGGCCTCTACTCGGGTTTCCTCGAGGATCCAACCGTTGCTCTCCATGCCGTGGAACCTCTTGGAACGTCACATGAAACCGGGAAACATGCTGCGACGCTTTCCTTCGGAACCTCGGGAACCCTTCATGGCGCGCAGTCCATCGTTCTGCAGCAGGAAGACGGGAAGCCCTCGCAGGTGTCCTCGGTCGCATCGGGCCTCGTCTATCCCGGGGTTGGGCCAGAGATCGCGATGCTGCATGAGGAAGGCCGCATAAAGGTCTCGGCTGTCTCCGACAAAGAGGCGATCAGCACCTTCTTCCGCATTGCAAAGTCTGAAGGGATCATACCAGCGCTCGAAAGTTCCCACGCGCTCGCCTTCGCGATCCGGCTGGCAGAGCGCAGCCCTGCGTCGGAAAGCATCCTGGTGAACCTGTCCGGCCGAGGCGACAAGGATGTCGATTTCGTTCTGAAAGAATTCCGGGACGCAGACAGCCTTGAGATCTAGCCCTGCTCCGCGTCCCCGGGCACCCGGTCATGCCGGCGGGAAACCGCGGTTACCTTTCAGGCAAACGCGGTGAGACGGTTTCCATTCAGGCCAAAGCCGGCGTGTTGCCTCGCGGCGTCCATGCTCTCAGCTCGGCCAGCCCTTCCTCCCAGCCAATGACCGGTTGATAGCCAAGTTCCTGTTTTGCCTTGGAGATATCGAGCGTGATCTCAACGGCACTCGTCGCATATTCTTGAAAGCTCAGAGGTCCGCGCAGACGGCCTCCGGACAAGCGATAAAGACCATCGCTCACTCGAGCCAACAGGCGCAGTACGGAGCGCGGCACTGACTTGTCAGGAGGCGAGATCCCTCGTGTCGCGAACAGACCTGTCACGGTATCCCTGAACGGCCGGGCCGGGCCACCGTCGCTGATATGATAGATTTCACCGGCCCGCCCCTTGGTGAGCGCCAAATCGGCCGCATGGCACAGATTGCCGGCATGCGTCGTGGAGGAAAGGTAATCGCCGCCGGAGATCCAGGCGAATTGTCCGCTTCGCACCATGGCCGCGAGCGTGGGCAGGGCTGTGGTGTCGTCGCGTCCCCAGATCATACGGGGGCGAAGGACAATCACGGCCATGGCGTCACTGTTCCCTTTCAACGCGACCTTCTCCGCTTCGGCCTTGCCGGCGGAATAGGCTCCCGCATGACGTACCGGGACGGGATGGCTCTCATTGACGTTGCGCAGGGGATGGCCATCCTGCAGCACCGAGTCCGAACTGATGTGCACAAGGCGTCTGATACCCGCAGCAGAGGCGGCGGTGACGACGGCCTCGGTGCCGCAGACGTTATCTTCATGAGCGTCCCGGCCAGGCCCGTGGTCGAGGTTGGCGGCCGCATGCACGAGTTCTGTCGCCCCCACCATGAGCGGTTCGAGGTCATCGTACCGCATGTCACCTCGAACCGCGGTGGCCCCCAATTCGGTGACGACCGCCGCGCCTCGATCGCTGCGGGCGAGCCCTGTCACGCGATGTCCGGCAGTTGTGAAGTGGCGAATGAGGTTTCGTCCAACATAGCCGCTGGCGCCGGTGACAAAGATATGCCGTTCAGTCACTCGAATTCTCCCCGATGAGTGTGCCTGTTCGGGCAAGCGTTGTGATGTCGTCGAGGATTTCAGCACGTTCGGCCTCGCTCCAGGCAACCAAATCCATGTGCTGCTGGAACTTGAATCCTTCGAGAGCAAGCCACGCCAGCCGTGTCGTGCGGGCGTCGGCAGCGGCCTCGATCAGCCCCGCGCGCAATTTCTCCTGGTTTGCCCGAAATTCACCACGAAGCGCTTCATCCTGCATCAGTGCAGAGATCAGGCCGAGGACGGCGGCGTTGCCTCCACTCACCCATTGCATCCGCTTGGCGGCTTCGATCCTGCCGAGCAGCGGCGCATCCAACTCTCCGGCGAACTGCGCTTCGCAACTCGCATTGAAGACGTTGTCAGCTTCGATTGTCCTTGCGACGAGGGCAGCCAGGAGATCACGTTTGCTGGTGTGCTCGTAAAGCACCGTGGCCTTGGAACCCCCCGCCTCTTTCGCAACAGCGCCGAGAGTCAACACGCCGTCGCGGGCAATAACGCGTTCCACAGCGTCAAGAATATTTGACTGATCATGTATGCGAGGCCGGGGCACGCAATTCTCCCTGTTTATTTCCGACCGTTCGGAAATAAACAGGGCCTGCTCAGATGTCAAGAGGTTCACCCGCCGGCCTCACCGCGCCTAAACCGCCGGAAATCCGGCTTCCGCGCCCGAGGCGGTGCTCAGGACACGCCGTGACGCTCAGGCCGCATCGGACGCCTCTTTCCCCGTTCCAAGGCCGCAGTGCGTTGTTCCGCGATATGCTATTCCGCTTCTGACCAGTGAGGATACGTGACATAGGCGGTCAGCGCGCCCTCTGCGTGAGAGCGAATGATCACGGCGTTCCCCTTCGGCATATAGATGATCTCGCCAGGACCTGCGGTCAGGGTCTCGCCACCTGCTTCGACCGAAACCCTTCCTTCCAGGACCACCATTACGTCATCGACGACGATGGTGGTCTCCAGCACCTGGCTGGGGCCATACCGTCCATATCCGACAGTGACCGGCCCCCCTTGCCGTTGATCCGCCAGGTTCGCGGCAAAGATGTCGGCGTCCTGTCCGGGCGAGCGTTCGAATACGGCATCGGCTGGTTGAAACCTGAGGACTTTCATCTCTTTCCTTTCTGAATTCCGGTGCAGTCAGAGGTCATCGAGACCGGTGCGTCCCGCGGTGATGCCGGCGTCGCCTCTCGAGTTCGGAAGGAGATCAATCCGCCTGCGGAAATGATCATAGGCAACGGTCTTGGAGCCACCGGCTCGCTCGGCGCGGCGTGCAAGCGTGCGCCCATCTGTTCCCTCTTTCCCGGCCATAGGTCGTGCAATTTGGAGAAGTTGGCGATGCGCTCCTCATGGGACAGACGCGCGGCACCGGCCGATGTCTCAAGTTTCGTCGTGGCCACGCTGAGGGAACATCTCAATCGTAACTTGGTTCCCGTCTCCGTCATGATTTCAAGAGTGCTTCAGAAATCCGGAAGGAGATGAGCAATGTCGGAAAGAAACATCGAACTGATGCGGCAGATGGCCGAATTCGAAACCGCGCACGACAGAGACCGGCTTTTCGCCCTCTACACCGACGATGTGATCTTTCGCGATGTCGCGTTGGATGTGCTCGCGACGGGAAAAGCCGAAGTGAGACGACTGCTGGAATCCGTTTATGCTGCGATGGAAGGGTATTCGATGACCTTGACCTCAGTTTACGCCGATGAGAATGGCGGTGGAGCGGAATGGATCATGGCGGGCAAGCACACCGGCGATTTCATGGATTTTCCGGCGACCGGCGTCTCGTGGGAACTGCGCGCGGCCTCAATCATGCGTTTTTCCAACGGTCTCGTCAGTCATCGCAGCGATTATTGGTCGGTTTCGAGTTTCACCAAGCAGGTGGGGCTTGAGTGAAATACCTCACGAAAACAGGTCGTCTGCTATGCGGACGGACCCGTCATCCGGCGTCCCTGGCCATCCGAGCGATGCCGCCCAGGGTGAGGGCAATTAAGGGAGATGCCAGGGGCTCACAGGTGATTGCGCTCCGGGGCGGGAAGGCACAGTGGTTGGACCCTCCCGCCTCTCGACAGCCATGATCCGATGGCTCTCCCGGACTAGTTTCCGGTTTCGAGTTGGCGGTCAGCAAAGCTGGCGCGCAGGAACTCAGCTGGCGTTACCGGCTTACGGCCAAGGAGTTTTTCCAGATCCCCGGTCTGGCCGTCCCACTCGCCGGTGTTGACGCCATGGACCCAAAGCAGCACAAAGCCGGCGGCGGGCTCGGGCAGGCCGGCCGTCATGAGCTGGGCGATGTAGTCCTGATCCGAAACCATGTTGTAAGGCACCGGCTTGCCCGTGATTTCCGTCAGGATCTGAGCGACATCCTGGAAGGAGGCCGCCGGGCCGCCATACAGCGAATAAGACTTGTTCTCATGACCGGATTGGCTCAGGACAACGGCATGCGCTTCGGCAAGATCGTCACGGCATGCATACGCAGCTTTGCCTGTACCGGCGGGCGCGTGGACCCCGGTCTCCAGCGCATTGCCGCCAACGTAGAGTTCGACATTGTCGAGAAATGGCGGATGACGGACGAGCGTGTACGTCAGGCCGGAGGATTTGAGTTTTTCCTCGACAAAGCGGTCCTCCTCGGTGACTTGCGGCAGTATAAAGTCAGACCCGGCTTTGCGGATAATCGGCATGAAAACGATGTGCTGGACATGGGCTTCCCGTGCCGCATTGATCACGTTTTCATGCTGGGTATTCCGGTCTGTAAATGCCGTCGCCGACACGAGCATCACCTTCTCGATGCCCTCGAACGCACGCACCAGCCCGTCATAATCCAGGTAGTCGCCCTGGCGGATCTCGACCCCCTTGGCGGTAAGATCTGCCGCTTTGACCGGATCGCGCGCGAGACCGGCAATATCATTGGCGGGCACCCGGTTCAGAAGATGGTTGAGGGTCATGCGGCCGATTTTGCCGGTAGCGCCGGTGACGAGGATTTTGGACATGGATTTTCCCTTTCGGTTCATGGGGGCGCAGCTCAGTTGCGCCAAGCTCTGACTTGAGTGGGGGCGAGCTGGATCAGTCAGGCGGCAATCACGATCTTTCCGATCGTACGCCGGCTCTCGAGTTGTTCATGTGCGGTCTTCATGTTCTGGGCGGTCAGTCCGTCGAGCCGAGTGGAAACGATCGGGCGCAGCCCCCCAGAGGCAACGCGATCGGCAACCTCGGCAAGGATCTCGCTCTGGCTGGCGAGATCGAAGCCGCTGATCACCTTCGCGAACACCATCTCGGTATGGAGAGAGATGGATTTCGACACGATTGGGCTGGCGTCGAACGGCGGCGCGATATCGACCGCCGACAGGTGCCCGAATGGCCGCAGCAGCTTCGCGATCCAGCTTAGGTTTCCAGCCGTTCCAGCGGTGGAAAACACCATATCCACCTGATCAATCTTGGCGGCGTGGAGTTGAGCGGTCACGTCCTGGCTGTGATCGACGACCAGGTCGGCCCCCATCGCCTCGCACCATTCCTTGGTTTCCGGACGTGAGGCGGTGGCAATTACAAAGGCGTCTGTCCTGGCTTTCAGCAACTGGATTGCCATGGAGCCCACACCGCCGGCGCCGCCGATGACGAGCACACGGTCAACACCGGACGGCAGCGTGCCGCGATCGCGGAACACCGCCTCCCATGCCGTCAGGCTCCCGATAGGCAAGGAAGCGGCATCGGTGAAAGCAAGCTGATCGGGGATCCAGGTGACGACACGATGGTCGACGGCAAGACGTTCTGCCCAGCATCCGTCGCGGGTGAGGTCGCCGGTGCCCATTACACGGTCACCGGCGGCAAAACCCTTTGCCTTTGAACCGGCCTGGAGCACTACTCCGGCGAATTCCCAGCCCAGAATAACGCGACCGCCTGCCCCGGCGCTGCGCACGCTCCTGATCAATGCCTCGCCGGGATTGACCCCGACCGCCCGGATGCCAACCAGAAGATCGGCATCACGCAGCTTCGGTTCGGCGACTTCCATCTCCTCGATCGCATAAGCATCGAGAGTGTGGGCCTTCTCGTAAGCAAGCACTCTCACAGCACGAACCGATCGGCCAGGGTGAGATTGAGGCCCGCCAAGGGGCCACCGACCTGCTGCTGCCTGCCACCGATCGCGAGAGTCCCGAGATCGACAGCGGCGAAGCCGGCCTGTTCCAGCACTTCACCCAGCGCTTTCTTCACACCAGCATCGTCCCCCGAGAGGAAGAGAACGGTTCTCGGTTTTTCGGGCGATGTGTCATTGATCCACTGCATGGGGACTGTGTTGAACGCCTTGACCACTTTGGCGCCCACCGCCAGATCGGCAACGATTTCGCTCGACGTGCGGCCCGAGAGGTCGCCAAGATCGCTTGGATTTTCGCGGTTGATCCGGTTTGTGGCGTCGATCAGAGTGCGGCCGGACCAGTCCGGGACCGATGCGAGAGCGTCCGGGACATGTGCCCACTCGACGCTCAGCACGACAACGTCCTGCTCGGCGGCTTGCTGCGGGGTCCCGGCGGACGCTCCCCGGCCCAGATTCCGGACGACCTTGGCGAGAGTGGCTGGCCCGCGGCTGTTGCTGAGCAGGACCTCGTGGCCAAATGGCAGTATGTGGCGCGCAATCGTCTGTGCGACCTCACCTGCTCCGATAAACCCGAACTTCATGCAGGCCTCCTGGAATTCTGCATCCGCTGTGTTGGCTCGGCGATCATCGAACGCCTCGCGCGTCGACATCGCCGCCCGACCCAGTTAAGACAGGGCAGACTTTGGTTCCAGTACCGACTATTTTGTAAGTATCGAATTTAGGAGTTCACGATGACCGAGACGACTTTCCAGTGTGGCCTGGAAGCGGTTCTGGCCATTCTTGGCGGCAAGTGGAAGCCGCTGATCGTTTATCATCTGGCCGGCGGTTCCAAGCGCACCGGTCAACTCCGCAGGCTCGTCACCAATGTGAGCGAGAAAATGCTGATCCAGCATTTAAAGGAACTGACGGACGATGGCGTCATTCGCCGCATCGATTTCCAGAAGGTGCCACCGCACGTCGAATACGAACTGACGGATTTGGGCCGAAGTCTGACCTGCCTGCTCGCGCCGTTATGCGAATGGGGAACCCTTCACAGCGACAAGGTGGCGGCGATCGTGAAAAAGCGGGAACAGCCGGCGAAGGTCGCTTAGGGGCCTTGCCGGGAAGCGGTCAGTTCGGCAGAGCGCTCTACCCTTGCACAGACAGTTATTCGGACCGGCCAAAAACTGAACCAACGGCAGCACGGAGTGCCGGGGAATGCCCCGGCACCGTCTTGTGATCTCAGCGGACGAGGTGCTGCACTCACGAATGAAGACGGCAACCGGCGCTCATGCCGGTTTCTGCAGCACTTCGACGAGACGTTCGGCAGCCGGGGCCGAGGAAGCCGGGTTCTGGCCGGTGATCAGCAGGCCATCCTGTACGAAGTACGGACCCCAGTCAGGCCCCTTCGAATAGAGGCCACCCTTGGCCTGCAACTCGTCCTCGACGAGGAACGGCACGACTTCCGTCAGGCCGACGGCAGCCTCCTCGCTGTTGGTGAAGCCGGTGACCTTCTTTCCTTCGACGAGCGGACGGCCGTTCGGCGCCTTAACGTGACGGAGCACGCCCGGCGCATGGCACACCAGCGCGACCGGTTTGCCGGCGGCAAGGAAACTTTCGATCAGCGCCGCCGAGACCGGGCTTTCGGCGAGATCCCACATCGGGCCGTGGCCGCCTGGATAAAAGACCGTATCAAAATCAGCCTGGGATATGCCGGCGAGCTTCACGGTATTCGCCAGCGCTTCTCGCGCCTCGGCGTCGGCCTCGAAGCGGCGCGTGTCCCCGGTCTGGAAGGCGGGCTCGTTGCTTTTGGGATCAAGCGGCGGCTGGCCGCCGTCCGGCGAGGCGAGCGTGATCTCGTAGCCGGCTTCCTTGAACACATAATAAGGCGCGGCCAGTTCTTCGAGCCAGAAACCGGTCTTGCGGCCGGTGTCGCCAAGCTGGTCATGCGACGTCAGGATCATCACAACTTTCATGGCTTCATTCTCCAATAAGATGTTGCAGGCCCGGGCCGGGCAGCCTGCGGTTATGCCGGTTCGGGGCGGGCACCGCGTGCCCCTTCCATGGGATCGAACATCGCGATCCCGCTACCGGTTGCCGTGGCCGTCACCTCGTTTTGCAGGACGTCCCAATGCTCGGCCAGCTTGCCGTCCTCGACCCGGAAGATGTCGATCGCGATCTGCGGTTCATCCGCCCAGCCGCGGATGCGGCCGTGGATCGCGACGAGATCGCCATCCGCAATGATCAGGCCGGGCTCGTAGTGGACATGCTCCGGCAGCCCTTCGACGATCGCCCGCAATGCGTCCCGTCCCTGAGGAATGCCGGGATTGTGCTGGATGTAATCCGGAGCGTAAAGCCGGTCCACGGCCTGCGCATCGTGACGCTGGAACAGTGAGGTCATCGCTTCGAGAACCAGCGCCTTGTTGCGCTGAGGACGGTCATCGGAGGGGCGGTCCGCGGGCCGGGTGATGGCCATCGTCCCCGTCATCCGCAGAAACTGGCCGCCGGGCAGTGTCGCAAACGAGAAGACCAGATTGCGATCATAGTCCTGAACATTCGTGACCGTCGCTCCGCTCTCCTCCTGCCAGCTGACCGCGAAGATGCTGTTGCCGATCGGCACGACCTGAATGTCAACGGTCTCGGTCCGGGCGAACGGCCCTTCCTTGATCTCGAACCTCAATTGCCCGGCGGACAGGAGCGTCAGGCTGACTGGGAAAGCCGGATAGGAGACATCCATCTCCAGTCCCACAGGAAAACCATATCCGGTCATGTGCAGCAGTTCCTTTGAATTGACAGCGGCCCGGCAGATAAACGTCCGCGAGAACTCCGCTCAGCGCCTCTTGCCGTTCAGATATCCGGCTGGTCGAGGAAAACATGCAGGGTTCGAATGAGGCCGCCTTCGACCTGTGCCACATCGGTGCCCGTCACTGCGGCGGGACCTCCGGGCGGGCCTGCCCGCCACTGCAAGCGCCCAACGCCGTTGTGGCCCGATGCCGGTCTTACCGCGGTGAACACGAAACCCGGAGGCAGATGCTTCAGAACGTCCGCCACGGCCTGCGAGATCGCGTCATGACCTCGCGCCGAACGCCCGGGCTCGTGAAGCTCCGCGTTTTCAAGGTAGATCTTCCGGATCGCCGCGATGCGCCGCGCGGGGTCATGTTCGCCGAACACCAGATCGAGGTTGGCCTGCATGAGTGTCTCGAAATCCATCCGTGCCTCCTTGGCGGCAGCTTCGGGCAATGCCGTGGATGACGAAGCGAAGCCGGGTCGGGGAATGCCCCGAGGGTTCGCCTCGCCATCCGGGCTCCAATCAGCCTGCCGGGTTCGGCACCGGCGTGTTGAGCAGCTGCTGCTCCCACAGGAAGGCGATACCGCTGCCTGCGGCATGCTGGATAACCACGTCATTGAGCGCACCGGCGGTCTTTGCCCGCGCCCAGTCGCGCTGCCATTCCGCCGCCAGCGCCATCCATGTGATCATGTTCACGCCGGCCGCGATCATGCGCTGGATGGCAATTTCATGCGCCTCTGTCGAGACGGCGCCGGATGCATCGGTGACGACCGTCACGTCCCAGCCTTCGCCGGCCGCCTGGATTGCCGGCATCGCGACGCAGACTTCGGTCCACAGGCCGGCCAGCACCAGCTGCTTGCGGCCTGTCGCCTTGACCACGTCGACAACCTTGGGATCTTCCCAGGTGTTGATCAGTGTCCGGTCGATGATCTCCTGGCCGGGAAACACGTCGGTGATCTGCGGGAAGATATGACCGCCGCGATCCGCGACAACGCTGGTCAGGATGGTGGGCACGCCGAATACCTTAGCAGCCTTCGCCAGCGCGGCCGAATTGTTGACCACCATGTGCGGGTCGTGGCTGTTCAGGTTCGCCAGCTGGTAGGGCTGGTGGTCGATCAGGACCAGTACGGAATCCTCGGGGCGAAGAAGCGAGGCAAGGCCGTTACGGAAAGTCATTCTAGTCTCCTGCGTCGTGAGGGTAGCGCTCATCGGCTTCTGGTAAGTAGCGAATGCATCGGGGCACTGCGGTGCAGGACTTGCCTCTCAGGTGCCGTTCTTGCTCCCTTTCCGGCCCACCGCGACACGAACGCTTGAGTCCGCCCGGTTTCCCGAGGAGGGTAAGACCGAATTCCGGCGGACCTGCCGGCAGGAAGGCGTGTCTGCCAGACCCTGCGGCGGGCGCAGCCAGTGACATCTCCCTCGGCGGTACGGCAGGAACGGCCGGATGGACATCGCTGGCTTGCGGACATTCGCGGGAGTGGCTGGTGCCGGGGCGCCCGAAGACAAAGGATGATGCACATGAGCTGGAACCCATCAATCGAGCCGGGATGTCCCGATGAAGCCGGGATCGACGCGATCGAAACCCTTATTGTCCCGCGCTCCCGCGACCTTGGCGGTTTCGAGGTCCGGCGCGCCCTGCCCGCGCCGAAGCGGCAGATGGTCGGGCCCTTCATCTTCTTCGATCAGGCCGGGCCGGCAGAGTTGCTGACCGGGCATGGCGTCGATGTCCGGCCGCATCCGCATATCGGCCTCGGCACGGTCACTTACCTGTTCAAAGGCGATTTCCATCACCGCGACAGCACCGGTGCCGATCAGATCATCAGCCCCGGTGCTTTGAACTGGATGGTGGCCGGGCGCGGCGTCACGCATTCGGAGCGCACGTCCGCAGCAGCGCGGAGCGGCCCGAACAGCCTGTTCGGGATCCAGACCTGGCTGGCCCTGCCGGACAGTCATGAGGATGTGACGCCAAGCTTCGAGCACCACGGCAAGGAGACACTGCCCGTGATCGAGGACCGCGGTGTCACCGTCCGGCTCATTCTCGGAAACGCCTATGGCAAGACCGCGCCCGCGACGATGCTTTCCGAGACATTCTACGCCGATGTGAAGCTTGAACCGCGAAGCCGGCTGCCGATGCCGGACAATCACGAAGACCGTGGCATCTACATCGTCGAAGGTTCGATTTCGGTTGCCGGACAGGAATTCGAGGCGGCGCAGATGATGGTGTTCCGGCCGGGTGACCGCATCACGGTGGCCGCCGGGAGCCAAGGTGCGCGGCTGATGATCCTCGGCGGCGCGACCTTCAACGGACCGCGCTACATCTGGTGGAACTTCGTCGCCTCCTCGCAGGAGCGCATCGAGCTCGCCAAGGCCGAATGGCGTGCCGCGAACTGGGGCAAGGGCCGCTTCGATCTGCCTGTGGGTGACCGGCACGAGCACATTCCCCTTCCGGATTGACCGGATGCAGCCCGGAGAAGCAAGAAATGAACAACTGGCCTCATCTCGATTACCTCAGCTGGCGTGAAACCTGTTCAGCCTTGCATCTCTATCTCCAGATCGCCGGCAAATACCGGCTGGCGCATACGCCGTGGGTCAACCATTCATGGAACGCGACCTTCTATGTCACGCCGGCCGGTTTGACCTCCTCACTCATCCCGAACGGACCGGGCATCGAAATCCTGTTCGACTTTCATGAGCACAGGGTCGTGGGCATCAACGGCAACGGTCAGAAAGCGTCCTTCGGCCTCGGGCCGGCCACGGTCGCGTCATTCCATACAAGCTTCGTGCAGCTGATTTCGGATCTGGGCGGCACTCCCACCTTCAACGGCCACCCGAACGAGGTCCCATTTCCGGTTCCCTTCGCCGAAGATGACCGGGACCGGCCCTACGACGGCGAGGCCGTGCAGCGCTTCCACCAGGCCTTGATGGCGGCCGGCAAGGTCTTCAACCGGTTCCGCACGTCGTTTCTGGGCAAGTCCAGTCCTGTTCACCTCTTCTGGGGCAGCTTCGACCTGGCCGTTACACGTTTTTCGGGACGGCGCGCACCGCTTCACCCTGGAGGTGTCCCGGCATTGCCGGATGATGTGGCGCAGGAGGCTTACGACCGCGAGGTCTCGTCGGCAGGTTTCTGGCCGGGCGGTGGCGGCATCGATTATCCGGCCTTCTATGCCTACGCCTATCCTGCGCCCGGCGGTTACCGTGCTGCGGCGGTGCAGCCCGGTGCCGCGTTCTGGCACGATGGTCTTTCTGAGTTCATTCTCCCTTACGACGCTGTCCAGTCCGCAGCTGATCCCGGCGAAGCCCTGATGGCTTTCCTTGTCTCGACTTATGAAGCCGCTGCTGAAGCGGGTGGCTGGGACCGTGATCTTCTCGAATGCGCGCACGGGCAGCCGCGGCAGGTGCGCGCGCCCGATGCGGCGGTGATGGGGAATACGCCTGCGGTGGGTGATGAACAGGTCAGGCGGGAGGATGGCGTGTCGAAGGGGCGCTATCACCTCGTCATCGATGGTGTTGAGGCTGAGATGGCCTACAGCCGCGCCGGTGCGGGAATAATCATTATCGATCACACCGATGTGCCAGCAGCCCTGCGCGGCCGCAAGGTCGGGGAGCGGCTGGTGCGCCAGGCGATCGAGGACGCCCGCCGCCAAGGGGTCGCGATTGTGCCGCTGTGCCCCTTCGCGAAGGCGCAAATCGATCGGCACCCGGAGTGGCAGGACGTGGTTCACCAGCCATAAGAGGAAAGCAGCGGGCCGGGATATCGCTCCCCGTGTCTTGATCAGCTGCTCTCTAGCACCCCAGGAAAGCCACCGGAAGCAAAAGTCACAGCAATGACGTGCGCCTGCCAACAAGGCATCCACCGTCAATTGGGAGCGGGAAAGGGCAAGACTATGAACGGCACCATGAAGGCAATCGTTCTCGAAAAATTCGGTGGCTACGACGCATTCGAGCTGCGCGATGTGCCTGTACCGGCCGTCGGCCCGCGGCAGGTCCGGGTGCGCGTCCACGCCACGGCCATCAATCCCCTAGACTATCAGATCCGCCGTGGCGACTATGCAGACTATGTGCCGCTCCCTGCCATCATCGGTCATGACATTTCGGGCGTCGTGGAAGAGAAGGGCGCCGACGTGAGCGAGTTCGAGACCGGCGATGAGGTTTATTACACGCCCAAGATCTTCGGTGGCCCCGGCTCATATGCGGAGCAGCACGTTGCCGATGCCGGTCTGGTTGCCCGCAAGCCGCGCAATATCAGCCATCTGGAGGCTGCCAGCCTGACGCTGGTTGGCGGTACGATCTGGGAAGCCCTCGTCAGCCGCGCCCAGCTTGCCGTCCATGAAACGATCCTGATCCACGGCGGCGCCGGCGGTGTGGGCTCCGTGGCGATCCAGCTGGCCAAGGCGATGGGCGCGCGGGTCATCACGACCGCACGCTCCAGCAACCACGTATTCGTGCGTTCGCTCGGAGCGGACGAGGTCATCGACTACACCTCCGGCGACTATGTCTCGGCCGTGGCAGACCTGACGCATGGGCAGGGGGTGAATGTCGTGTTCGATACAATAGGCGGTGACGCCCTGACGAAGAGCCCGCTCGTCCTCGCAGATGCAGGGCGGGTGGTCAGCATTGTCGACATCGCACAGCCGCAAAACCTGATCGAGGCGTGGGGCAAGAATGCCGCTTACCATTTCGTGTTCACCCGGCAGAACCGCGGCAAGCTCGACGCACTGACGAACCTTGTTGAACGCGGCCTGATCAAGCCCGTCGTCGGCGCGGTGCTGCCGCTGGCCCGGATCGGCGAGGCGCATGAATTGCTCGAAGGCGGAGGCTTCCGCGGGCTGCGCGGCAAGGTAGCGATCGATGTTGCCGGTCAGACCGTCGATCTTCCCACGCCACGATAGATACAGAGCGGCCACCAGTCCTCGATGGGCGTCACTCATCGAGAGCTGGTCGGGCCTGCCGGCGCATGAGCTCATTCAAGGCGTGATGCGTCAGCATCCTTGCGCCTTGGGATCAGACGGCCGCACCTTCCTGAAGTGCCGCATTGACCGGCCCGGCATTCCCGGCCGGTATCCGGACAGGCGGCAAAGTGCACGGACCGGTTTGCCCGGTCCGTGCTGCAAGGCATGGTTATTCGACCGCCTTTGCTGCCTGCCGGATGATGTTGGCCACCTCGTCCGGGCTCGTCATCGGCAGCATGTGGCCGTTCTCGATGTCGACGATCGTGGAGCCAGCCCGTTCGGACATCTGACGCTGCAGACCGGGCGCAATGATCCGGTCGAGGGTCGCGATGGCTGACCAGCTCGGCTTTTCATTCCAGGCAGCGACCCGGGCCTCGTATTCGAGGATTGCGGTGTTCGATGCTGCCTGCGACCTTGCCACGTAGATGGCGTCGTCGCGGGACAAGCCATTTCCGGCGACTGAGACGAAGGCATCTTCATCGATCAGGTAGTGACCGTCGTCGAAAACCGTGAGCTTATCGGACATGAACTCAGTCGGATCCGAGGCCAACAGGGCCCCGGCGCTTTCTCCAGCACCGGGCTGGAATGCCGCGATATAGACAAGGCCCTTTACGTCCGGGTCGCCGCCAGCTTCGCTGATAACCATGCCGCCGTAGGAATGCCCGACCAGCAGCATCGGACCGTCCTGAACGCCGATAACCCGCCGGACTGCGGCAATATCGTCTTCGGTCGAGGTCAGCGGCATCTGCACGATCGTTACCTTGTAGTCTTCCGCAGTCAGACGGTCATAGACGCCGCGCCAAGTGCTGCCGTCGACATTCGCGCCATGCACAAGAACGATGTTCTTCACATCGGCGAGCACCGCGCCTGATTGGGCGGTCAACATACCGAGTGTCATGGCACAGGAGAGCATGAGAGTTTTCAGATAGGTCATGATCGAGTTCCCTGCTGTTATTCACCTTGGGGTACAGATAGGCGGCAGTCCATGCTGAGTGGCCCTGTCTCGCGGACGGGGTGCCGGGGCCGGACGGGCTGTTCGGACAGGCTTCGGCAACCGCCCGGAACACTGTCCGCCCCGCTCTGCCGCGTTACTGGCCGGACACGAGCACCGTATTTCCGTTCACCATCTATTGTTCCCTTTGGTAACTATTGATGGTTATGAAATGGCACCGTTATAAGAAACGCACAAGACGGCACATATCTGTAAGCCGGTGACCAGGAGGTAACTCATGGAGAAGCTGATCCACGGCAGGCCCTACACGGAAACGAAGAGAGGCCCGGTCTTCACGCCATGCGCGCCGAACAACATCCTTGCGAGGCTGGGTGACAAGTGGACGATCCTCGTCATGAGCATTCTTGCGCTGGATCCAGCCAGGCCTCTCCGTTTCTCTGAAATCAGGAACGGGATTCCGGACATTTCGCAGCGCATGCTCACAGTCACGCTCCGGAATCTTGAACGGGACGGCCTTGTCCTGCGCCATTATTTTGCCGAGGTGCCGCCGCGCGTCGAGTACGAGTTGACGCCCATGGGCCGGACAATGCTCCCGGCCCTCGAAGGCTTCACCGGCTGGATCAGGAACAATTGGCAGGAGATCGAGCAGTCCCGCCAGCGGTTTGATGCAGCCGCCGGCCGCTAGGGCAATTCCAGGAAAGGTGAGAACCGCTTTTCCGCCCGCAATGGCATGAAACAAACTGGCGGAGCTTTCCGTGACACGGGGAAAGATGGAAATGCTCCAGCCCGGCGAACCAAAGTACCGCGCGCCCACCCCGCCAACCGCCCCTGCGCCCTCGTCAGCCGCGCTGTTCGTGCGGGAAAAGATTGCCACCCATGAAATCTACGAAAACCCGGAGTTTCGGGGCCAAGTGCCGGCTCGACGGCCACAGAATACGGAAGCTGCCCGAGTGCTTCACTGCGTCATCCAGCACCGCAACCAATTTCCCGTCGGCAAGCTGATCGCGGATTGCAAAGTCAGGCAGGCAGGCGAGACCGATACCTTCCTGCGCAAGATGGATCAGCGGCTCAATGGCACTGGCGACAGCCACAGTCTTGATCGCAGGAGAGAACGGCTTGCCATCGACCTGCAAAGGCCATTCTTCGACCTTGCCTGTGCTTGGGAACAGATGACGCAGGCCACGATGCTCCGACAGATCGGAAGCAGTCTGGGGCGTGCCATGCCCGGCGAGATAAGAGGGAGAGCCAACCAGCCTGTAGCGGAACGTGCCGAGTGTACGCATCATCAGGCGCGAGTCGCTGATTTCTCCGGTGCGCACCACCGCGTCAAAACCTTCGTCGATCACGTCCACCAGCCGGTCCGTGAAATCAAGGTCCATTTCAATGCCGGGCCATGCCCGCATGAAGGCGGTGAGTGTCGGCATCATCAACATGCCGACCAGCGGCAGACTCACGCGCAGTTTGCCACCCGGCGTTCCCCGCGTCTGCAGTAATTCCAGTTCGGCTGCCTCCATTTCGCTGAAAATGCGGCGGCATCGTTCCAGAAAAAGCGCGCCTTCCGGCGTTAGAGTGACTGTCCGCGTGGAGCGGTGGAACAGGCGCACACCGAGCCGGTCTTCCAACCGGGCAACCGCCTTGCTGACCGCCGAAGAGGAAATGCCAAGTTTCTGACCGGCAGCGGTGAAGCTGCGCATCTCCGCTGCCTGCACAAAGGCGTTGAGTGAGCCGAGACTGTCCATTGCAGGTCCATTGTTGACATATATGTCCGAAGTGTTCGGAACTGTAGCCTTCTTCTCATCGAACCGGAACCTGCCTAGCTTCGCGTCATGCCGTGACCGGCGGATCGTGCCGTCTTGTATGCCGGCCATCCGCAAGCGGCTTTTCAGACAAGGCACAGGCGGACCAATGACTACAGCAAGCGGTACATCACCGGTTCAACCGAACAGCGCGGCACCGGCCATACCCGGCGGGCGGCTTCCACTTGCGGCGCTGCTGGCACTGACCATGGCGGCCTTCATCACCATTCTGACCGAAGCGTTACCTGCGGGCCTGCTGCCGCAGATGGCTGAAAGCCTTTCTGTTTCCGAGGCGCTGATCGGGCAGCTTGTCACCATTTACGCGATTGGGTCGCTGGTGGCAGCCATTCCGCTGACGACTGCGACACAGGGTTGGCGCCGCCGTCCGCTTCTGCTGCTCGCTATCAGCGGCTTCGCCATCGTGAATACGGTGACGGCCCTATCCGGCAGCTACGTTGTCATCATGATTGCGCGCTTTTTTGCCGGGGTCTTTGCGGGGCTGCTCTGGGCATTGGCGGCGGGCTACGCGGCGCGTATGGTGCCGGAGCATTTGCAGGGCCGGGCGATCGCGATCGCCATGGCGGGAACACCGATTGCACTCTCGCTCGGTATTCCGGCCGGAACTTTCCTTGGTGCCACCGTCGGCTGGCGCGTCACTTTTGGCCTCATGAGCGCGCTGACCGTCATTCTCGTTTTCTGGGTGCTGGCAAAGGTGCCCGATTATCCCGGTCAGGCGCGCGGAAAAGGCTTTTCCATTGCGACGGTCTTCACGTTGCCAGGCATCCGGCCGGTGCTGTTTGTGACGCTGGCCTACGTTCTCGCCCACAACATCCTCTACACCTACATCGCCCCGTTTCTTGTGCCAGCGGGTCTGGCCGACCGCATCGACCTTGTGCTGCTTGTCTTCGGTATGGCTGCGCTCGTCAGCATCTGGATTGCCGGGCTATTGATCGATCGATGGCTGCGGCAACTCGTTCTGGCCAGCATAGTCTTGTTCGGGCTGTCTGCGCTGGCTCTCGGCATCGCAGGCGGCATGCCGCTGGTGGTCTATGCGTCCGTAGCGATTTGGGGGCTCGCGTTTGGCGGCTCTGCGACGCTGTTCCAGACGGCGTCAGCGAAGACGGCAGGCAAGGCGACGGACGTGGCGCAGTCCATGATCGTCACCGTCTGGAATGTGGCGATCGCCGGTGGTGGCATCGCCGGAGGCGTCCTGCTGGAAACCTCCGGTGCCGCTTCGTTTCCATGGACCGTGCTGGCATTGCTCATCGCAGCCCTGGCTGCCGCCTGGGCGGCGCGGTCTCACGGTTTTGCGTCTCCGCGGAAAAATGGCTTGCTAGACACGGACACGAGCACCGGCAACAACCGTTGAGCCATGCACCGGCGAGCGGCACCGATGATGGGCCGTCGACGGGGAGCGCTGGCCTATCTGGGCGCGCGCCTGCCGCCAGACGCCGGCCGGCGTCTGGCTGTGGGAGACCTGTTCCCCAAAGAGGTGCGGCACGATATAGATGAAGCAAGGCTGCGGTCTGCACCTCCCGGCGAAGAGGTGATCTCTTTGAGTTTTCACCGCACCGATGATGTTCGGGAAAGGTTGCCGCTCGATGCCGGACCTCCAGCAACTCATTGAACGCGCCAAGGGCACCGAGCACGGCTTCAAGGACCTCGAGGCTGCCGCTGCCGGGGTCCTTGACGAGGCAGCGGCCGGCGAAGCTTTGCAGATAGCGATCGCCCTTCTGAACATCGAGCTGGCCCAGGCGCGCAGTATCGGAACGTTCATCCTGGGTGGCTTGGCATCGTCGGATGAAACGGCGCTGGGGATAATGAAGAAGCAGGTCAGCCGGGACGGCGACTGGCGCGTGCAGGAAATCCTTGCCAAGGCGTTTGACCGTTATTGCGCAGACATTGGATACGAAGCCGCGCTTCCGGTCATCAGGGAGTGGCTGGCAAATCCCTCCGCCAATGTCCGCCGTGCCGTGACTGAGGGGCTGAGAATCTGGACGGGGCGCCCGTATTTTTGCGATCATCCCATGGCTGCAATCGAACTGCTTTCCCCATTCAGGAACGACGGCAGCGAGTATCTGAGGAAGTCGGTTGGCAACGCGCTGCGGGATATCAGCAAGAAGCATCCCGAACTGATCAGGCAAGCCGTGGAGCAATGGAACCTTGATGAGCGCGGAACGAAGCAGACCTACAAACTGGCGGCGCGGTTGATTCGAGGGGAATGAACAACCAGCCGTCCTGTTGACGGCCATGCTCATCACCGGCATCCGGCCGGACCTGCCGGGCCAGATCACGGCGAATACATGTGACCGCCCGGCCGGATCGCTGCTTCTGATCCCGCAGAGACGCGCATCTCCGGTCAAACGATGACGGCTCCTGTCACGGCCATATGCGGGCTTTTCAGCATCGCGCCAGGGCCGCAGGTAACAGGCTTCGCATCATGGGATCGACATCGGAATTGCTGCGAACTCTGGCCGCCGCTTCGGTCGTAGAAACGGTGGCGTTCGAATTCCAGCCTCGCGCGTAGAGGCTTGCATGGCCGCCATGAGGAAGGCCGCAGATGGATGCCCCGCCCCTGCAGCGCCTCCAAACCGGCAGTTGCCCTGAGGGATTGCGGGCCATTGAACGATCCGCGTTGCCTACATGTCCGGCTGGCTGGCTGCCGCGAAAGCCGTGACCAATGTATCGATCACCGCATGAAGCCGCGGCTCCAGGTCCAGACCAGCGACGGCGGCCTGCTCCACGTGAGCAGGATGGACGAAGACCGTAACAGCATCCCGCACCACACCGGCAGCCACGTCGAGGTCGGGGATACGGAACTCGCCCCGCACCACCCCATCCTCCAGCACCTGCCGCACGAGCCCGGTCATGCGGCGCGCATAGTCGCCGACGAGGTCCGGGCGTTCGGCGATAATCCGGCGGTAGAGACCGTGGATCTCCGGATCGTCCCCCAGCTTGGCCCGCTTGCTGCGGTGGAGCGCCAGGACAAGGCCGCGCAGCCTTTCTGCCGCAGATCCATCGGCTTTGGCGAAGCGGGCCGCCAGTTCGGCCTCTTCGGCCATCGTCCGCGCCGCAAGGGCGTCAAAGATATCCGCTTTCGACCGGAAGTGCCGGTAGAGCGCCGAATGCGACAGGCCCATGGCCTTGGCGATGTCGACAACATTTGTCTTGGCCTCGCCGAACCGGCGGACCTGTTCGGCGGCGGTGTCCAGAATGCGGTCGCGATGATCGTGGGCGTCGTTCGTCATGCGCGGCTTTTAGCTGACACATCGCACGCATGCAACATGTAACAAATTTCATATTTTGTATTGTGTTGCATTTGGGGATGTGACACGTTGGGACAAACGATCTTCAGGAGATAGTCATGAGCCAGTTTTCTTCCCAGCAGACACCCCGCCTCGCCCTCGTCACCGGAGGCTCCGGTTTCGTCGGCGGGCATCTCATCCGCCGCCTGCTGTCGGATGGCTGGCGCGTCCTTGCGCTTGGCCGCAGCGACAAGGCGCGGGCGGAGATCGAGGCCCTCGGCGCCGAGCCGGTTGAGGGCGACCTTCTGGACCGCACGGCGCTGGCCGGCGCGATGGAAGGGATCGAGGTGGTGTTCCACGTTGCGGCGCATTTCAAGCTCTGGGGGCCGGTGTCCCTGTTCCGCCGGATCAATGTCGAAGGCACGCGCAATGTCGTGGACGCAGCTGAGCGCGCCGGTGTGCGCCGCATCGTCTATGTCAGCGCCGCCGCCGTCGTCATGGGCCGCCCCGAACCGATGCGTCGCGTGACCGAGGACATGCCCCTGCACAAGATGCCGTTTGCTCCCTACGCCGCATCCAAGGCCGAAGCGGAGGAAGTGCTGCTGGCGGCAAATGGCCGCCGCGCGGACTTTTCCACGGTGGCCATCCGGCCGCCTTTCATCTGGGGGCCGGGCATGCCGGCGCTTGACCGCATGGTCGAAACCGTTCGCGCAGGGCAGTTCCAATGGGTTGCCGGCGGCGGGCAGGCACTTTCCACCTGCCATGTCGATAACCTGTGCCACGCGTTGATCTTGGCCGCCGATCGCGGGTCAGGCGGAGAGGCCTTCTTTGTGAGCGATGGCGAGGACACGACGCTGAAGTCCTTCCTGACGCGCCTGCTCGCCAGCCGCGGCGTGACGCCCAAGGACCGCGCTGTGCCGTTTGGCATCGCCTGGACGATGGCGGGTGTGATGGGTGCGGTCTGGCGGATCTTCCGCCGCAAGGGCGAGCCGCCGGTCACCCGGCAGATGCTGCGGTTCATCGGCAAGGATTTCACCATCGACGTAAGCCGTGCGCGAAATCAACTCGGTTACGCTCCGGTCATCTCGGCGGCTGATGGCATGCGCGCAATGCAGGCGAAAAACCTTCGCTGACATCAGCTTGCCCCCTTCACGAGACGGACGCGGCCTCTCCGGTTGTGGTGTTTTCGATCTTCCGGCATGTCTCTGCGCGGATGGGCTGGGGCCTCGCATCGTAACGAGCCGGGAATAGCGGCTATGGCGGATAATCGACAGTATTTGGCGCACCCGAAGTGAGGGAGAACGCCAAGCCAAAACCTATTGATTCCAAAATTAGATAAATGATTTCAATCTATTAGATATCTGCTCCGATTAAACCTAAGAGGGCGCGTGGAGCTCTTGCGGCACTAATGTGTACGGCACGGGAAAGCGTAAGTGGACGTACGACGCTTGGCAAGGTTCTGGCTATAGTCCAGCATTAATATCGTATTGATTGGGTGGTCTGAGGGATAAAATCCATGCGCTTTGTAGCCAACTTTGAGGTCGCCTCGGAAGTGTCGGTTGTGGCCGACGGTCAGGTGTTGAAAATCTGCGACCCACGCGAGGCGTTTAAAGCCCTGATCAGGAACATTCCGCGCTCGGAGTTCACTACGCCGTTCTTGCTTGCTGTTCATGTCTACTTCGATGCTGAGGCCCCAATGTGCGCTACTTGTCTTTCATCTCGACAAGCTGAATCAGGTTGCCGCAAGTATCATCGAATACGGCCATGCGAACCATGCCCGCATCCATCGGCTCGACCGTGAACTTGACGCCAAGGCCGCACAGCTTCTGGTGCTCGGCGTTCAGATCATCAACCTGAAACGAGGCCGCGGGTATGCCATCCTCGACTAGAGCTGCTTTGTAGGGCTTTACCGCAGGATGCTCGCTCGGCTCCAGCAGCAGTTCCGTTCCATCGGGCGCTTCACTCGATATAACCGTGAGCCAGCGGTTTTCGCCCAACGGCACGTCGTTCTTCACGACGAAGCCAAGGGTTTTGGTGTAGAATTCTAACGCCTTGGATTGGTCATCGACGAAGACACTTGTGACATAGATTTTCATGGGTCTTTCCCTTCTTGAAGATGCTTGTGAAGCCAGATGTCCGCCGCCTTTCGCAGCGGCATGAGGTCGAGAGTGTGGAGTTTGGTCCGGCCAGACCAAGAAACTTGAACCAGTCCGGCTTTCTCCAGCATGTCGAGATGTTGGGAGATCGCCTGCCGGGAGATGGCTTTTTCACCCTCTACAGCGGCCACGGCACAAATCTGGAAAAGCGACTGGTTGGGCTGCTTTCGCAGCCGATCTATGATCCTGCGACGGATAGGGTCGGCCAGTGCCTTGAAAATTTGGTCAAGCTGTTCGTCATCCACACCAGGGAATATGCAATGATTTTATTGCATGTCAATCGGCCGCGTATGGGACTTGCAAACCAAGCCCTCTCTGCCGCCCTGCACGACGCCCGTGATCTCGCGGCCGAACTGGCGGTCGATGAGCGACATACAAGGGAACGAAAGGGGTGGTTATGGCGGGCAGGCCATGATAGGTTACATGTAACTATAGATGCTAAGGCCGATCATGGCGACACCATCCAATTCCAAGCCCGTGCGGGTGAAGGTGCGCGAGCACCGCGACCGGCTGCGCGCCCAGGGATTGCGGCCCATCCAGATCTGGGTGCCGGACGTGCGCGCACCCTCTTTCCGGGACGAGGCGCATCGCCAGTCGCAGGCGGTCGCCGCAAGCGATCATGCACGCGAGGATCAGGCGTTCATCGACGCGGTTTCCGATTGGGACGATGAATGAGGCGCGGCGAGATCTGGACCGTCTCGGCCGGCAAGGACTATGCGGGCAAGCCGCGCCCGGTCGTGATCGTGCAGGACGATAGTTTCGACGCCACCGATTCCATCACGATCTGCTCCTTCACCACCGACCCGACCGACGCGCCTCTGTTCCGCCTTGTCGTGGAGCCGAATAAGCGTAACGGCCTGCGGTCCCCTTGCCGCTTGATGGTGGACAAGATCACCACCGTTCCCAAGACGAAGATGGGCGCACATGTTGGGCGGCTCGACGATGAGGACATGGTGCGGCTCAACCAAGCCATGACGGTATTCCTCGGCATGGCGGTCTCTCCCCGAACCGGAGTGAAGAAAGGGGCATGAGCATTGGAGCATCGACCTTGCCAGTAGGGCAGCGGCGGCAATCGGCGGCGTTCAGAGTTCTGTTCTGAAATGGCGCACCCGAAGGGATTCGAACCCCTGGCCTCTGCCTTCGGAGGGCAGCGCTCTATCCAGCTGAGCTACGGGTGCTGACCGGGCGCCGGTTGGGACCGGCCGGTTCGGTTCTGATACAGGAATGAAATCGTCTCGGCAACGGCTTTTCTGTTCTCTCGCGTGGATAGCAGGAAGGCGCAGAGTTGCGAGGTTCCGGCAAGACCTTGCGGCCTCATGCCTATGCCGGGTTCAGACCGTCCTTGTCCTGCGGCACGCGGCCTTGTTGGCGGCGTGGCGGGCTCCTCCTGTCAGTCAAGCCGGCAAGGAAAGGCTTGTGTCCATCTTCCGGCCATGCGGCGATGTTTCTTCGCCCGGACCAGTGATACAGCGCTGCGCCGGTTGCGTAGAGGTGGAAAAGGGAGGGGGGCTTGCCCGATCTCTCGCCATGCCCCCTCCGGCACCCTGCTGACGGCAGGGCCTGCCGGACAAAAGAGCTGCCTTTGCCCATGTCCCATCTGCCGGAAGCAGACGCCGCAACTGCCCGTAACTCTACCTTTGCGGATGCTCCGGCCTTTGCCGCTGCCCTTGCTGCTGTACCGCATGCACCGGCAGGTCCGGTGGAGACGCTTGTGCCCGTGCTGGGTGACCAGCTGTCGCTGAACCTGCCCTCGCTTGCCGCCGCAGACAGGGAGCGGTCTGTGGTGCTGATGGCGGAGGTGATGCGCGAGGCCAGCTATGTTGGCCATCACAAGCAGAAGATAGCCTTCATCTTCTCGGCCATGCGCCACTTTGCCATTGCTCTGCGCAAGGCCGGCTGGCGGGTGGACTACATCACGCTGGAGGACCCGGAGAATACGGGAAGCCTTGCCGCAGAGGTGCAGAGGGCAGCCGCGCGCCATGGCTGCGGCAGGGTCCTTGCCACAAAGCCCGGCGAATGGCGGGTGCTGGAGGACATGAGCGGCTGGGGCGCACTGACCGGATGCGAAACCGTGCTGCTGGAGGACACCCGCTTCCTCTGCCCGCTGGATGAGTTTGCCGCCTGGGCGGAAGGGCGCAAGCAGCTGCGCATGGAATATTTCTACCGCGAGATGCGGCGCAAGACCGGCCTTTTGATGGAGGGAGACGAACCGGCAGGGGGGCGCTGGAATTTTGATGCGGAGAACCGCAAGCTGGCGGAAGGCAGCCTGTTCCTGCCGCGGCCCTTCCGCGCCGTGCCCGATGCGGTGACGCAGGAGGTGCTGGTGCTGGTGGCTCAGCGCTTTGCGCAGAATTTCGGGCGGCTGGAGGGCTTTGCCTATGGCGTGACGGCGCAAGACGCGCAGGCGGCGCTGGACTGGTTCCTGCGCGAGGCGCTGCCCTGCTTCGGCGACTATCAGGACGCGATGCTCAAGGGCGAGGCCTGGCTCTATCATTCGGTGCTTTCGCCCTATCTCAACACCGGGCTTCTCGATCCGCTGGAGCTCTGCCGCCGGGTGGAGGCCGAATGGCGGGCCGGGCGGGTACCGCTCAATTCGGCGGAAGGCTATATCCGCCAGATCATCGGCTGGCGCGAATATGTGCGGGGGATCTACTGGCTGAAGATGCCCGGCTATACGGAAGAAAACGCGCTCGCAGCGCACCGGCCCCTGCCTGCCTTCTACTGGACGGGCGAAACGGACATGCGCTGTCTGCGCGAGGCCATCACCCAGACGCGCGACACAGCCTATGCCCATCACATCCAGCGGCTGATGGTGACCGGCAATTTCGCCATGCTGGCAGGGGTCAACCCGCGCGAGGTGCATGAATGGTATCTGGCGGTCTACATTGATGCCTTCGAATGGGTGGAGGCGCCCAACACCATCGGCATGAGCCAGTTTGCCGATGGCGGCCTGCTCGGCTCCAAGCCCTATGCGGCGGGGGGCAACTACATCAACCGCATGTCGGATTATTGCGGCAGCTGCCGGTATGACGTGAAACAGAGAACGGGGCGCGATGCCTGCCCGCTGAATGCCCTCTATTGGGACTTTCTGGTGCGCAACGGCGAAAAGCTGCGCGGCAATCCGCGTCTGGCACAGGTTTTCAGCACATACGGCAAGATGCCGGAAGAGGCCAAACGGGACCTGCACCGGCAGGCTGACGCTTTCCTCAAGGCGCTTTAACACCGGGGCATGCGGGAGGCTGGCGCCTCACGCCTGGGAATTGCTCGGGCGCCGCAGGGGCTTGAGCAGACCCTCTTGAGCCAGGCGCATTGAAGCTTTTGCATAATTCCTGGGCAGTCTGAAGCAGATGAAAAAAGCCGCGCCCTTCGGACGAAGGTGCGCGGCTCAAGTTTTGTGCACATGGCCCCATCGACCACGACGGCGAAATGTAACGTTCGCCTCTGATGCTGTCATTACTTAATGTCAGAGATCTTCATAAATAATGCTTCGCTCTTGCGGCGGAAGATAAAATGGCGCCTGTGCACCCGCATTATTAACAGTGCTTGCCGGCCTTAAGCTCACCATGCGGGCCAACGACCTTGACCCGGGCGGTCCCCTTGCCGGTGAAGCCCAGCTCGTTCGCAGCCTGCCGGGTCACGTCAATGACGCGGGACCGGATGAAGGGACCGCGATCGTTGATGCGGACCTTCACCTGCCTGCCGTTGTCCAGGTTGATGACCGTGACCACGGTGCCGAAGGGCAGGGACCGGTGGGCGGCTGTCAGCATGTTGGGATTGGCGCGCTCGCCACTGGCGGTCTTGCTGGTCATTGCATACCAGGATGCCATGCCGCACTGGCCGGATGTGGCGGCAGAAGCTGTCGCAGAGGCGGCCGCTGCCATGGAAAAAGCCAGTGCTGCCAAAGACCTGGCGTATACCGCGCGCGAGGCGCTGGTCTTCATTTCATATTCGGACTCTATTGTCTCATCCCCCGGTGATCTTCCTGCGGCGGCGTCCAGCACAGGGCTGAAACGGAATGGTAAATCCGCCAGGAGGGGCACGCAGCTACAGCCAGCCCTCACAGGATAGTCAGCAGTTCATCTGGAGCCAAACCTTCGATGACTCCGGAAGTCGATGGCGGCCTGATGCCTATACAATCGGGCCATATTGTGACGCTGCGTCTGAGCGCATCGTGGCCGGGTGCGGCGGAAACCCTCGCCAGCGCGTTAACAGTTTGTTAAGGTCACGGGGAACGCCATTGGGAAAACTGTCCGCGTCCCGGTTGCCCGCAGCGCGGTGGTGGTCCACTTCTGGAGATCGATTTGGGGGGAGAGAGGATCAGGAAGCCTGGTCCTTTTGCTGAGGGACACGGTTTGACTGAAGAGACCTCGATTTCTCCGCAGACCCATGTAGATGTCAGGCCGCTGACGGAACTTGATCTCGCCTGCGCGGCGGGAACATTGCTGCACAGCGTGCGCCATCCGGCTGCCCTGCTCACGGCGCGGGGAAGGTTTCTGCTGGCCAATCAGGCCTTGCTGGAAGAGCTGGCCTGCAGCAGCGCGCTTCTGACCGGGCGTCCCCTTGAAGCTGTGATCAACGAGCCGGCCCTGCGCCGCCTGAGGCCGCTGATCGAGATGGCGGCGCGCGGCAAGCCGGCCATGGCCGAGGGCATGTTTGCCTTTGACGAGGGGCGCGGGGCGCCGATGCGGCTGACCTGCACTCCCTTGCGCACCGCCGCTGCGCCGCGCCAGACGCAGCTGCTGTTTCTGGAGTTGCGCGAGCTTGCATTTGTTGGTCCTGCCGAGCGGCGCATGCGCATTGCCCAGCAGGCGGCGCATCTGCTGGCCGGGCGGGTGCTGATGCTGGGGCGCAATGGCCGGGTGGCCGATGTGCTCCCGGTCGATGACCATGATCCGCAGCTGGCCACGCTCCAGGATATGGATGAGAGCGCCCTTACCGGCATGCATCTGGCAGAGCTTGCCGGCCACGAGCTTTTCCGCCGGGCGCTGGAGCCGGCTTTTGATGCGGCGCTGGAGGGCGAATGCACCCATGTCACTCTGCCGTCCGGTCAGATGACGGGTGCGCTGGCGCAGCTGTGCCAGCGCAAGGCCGGTGCACCGGGCAGCGCGGAAATGCTCAAGGATGTGGTGCTGACCTTTGCGCCCAGCCGTGACTGGGTTGGCCGCGCCGACGGGGTCATGCTGGTGCTGGGCACTGCCTTGGGAGCCGGTGCAGGCCGCGAGCCGGAAGCGCGCACGCGGGAGCTGGAGCGCCTTGCCATGGAGGACCCGTTGACGGGCCTGGCCAACCGGCGTGCCTTCCAGCAGGCGCTTGAGACGGAACTGACCCGGGTGCGGGCGGGCGCCTCTGCCGGCATTACGGTGCTGGTGGTGGATCTTGACCAGTTCAAGATCATCAATGACCGGGCCGGGCATATGGCAGGCGATGCCATGCTGGAGCGTATCGCCGCCCAGCTCCGCCAGATCGCGGGGGAAACGGCGCTTGTGGCGCGGCTTGGCGGTGACGAGTTTGCCATCATCCGCTTCAGCGCCGATGAGGATGGCGCCCATGGCTTTGCCGGCACCATCGCGGCCTCTCTGGCCCAGCTCAACTTCCCGTGGGACGGCGCGGTTTACCGCACCGGCGGCAGCATCGGCTTTGCCGTTCTGGACCGGCAGTTTGCCCGTACGCTCAATGCTTCGGCAGCGGATGTGCTGCGCTGGGCCGATCAGGCCTGCATTTCCAGTAAGGCGCTGGGCGGGGGCAAGGTGCTGCAGTTCCGCTTTGATGAGCATCTTCTGGCCTCCTACAAGGCCTCGCGCTCCAATCTGGAGCGGATCGAGCAGGCGCTGGCCGCTGACCGCCTGCAGCTCTTTTCCCAGCCGGTGTGCTGCACGGCCACGGGCCGCACGGTGATGACCGAATTGCTGCTGCGGGTGGACGACGAGGAACTGGGCCTTCTGGAGCCGCAGGGCGTGCTGTCGGCCGCCGCACGGCATGGCCTGCTGCCGCAGGTCGACCGGCGGGTGGTCGAACTGGCGCTGGCGCGGCTGCGCCGGGGCGGCCGGGCCGCAGCCGGGCAATTCTCCCTCAACCTGTCGGAGCAGTCGCTGGGCGACGGCGGATTTCTGGAGTTCCTGGATGGCGCTCTTGCTGGAAACCGGGGCATCGCCACACGGCTGGCCTTTGAGGTGTCCGAGCTGGCGGTCGCGCGCGAAACCGCAGGCATGACGCGGCTTGCCGCCATCCTCAAGGCCCATGGCGCAACGCTCATTCTGGACGATTTCGCCGGCAACTGGCCGAGAACCACGCATCTGAAGGGCCTTGGCCTCAAGTGGCTGAAGATCGACGGCAGCATGACGGCGAGCCTGCTGAGCGACCGGGTGCAGCGGGTCCAGGTCAAGGGCATCGTGCTGGTGGCCGCCTCGCTGGGGGCAAGGGTCATCGCCGAAGCGGTGGAGAATGAGGACACCGCCGTTTGCCTCGCCGAGCTTGGCGTCTTCACCGCGCAGGGCTTTCATTTCGGCGCCCCGCAGCCCTGGACCAGCGCCGCCGACCTCCTGAAAAAAGCCGCGTGAGGCGCCCCCGCAGGGACGCGGCGCAGAGCTGGAAGGCTGGGCTCTGCGCAGGAGCGGCTTGACAGCGCGGTTGCGCAAGGGCTCAATGAAGGTGGCTCAGGAATAATGCGTAGAGGCGGCAAGCCGTCCGCAAGCGCAAGGCACAGACCGGAATGACCGGAGCCACCTTCACATGCGGATGGGGCGTGGCACGCCATGAGGGAGCATTTCGCAGCACACGATTTTTCCGGCATCGGGGCCTTCCGGGAGGGGATCGCGAAGGTCTGCGGCTGCTTTGACGTGCGCGCAGCAGAGGGCGGAACGGCTTCCGCCAGCCCGGCCTTTCAGGCCAGCACGGCCTTGCGCCAGTCGAACGGGCTGGAACTGGCCTATGTGGCGGTGGCGGGCGCCAGCGTGCTGCGCAGCGGGCAGGCCTTCCGCACGGATCATCTCGATCATTTTGTCCTGACCATCCAGAACCGGGGTTCGGCCCGCATGCGCCAGCTGGAGGGGGATGTGGTCATGCGCCCCGGCGACATGTTCCTGATGGATGCGGCAAGGCCAAGCCACTTCAATTTCGAGCAGGGTTTCAGCGAACAGCTCTCCGTGCATCTGCCGCGGGAGGATCTGATCCGCCGCATTCCGGGCCTGCCGGGCGGGGGAATTGCGATCCGCCGGGAGGACAGCATCGCCATTGCCATGCAGGCGGTGCTGAACCGGCTCTGCGAAAGCCGGGAAGAGGCGGCAACGCCGCTGCAGGAGGCCTTGTTCGCGCTCTTCGGCAGCTACATGCATGATCTTGCCCGTGGCTCTGCGGACCATGGTGTGCAGGGAGAGGGGCTTTTCGGCGAGGCGCTGCGGCTGATCCGGCAGAATTTCCGTGATCCTGATTTCAGCGCCGGCACCCTCTGCGCGCTTCTGGGGGTTGCGCCCCGGCAGCTTCAGCGGGCCTTTGCCCGCCACGGGGACAGCCCGCGCGAACAGATCCTCGCCATCCGGCTCGATGCAGCGCGGCGGCGCCTCATGGCCGAGCCGCAGCGCACGGTGGCCGATATTGCCTATGAGCAGGGCTTTGGCGATCTGTCGCATTTCTACCGCGCCTACCGCCGCCGTTTCGGCCATGCACCGGGGGCCGCCAGCCATCACTGAAAACGGGCGGCCGCTGTGTCTGTTGTGACGCTTCACACCAAGGCATCTGTCGCATGCGCCCAAGACCGCACCCGGCGGGCGCGCCTAACCTTCCTTCATAATAATCCTGAAGGAGGGAACTGACATGACCTTGCATGCTTCGGATGCCGCTGCATCCGCGCCCGTCTATCCGCTCATCATCAATGGCCAGAAGGTCAATCTGGATACTGTCTTCGCGGTTGATGATCCTGCCACCGGTGCTGTCGTCGGCTTTGCCCCCAATGCGGGCGAGGCGGAGCTGAATGCCGCCGTTGCCGCAGCCGCTGCGGCCTTTCCGGGCTGGTCCTCGCGCCCGGATGCGGACCGTGTGGCTGCCTGCCATGCGATTGCAGACAAGTTGGAAGCCCATGCGGATGAACTCTCGCGCCTCATTACCCGCGAGCAGGGCAAGCCGCTCAACGGCGTTGGCTCCCGTTTCGAGGTGCAGGGTGCTGCGGGCTGGTGCCGCTACACGGCCGGTCTGACCTTGCCGGTGGAGGTGCTGCAGGACGGCGAGGCCGGGCGCGTCGAGATGCACCGCAAGCCGGTTGGCGTCGTCGGTTCCATCACGCCGTGGAACTGGCCGATGATCATTGCCGTCTGGCACATTCTTCCGGCCATCCGCAGCGGCTGCACGGTCGTATGCAAGCCCTCGCCCTACACACCGCTCTCCACCCTGCGCATGGTGGAACTGATGAACGAGGTCCTCCCCGCCGGTGTCGTCAACGTGGTGACCGGCGATGACAAGGGCACCAGCCTCGGCGGGCTCATTTCCGCCCATCCGGACATCCGCAAGGTGGTCTTCACCGGTTCGACGGCCACCGGCCAGAAGGTGATGCGCTCCGCCGCCGACACGATGAAGCGCCTGACGCTGGAGCTGGGCGGCAATGACGCGGGCATCGTGCTGCCCGATGCCGATCCGCAGGCCATTGCCGAAGGCCTGTTCTGGGGCGCCTTCATCAACATGGGCCAGACCTGCGCCGCGCTGAAGCGGCTCTATGTGCACGACAGCATCCATGATGCGGTGGTCGAGGCGCTGGCCGCCTATATCCGCAACATCCCGGTCGGCAATGGCCTGGAGGAAACCTCGGTGATGGGGCCGGTGGCCAACAAGATGCAGTTCGACAAGGTGGCAGCGCTGGTGGAAAGCGCCAAGGCCAAGGGCACTGTCGTCACCGGCGGGGCTCCGGGCGAAGGCCTGTTCTTCCCGCCGACGGTGATCACCGGCCTGTCGAACGGGGATCCGTTGGTTGATCAGGAGCAGTTCGGCCCGGCGCTGCCGGTCATCCGCTACACCGATCTGGAGGAGGCGATCCGCGCCGCCAATGACAGCCCGTCCGGCCTTGGCGGCTCGGTCTGGTCATCCGATCCGGAGAAGGTGCGGGCGGTTGCCTCGCGGCTCGAATGCGGCACCGTCTGGATCAACAAGCACGGCATGATCCAGCCCAACGCCCCCTTCGGCGGCACGAAGATGTCGGGCCTTGGTGTCGAGTTCGGCCAGGAGGGGCTGCTCGAATACACGGACATTCAGGTGATGATTCTCTGAGGGGGGCAGGCATGACCAAAGAGATGAACAACGGGCTCACCCGGCGCAGCTTTATCGGCAAGGTTGCCGTCGCCAGCGGTGTGCTGGTGCTGGCCAACGGCCTGCCGGGCGCATCCATCAACACGGCCGAAGCGCTGGACGGCAGCTTTGACTACATCATCTGCGGGGCAGGCAGCGCGGGCTGCGTGCTGGCGGCAAGGCTCAGCGAATCGGGGGCGAAGGTGCTGCTGATCGAGGCGGGAGGCCCCGACAACAGTGAAGCCATCTCCACCCCTGTCCGGCTGATCGAGCTGTGGCGTTCGGAATATGACTGGGCCTACCGCACCGTGCCGCAGAAACATGCGAACGGACGGCGGATCGACTGGCCGCGCGGCAAGACGCTGGGCGGATCGTCCTCGCTCAACGGCATGATCTATGTGCGCGGTGCGCCCACCGACTATGACCGCTGGGCCTCCTTCGGCAATGAGGGCTGGGCCTGGAAGGACGTGCTGCCCTATTTCCTCAAATCCGAGGATTACGATGGCGAGGCCTCGGCCTATCACGCCAAGGGCGGGCCGCTGCATGTGCGCTCGAAGATCACCCCGCACCCGGTCTGCAAGGCCATGCGCGATGCGGCCATCGAGGCCGGGCATGCGGACAATCCCGATTGCAACGGCGAAAGCCAGATGGGGGCGGGCTATTGCCACCTCAACATCAAGGACGGCAAGCGCCAGTCCACCGCCGTTGCCTTCCTGCGCCCGGCGCTGGAGCGGCCCAACCTGACGCTCATCACCAATGCCCGCGTGCTGAAGGTGGAGATCGAGAATGGCCGCGCCACCGGCGTCACCTACATGCAGGACAGCCAGATCCATACGGTCAAGGCGGCAAAGGAGGTGGTGCTGACGGGCGGTGCCATCGAAAGCCCGCGCATGCTGATGCTGTCCGGCATCGGCCCGAAGGCGCATCTGGAAGAGATGGGCATCGAGGTAAAGCTGGACCTGCCGGGTGTTGGCGAAAACCTGCATGACCACACTCTGCTGCCGGTCATCTGGGAAGCGTCCCAACCCGTGCCGCCGCCGCAGGATCCGGGGATGACCGTGCTGCATGTGCAGCTCTTTACCAAGACGAGGCCGGATCTGCCTGAGCCGGACCTGCAGCCGCTCGGCTTCCACGTGCCCACCTATGTGGAAGGGCAGGATGCCTCGGTCAGCAACGGCTTCACCTTCAACGCCGGTGGCGTGCGGCCGGTTTCGCGCGGCACGCTGCGGCTTTCCTCGGCCGATCCGGATGCAGAACTGCTGCTCGACCCGCAGCTTCTCTCCGCTCAGGAAGATGTGGACGCGCTTGTCCATTGCATCCGCCTGCTGCGCGAGGTGGCGGAACAGCCCTCGATGAAGGCGTGGGTGAAGCGGGAAATCTATCCGGGGCCGGAGGCGCAGTCGGATGAGGCGCTGGCAGACTATGCCCGCTCGGCGCTGGTGACCTATCACCACCAGTGCGGCACCTGCAAGATGGGCGACGATGAGCTGTCGGTCGTGGATGCGCAGCTGCGCGTGCGCGGGATTGACGGCCTTCGCATCGCCGATGCTTCGATCATGCCCGACGTGCCCACCGGCAACACCAATGCGCCGGTCATCATGATCGCCGAAAAGGCGGCCGACATGATCAAGGCGGACGCCTGACCCCGCAGCCTGAAAGGCATGCTTCGCGCCCCGGCTGCAGGAGACTGTGGCCGGGGTTTTTTGTTTTGCAGCAGCCTGCTGGCCAAAAGGAGGAAACTGCCGCAGGCCTTGCGGCTGGCCTTCGGGACTCTGGCAGGTTAATGTCGCGGCTCAGGGTGCAAGGCCAGTTCCTGCGCCGCAATGACTTCCCGCGGGACCCATGCAGGGACGCGGACCGGGAGCGCTGGGCGCACGGGGGAATGATGACGAGACGGGTTCGGGTCATCGGGATTGGCGCAGGCAATCCCGAGCATTTGACCATGGAAGCGGTCAATGCGCTGAACAGCTGCGACGCGCTTTTTCTGCCAAGGAAAGGCGGGGAAAAGGACTTCCTCGTGCGGCTGCGCGAACAGATCTGCGGCCGCTACATCACCCGCAATGACCCGAAACTCGTGCATTTCGACATGCCCGTCCGCCGCAAGGACAGCAACTACCCGGCGGCCGTGGACGACTGGCATCTGGCGATTGCCGGAATCTACGAGCAGCTTCTGGCGGAAGAGATTGGCCCGGAGGGGACCGCAGGCGTGCTCGTCTGGGGCGATCCCATGCTCTATGACAGCACCATCCGCATCATGGAGCACCTGCGCGACCGCGGGCGGATCGCCTTCGACTATGACGTCATTCCCGGCATCAGCAGCCTGCAGGTGCTGTGCGCAAGGCACAGGATTCCGCTCAACCGCATCGGCCAGCCGGTGGAGATCACCACCGGCCGCCGGCTGGCGCAGGGCTGGTCCGCAGGGTCCGAGGATGTGGCGGTGATGCTCGACGGGGTTCAGGCCTATGAGGGCGCCGGTGAGCCGGACGCGCAGATCTTCTGGGGCGCCTATCTGGGCACGGAGATGGAAATTCTCGTCTCGGGCCGGCTGGGAGACGTGGCGGCGGAGATTTCCCGCCTGCGGCAGGCCGCAAGGGCAAAGCATGGCTGGATCATGGACACCTATCTCATCCGCCGCCCGGCATCCAGTCTGACGGCGCAGGATGAAACCGTCCCCCTGAACCGGGAGGATGCGGCATGAGCGCGCTGAAGACACCGGCTCTGGCCGTTGGGGAGGCTCCACGTGTTCCGGTCAGGCGGGGGGCGTGCCCGTCGCTGGCCGCGCCCATGGCCACGGGCGATGGCCTTCTCGTGCGGCTGCGTCCGCAGGCGCCCGGCCTCAGCCCGGCCGGATGGATGACGATGGCAGGGCTTGCCCGCCGCACCGGCAACGGTCTACTGGAGGTGACCGCGCGCGGCAATCTGCAGATTCGCGGCCTGACGCCGGAGAGCGCCGCTCCGCTGGCCGAAGGGTTGCAGGCCGCCGGCATCGAGACGCGCACGGGCACGGCCATCGAGGTTCCGCCCCTGTCCGGGCTCGATCCGTCTGAAACGGCGGATGCCACAGAGCTTGCCGAAGCGATCCGGCAGGGCATTGCCAGCCATGTTCCGCCGCTCGCCCTTGCGCCGAAATTGGCAATCACGGTCAACGGCGGCGGCTGTTTCAACCTGTCCACGGCCAGCGCGGACATCCGGCTCGATGCGGTGAAGGCAGAGGGCGGCGTGCTTTGGCGCGTGGCACTGGCGGGCGATGCCGGATCGGCAAAGCCCGTTGCCCTTCTGCCGGAGGAAGCTGCAGTGGCCCGGGTGATGGAGCTGCTGCGCGCCCTGTCGCAGCGCGCCAGCCACGCACGCGGGCGGGATATTGCCCCTGATATCGAGGGGAGAGAGGACGGCGCAGATCCTGAGGCCGGCTTCCCCGCGCCGGTCAGGCCAGCGGGTGTGATCCGCAGCGGTGCTCTCCTCGTGCTGGCGCTCCGGCTCGCCTATGGCCGCATCCACGCGGATGAGCTGGAAGCACTGATGGCTGGGCTTCAGCGCCTCGGCGCCACGGAAATCCGGCTTGCGCCGGATCACGCGCTGCTGGTGCTGGGGCTGACGGAAGAGACGGTGGAAGCCGCCGCAACCCTTGCCGCGGCGCAAGGGCTCATCACATCGCCGTCTGATCCGGTGCATTTCATTTCCGCCTGTCCCGGCACCGGCTTTTGTGCGGCGGCAAGGATCAACACCCGCCAGCTGGCAGAATGTCTCATCAGCGCCGCTTCGGCCGCAGAACCGGGTGTGCTCGATGGCTCCTGCCGCGTTCATGTTTCCGGCTGTTCCAAGGGCTGTGCCCATCCGCAGGCGGCGGCGCTGACGGTCACCGGCACGGAGCAGGGGGCAGCCATCGTGCTGGGCGGACGGGCGGACAGCCGGCCGGACCTGCAGCTTTCTCCGCAGAGGCTGGAAACAGTTCTGCCCCGCCTGCAGCGCGGGATTGAACTGAACCGCCAACCGGGGCAAACAGCGCAGCACGTGCTCGGCGCAAGCGGAGCCGCCATCCTCGCCATGGCCGGGGCAGAAAGGGCATGATGCATTACGACTATATCAAGGACGGGACAGCCATCTACGAGCAGTCCTTCGCCATCATCCGCGCGGAGGCGGACCTGTCGCGGTTCTCCGTGGCGGAAGCGGATGTTGCCGTCCGGATGATTCATGCCTGCGGCCTGGTCGAGGCCGCCGCGCATTTCAGCTTCTCACCGGATTTCGTGTCTGCGGCGCGTCAGGCGCTGCTTTCGGGCGCGCCGGTGTTCTGTGATGCGGAAATGGTCGCGCGTGGGGTCACCGCGGCGCGCCTGCCGGCCAACAATGAGGTCATCTGCACCTTGCGCGATTCCCGCACGCCGGAGATGGCGGCTGAGATCGGCAACACCCGCTCGGCGGCGGCCATGCGGCTCTGGCTGGACCGGATGGCTGGCTCTGTCGTGGCCATTGGCAATGCCCCGACGGCGCTGTTCTACTTGCTGGAGCTGCTGCGCGATGGCGCGCCGAAGCCCGCAGCCATCATCGGCATGCCGGTGGGATTTGTCGGCGCGGCGGAGTCCAAGGAAGCGCTGGCGGATAACCCCTGGGGCGTGCCCTTTGCCACGGTGCACGGACGGCTGGGCGGCAGCGCAATGACGGCTGCCGCAGTCAACGCTCTGGCGAGGCCCGGCCTATGAGTGCGCAGAACGCTGCCCCCGGCCGCCTTTACGGGGTGGGAACGGGGCCGGGTGATCCGGAACTGATGACCGTCAAGGCCGTGCGCATATTGGGTGAGGCGGATGTGATCGCCTGGTTCGCCAAGGCCGGACGCACCGGCAATGGCCGCCGCATCGCGGACAGCATGATCCGGCCGGGCGTGGAAGAGCTGCCGCTCTACTATCCGGTCACCACTGAGATCGACAAGCATGAGGCGGCCTATACCTCCTGCCTTGAAGCCTTCTACGAGGAGTCGGCCGAGGCGATTGCGGCGCATCTGAATGCCGGGCGCACGGTCGCGGTCCTGTCCGAAGGCGATCCGATGTTCTACGGCTCCTACATGCACATGCATGTGCGGCTGGCGGACCGGTTTGACGTCGAAGTCATTCCCGGCATCACGGCAATGTCCGGCTGCTGGTCGCGCACCGGCGTGCCTATTGCGCAAGGGGATGACGTTCTGTCCGTGCTGCCGGGCACCATGGCCGAAGCCGAGCTGCAGCGCCGGCTTGCCGATACGGAGGCGGCGGTGATCATGAAGATCGGCCGCAACCTGCCGAAAGTCCGGCGGGCGCTGGCCGCCTGTGGCCGTCTGGAGGACGCGATCTACGTGGAGCGCGGCACCATGGCGGCGGAAAAGGTGGTGCGTCTGGCTGCCAAGCCGGATGACGCGGCGCCCTATTTCTCGCTGGTGCTCGTGCCGGGCTGGAGCGGGCTGCGATGAGCGGGCGCCTCTATGTGATCGGCACCGGGCCGGGCAATCCCTTGCAGATGACGCCGGAAGCCCAGGCTGCCGTGGATGATTCAACCGCCTTCCTCGGCTATCTGCCCTATCTGGAGCGGCTCACCCTGCGCCCGGATCAGATGCGGATCGCCTCGGACAACCGGGAAGAGCTGGCCCGTGCCCGCGATGCGCTGGAGAGAGCCGCGAGGGGCGAGCGGGTCTGCATGGTCTCCGGCGGTGATCCGGGCGTCTTTGCCATGGCGGCAGCCGTGTGCGAGGCCATCGAGCATGGGCCGGACGGCTGGAAGCAGGTCGATCTCGTCATTGTTCCAGGCATCACCGCCATGCTGGCCGTTGCTGCCCGGATTGGCGCGCCGCTTGGCCATGATTTCTGTGCCATTTCCCTGTCCGACAATCTGAAGCCTTGGCCGCTGATCGAAAAGCGGCTGCGCCTTGCCGCAGAAGCCGGGTTTGTCATGGCGTTCTACAATCCGGTCAGCAAGGCCCGGCCCTGGCAGTTGGACCGGGCCTTCGAGCTGCTGCGGGAAGTTCTGAAGCCGGAGACGCTGGTCATCTTCGGCCGGGCTGCGGGGCGTCCGGATGAACGGATCGTGGTGGCGCCGCTTTCCGCAGCCCATGCCGGAATGGCGGATATGGCCACCTGCGTCATCATCGGCTCGGCGGAGACACGGCGCGTGCCGCGTGAGGGCCTGCCGGATCTCGTCTACACGCCGCGCTTTGCAGCATCTTCAAGCCAGTGACTGATCAGGGTCATGGCTTCATCGGCACTGCCGGCACTGAGGGGCGCCTCATGAGCACTGCGTTCGATCATCATCACCGGAAGGCCGAGGTGGCGGGCGGCCTCCAGTTTGGCATAGGTCGCCTCGCCGCCGCTGTTCTTGCAGATGATGACGTCGATGCCCTGGCCGGTCAGAAGATCCAGCTCCGCCTCCACCGTGAAGGGACCGCGCGCCAGAATGTTCCGGGCATAGGGCACGGCAGGCGCCGGATCGACGGGATCGACGCTGCGGATCAGGTAGTGGTGCTGCGGCGCGGCCTCGATGGCCGAAGCCCCCTGCCGTCCTGTTGCGAGAAAGACGCGGCGTGGCGCGGCGCCGAGGGCTTCCACCGCCTCCCGGATCGTGCGGAACGGGGTCCAGTCGTCCCCCGGCTGCGCCGTCCAGGCGGGCCGCTCCAGCTTCAGCAGCGGTATTCCGGTCTGCCGGCTTGCTTCCACCGCATTGGCCGTCATGCGCCGGGCAAAAGGATGGGTGGCATCGATGAGCAGGCGGATATTCTCCTGCCGCAGATAGGCGGCAAGCCCCTCCGCGCCGCCAAACCCGCCGGAGCGCACCGGCGCGGGCAGGGCGGCAGGATCCAGCGTGCGGCCCGCAAGCGACAGGGTGACCGTCAGGTCCTCACGCTGAACGAGCCGTTCCGCCAGTGCCCGCGCGTCTGCCGTACCGGCCAGAATGAGGATATGTCTCGTGCCCAAGCGTGATCTCCCGCCGTCTCCCCAGCATCCCTGGCTGACCATCATCGGCATCGGTGAGGATGGTTTAGCGGGCATTGGCGAGGCTGCCAAGGCAGCGCTTGCAGCGGCGGAGGTGGTCTTCGGCGGTGTCCGGCATCTCGATCTTGCCGGGGCTGCGATCACCGGCGAAGCCCGCCCCTGGCTCAGCCCGTTCGAGCGCTCGGTCGGGGCCGTTGCCGCCGAACGCGGGCGGGCGGTTGTTGTGCTGGCTTCAGGTGATCCGTTTCTTTATGGCGCAGGGGCGACGCTTGCCCGTCGGATACCGGTGAGCGAGATGCAGGTCATTCCGCACCCGTCGTCCTTCAGCCTTGCCGCCTCACGCCTTGGCTGGGCTCTGGCGGAGACGGTCTGTGTGTCCGTGCATGGCCGCCCCGTGGAGCTGATCCGCCCGCATCTCCATCCCGGCGCCCGCATACTTGCGCTGACCTCGGATGAGCACGGACCTGCCGTCATCGCAAGCCTTCTGACCGCGGATGGCTTCGGCGCCTCGCAGGTTCATGTGCTGGAGGCGCTCGGCGGGGACAGGGAGTGCATCAGCTGCCAGACCGCCGGGGCTTTTGCCCCTCAGGACTTCCATGCGCTGAATGTCTGCGCCATCGAAGTACTGGCAGGTTCTGGTGCGCGGGTGCTGCCCTATGCGCCGGGGCTCGATGACAGCCTGTTCGAGCATGATGGCCAGATCACCAAGCGCGAGGTCAGGGCACTGACCCTGTCCGCCCTTGCCCCGAGGCGCGGGGAACTCCTGTGGGATGTTGGCGGCGGTTCCGGCTCGGTCAGCATCGAATGGATGCTGGCAGATGTTTCGCTCAAGTCGATCGCCATCGAAAGCGATGGCGAACGCGCCTCCCGCATCCGCCGCAATGCCGCAAGCTTCGGCGTGCCCGGCCTGCAGGTCATTGAGGGCGAAGCGCCTGCAGCGCTGACGGATCTGCCTGCGCCCGATGCCGTGTTCGTTGGCGGTGGCGGCACGAACCCCGGCGTCATGGAAACGGTCATCGAACGGCTGAAGCCGGGCGGCCGCCTTGTGGCCAATGCGGTGACGACAGAAATGGAAGCCGTGCTTCTTGCCCTGCATGCCCGCAACGGCGGCTCGCTGACGCGCATTGAAATCACCCGCGCCTCACCCATCGGCTCGATGCACGGCTGGCGGCCGGCCATGCCCGTCACCCAATGGAGCTGGACGAAGCCGGGTGCGGCTGCAGACCCAATCAAAGAGGAAGAATGATGAAGGTCCATTTTATCGGCGCAGGCCCGGGCGCGGCTGATCTGATCACCGTTCGGGGCCGCAGCCTGATCGAAAGCTGTCCGGTCTGCCTTTATGCCGGATCTCTCGTATCGGAAGAGCTGCTGGCTTTCTGTCCGGAGGGCGCGCGGATCATCGACACGGCGCCGCTGTCGCTGGACGAGATCGAGGCCGAGTTCCTGCGTGCTTCCGAAAACGGGCAGGATGTTGCCCGCCTGCACTCAGGCGACCTGTCGGTCTGGAGCGCGGTGGCCGAGCAGATCCGGCGGCTGGACCGGCTGGGCATCGGCTATACGATGACACCGGGCGTCCCTGCCTTTGCGGCGGCCGCCTCGGCGCTCGGGCGCGAGTTGACGATCCCCGCCGAGGCCCAGAGCCTTGTGCTGACCCGCGTGTCAGGCCGGGCATCGCCCATGCCGGAGGGGGAAACGCTTGAGCGGTTCGGTGCCACCGGCGCGACACTGGCGATCCACCTCGCCATCCATGCGCTTGACAGGGTGGTGGCGGAGCTGACCCCGCTTTACGGCGCGGATTGCCCGGTTGCCATCGTCGTCAAGGCGTCCTGGCCGGACGAGCGGATCGTCTCCGGCACGCTGGCGGATATCTGTGCCAAGGTGGCGGAGAACCCCATCGAGCGCACGGCGCTGATCTTTGTGGGCCACGGGCTTGGCGCCAAGGAGTTCCGCGAAAGCGCGCTCTACGATCCAGCCTATCAGCGCCGCTTCAGGGGCCGGGAAGGCTTGTGACGCAGCAAGCCGCCGCGTGAAAAAAAGAACAGGGCCTCACGCGCAAGCGTAAGGCCCTGAAATCATCCAAGCTTCTGGCCGGCTCTCAGAAATCCCAGTCTTCGTCTTCCGTCGCCACGGCCTTGCCGATGACATAGGACGAGCCGGAGCCGGAGAAGAAGTCGTGATTCTCGTCGGCATTCGGCGAAAGAGCCGAGAGAATTGCCGGGTTCACCTTGCAGGCCTCCGCCGGGAACAGGGCTTCATAGCCGAGATTCATCAGCGCCTTGTTGGCGTTGTAATGCAGGAACTTCTTCACGTCCTCGGTCAGGCCCGCACCGTCGTAAAGGTCTTCGGTGTAGCGGGTCTCGTTGTCGTAAAGCTCCAGCAGCAGGTCGAAGGCGAAATCCTTGATCTCCTGGCGGCGGGCTTCCGGCTCCCGGTCCAGCGCGCGCTGGAACTTGTAGCCGATGTAATAGCCATGCACCGCCTCGTCGCGGATAATCAGGCGGATAAGGTCCGCCGTGTTGGTCAGCCTGGCGCGGCTCGACCAGTACATCGGCAGATAGAAGCCGGAGTAGAACAGGAAGCTTTCGAGGAAGACGGAAGCCACCTTTTTCTTCAGCGGGTCGCCGCTCCCGTACTGCTCCATGATCAGCGCGGACTTCTTCTGCAGGAACTCGTTCTCCTCCGACCAGCGGTAGGCCTCGTCCACATCCGGCGTCAGGCAGAGCGTCGAGAAGATGGAGGAATAGGAGCGCGCATGCACCGCTTCCATGAAGGAGATGTTCGACAGAACCGCCTCTTCATGCTGGGTCACGGCATCTTCCATCAGCGTCACCGCGCCAACACCGTTCTGGATCGTGTCCAGCAGGGTGAGGCCGGTGAAGACGCGGATGGTCAGGCGCTGCTCTTCCGGGCGCAGGGTGGCCCAGGACTGAATGTCGTTGGACAGCGGAACTTTCTCGGGCAGCCAGAAATTGCCGGTCAGGCGGTTCCAGACTTCCAGATCCTTGTCGTCCTCGATGCGGTTCCAGTTGATGGCGCGCACGCGGGAGGCGGGCTTGATGTGCATGTTCATGATGCTTTCTCCACGGGCCAGACAGCTTATACCAATGCTCGATGAGCTTGACTTATCGAGCATTGGCTAAGCCCTTGCGGCGCTTGAGCATTTTCAAGGCGTGATGCGTCAGCATCTCAGAGCCTTGGTATTAGAGAGTGCAGGACACGCAGCCCTGAACCTGCGTGCCGTCCAGAGCCATCTGGCGCAGGCGGATGTAATAGATGGTCTTGATGCCCTGCTTCCAGGCGTAGATCTGCGCCCGGTTGATGTCGCGGGTCGTGGCCGTGTCGCGGAAGAACAGCGTCAGCGACAGGCCCTGATCCACGTGCTGGGTGGCTGCGGCATAGGTGTCGATGATCTTCTCCGGCCCGATCTCGTAGGCATCCTGATAATAGTCGAGGTTCTCGTTCGACATGTAGGGCGCCGGATAATAGACGCGGCCGATCTTGCCTTCCTTGCGGATCTCGATCTTCGACACGATCGGGTGGATCGAGGAGGTCGAGTGGTTGATGTAGGAGATCGAGCCGGTGGGCGGCACGGCCTGCAGGTTCTGGTTATAGAGCCCGCCTGCCATCACCTCGGCCTTGAGGGCGCGCCAGTCGTCCTGCGTCGGGATATGGATCCCGGCATCAGCGAAAAGCTGCGCCACGCGCTCGGTCTTCGGTGCCCAGACCTGATCCGTGTACTTGTCGAAATATTCGCCCGAAGCATACTTGGACTTCTCGAAGCCCTTGAAGCTGCGGCCCTTTTCGACAGCCAGACGGTTCGACGCGCGGACCGCATGATAGGTCACGGCGTAGAAGTAGATGTTGGTGAAGTCGATGCCTTCTTCCGAGCCGTAGAAGATGCGCTCGCGGGCGAGGTAGCCGTGCAGATTCATCTGGCCAAGGCCGATGGCATGGCTCTCCGCGTTGCCACGGGCGATGGAGGGCACGGAGGTGATGTTGCTCATCTCGGCGACCGCCGTCAGGGCGCGGATGGAGGTTTCGACCGTGCGGCCGAAATCATCCGAATCCATCGTCTTGGCGATGTTCAGCGAGCCGAGATTGCAGGAAATGTCCTTGCCGAGGTGCGAATAGGACAGGTCCTCCTCATAGAGGCTGGCCTCGCTCACCTGCAGGATTTCCGAGCACAGGTTGCTCATGGAAATGCGGCCGGCAATCGGGTTGGCCCGGTTCACCGTGTCCTCGAACATGAGGTAGGGATAGCCGCTCTCGAACTGGATCTCGGCGATGATCTGGAAGAACTCGCGGGCCTTGATCTTGGACTTGCGGATGCGCGCGTCCTCGACCATCTCGCGGTACTTCTCCGTCACCGAAATCTCGGAGAAGGGCACACCGTAGACCCGCTCCACGTCATAGGGCGAGAACAGGTACATGTCCTCGTTGTTGCGGGCGAGCTCGAAGGTGATGTCCGGCACGACGACACCCAGCGACAGGGTCTTGATGCGGATCTTCTCGTCCGCATTCTCGCGCTTGGTGTCGAGGAAGCGCATGATGTCCGGGTGGTGGGCGTTGAGATACACCGCGCCCGCACCCTGACGGGCACCCAGCTGGTTGGCATAGGAGAAGCTGTCTTCCAGCAGCTTCATCACCGGGATGACGCCGGAAGACTGGTTCTCGATGTGCTTGATAGGCGCACCCGATTCGCGCAGGTTCGTCAGGCACAGGGCCACACCGCCGCCGCGCTTGGACAGCTGCAGCGCCGAGTTGATCGACCGGCCGATGGACTCCATGTTGTCTTCGATGCGCAGCAGGAAGCAGGACACCAGCTCGCCACGGCTCTTCTTGCCCGCGTTGAGGAAGGTCGGCGTTGCCGGCTGGAAGCGGCCGGTGATGATCTCTTCCATCATCGCCATGGCCAGGGCTTCGTCGCCGCGCGCCAGCGCCAGCGCCACCATGCAGACGCGGTCCTCGTAACGCTCCAGATAGCGCTTACCGTCAAACGTCTTCAGCGTGTAGGACGTGTAATACTTGAAGGCGCCGAGGAAGGTCGGGAAGCGGAACTTCTTTGCATAGGCAGCGTCGAACAGGTCGCGCACGAAGGCAAAGGAATACTGCTCCAGAACCTCGGGCTCGTAGTAGCCTTCGGTGACCAGATAATCGAGCTTCTCCTTCAGGTTATGGAAGAAGACCGTGTTCTGGTTCACGTGCGAGAGGAAATACTGGCGCGCGGCCTCGCGGTCCTTCTCGAACTGGATCTTTCCCTCATCATCATAGAGGTTCAGCATCGCGTTCAGCGCGTGATAGTCCAGCGCCGTGGACTGGCGGGCATTGCTGCCGCCGGAAGCCGGGGCAACGGCTGCGGAGTGGGTCTTTGCGCCCGCGTCCTGCGGGGAATCCGTGTCTAGCATGTCCAAAACCGTTCCAGTCCGAGGGTGACGTTCTCGACATCCTCCGCCGTGCCCAGAAGCTCGAACCTGTAGAGGAACGGCACGTTGCACTTGGCGGAAATGATGTTGCCGGCAATGGCATAGCCTTCGCCGAAATTGGTGTTGCCCGCTGCGATGACGCCGCGGATGAGCTTGCGGTTCTGCTCCTCGTTGAGAAAGCGGATCACCGGTTTCGGCACCGCGCCCTTCGCCGTGCCGCCGCCATAGGTCGGCGTCACCAGCACGAAGGGCTCACTCACGAGGGGCACGGGCGCGCTGGCGTCCACGGGCAGGCGGATGGCGTCATACCCCAGCTTCTCGACGAAGCGGCGGGTGTTTTCCGACGTGCTGGAAAAATAGACGAGCCTGCCCATGGTGCACGCGCCCTTCAGGGGTTCAGCCGAGGCCGCCGATCAGGTCCGGGCGGAAACCGGCCCAGTGGTTTTCACCGGCGACAACCACCGGCACCTGACGGTAGCCAAGGCCGGTCACGTAGTCATAGGCCGCCGTGTCTTCGGAAATGTCCACCAGCGTGTAGTCGATGCCCTTGCGCTCCAGGGCGCGGGTGGTGGCATTGCACTGAACGCAGGCGGGCTTGCTGTAGACGGTGACGGTCATCGGTCGATCCTCATATGACGGACGTGACAAAGGGTTCGGCCACGCATCTGCGCAGCCGGCATCAGATAAAAACTCAAGGACAATTCCCACGCTGCGGCATCCGGACCAATCCGGTGGAGCGGGAGAAAACGGGCCGCAGGTGACTACCCCGGCGGAAACTCGAAAACGGCTCTCTTGATCATGCCTGCACCCCGAAGCACTGCTGCCGAAGCAGATGGCGCTGGCCAGAGGGAGCGGACAGCCCGGCAGAGCCGGACATGAACTGACCACACCCCTCCGGCACCCCGCCGGTGGACGTTACGCTCAAGGCAGGTCTCCTGGCTCACGGGTCATCACGCCGCCCCGCCTTCCCAGGCCTTGCGGCCAAGTGGCAGAATGGGACGAACGCTCACCGTTCACAGTTGCGGGGGCAGCCTGGGAATTGCCGGATTTCCGCCGGTTTCACCCTGTTCCCGTCTTAGCTCATCGGCGTTTCCGCCGGAGAACCCTGAACAGGACTCAACATAGCGGAGATTCGATTTTTATCAATCCCTATGTGAGCTGACGCAGGATACCCACAAGATGTAGTTATCTGGCTCAGAGGCCGGAGCGGGCCAAAATCTCTTCGAAGCGCTTGAGAGAGGCAGGGGGAACGCTTGCGTCGGGAAAACCCGCAGGCCGGGCGGCATCGCCGACCCGAATCACCATGACCATACCCATGGTATAGTGCGGTGAGCATTTGATGCCATAGAGTCCCGGTCGATCAAAGGTGATGGAAATCTCCTCGTTGATCTTGCCGGTGAAACCGGCGAAGCCCTCGGGCACCATTGTGGCGATAGAAGCGGCATTGTGGCTCTTGTGGCCAACCCGGAAGGTCACCGTATCGCCCGGCGCGATCTGCACGAAATCGGGCTCGAACACCATGGTGCCATGGGCGCCCCGGTTCAGCATCTGGACGTCGACAGTCCCGGCTCGGGTTGCAGCGGTGCTTGCCATGAGCAGGGACTGGGCAGAAACAAAGCTGAGGAAAAGGGTGCGGGCGAGGCTGCGCATCATCATGCTGCTGCTCCTTGAAGCGGGTGTTTGCTGCGGCGGCTGGATGGCCGGGCATACCGGATATGGCACTCGCCCTCCGGTCCCGTTTCCACCGTGGCCTCGACCTTGAAGACCCTGGCCAGAAGATCTGGGGTGAGAATGCTGCCGGGACGGCCCTGCGCAGCGATCCGGCCAGCGTCCATCACGATCAGCCGGTCGCAGAACATGGCCGCGTGATTGAGGTCATGCAGCGCGGCAATGACGCTGAGCCCCTGCGAGCTGACAAGGTCCAGCAGGCCGATCTGATGCTCGATGTCGAGGTGATTGGTGGGTTCATCCAGGATGAGGATCGCCGGCTGCTGTGCCAGGGCACGGGCGATCTGCAGCCGCTGCTTTTCCCCGCCGGAGAGGGTTAGCCATTCCCGTGTCTCGAACTCCTGCATGCCGGCCGCCGCGATGGCGCCCGAGACGATGGCATCGTCCTCGCTGGACCATTGCCGCAGAATGCTGAGATGCGGGGTGCGGCCAAGCTCCACGACCTGGCGCGCGGTCAGCCGCTCGCTGGTCTCCGCATGCTGCTCGACCACGGCAATCCGGCGTGCAATGTCACGCCGGGACAGATCCGTCATGGGCGTGCCCATGACGGTCACATGTCCGGATGCGGGCCTGCGCAGCCCGGAGAGCATGGACAGAAGGGTCGACTTCCCTGAGCCGTTGGGTCCGGCAATGCCCAGAAACTCGCCTTCTGCGAGATCAAGGCTGACCTTGTCGTTGATGAGGCGGCCTTGCGCGCGCCATGTCAGGTCATGAGCTGTCAGCATCATCGTGTCACTGGCCTGTGGATCAGGAGAAGGGCAAAGGCAGGGGCACCGGCAAGGGCGGTCATCACGCCGATGGGCAGCACCTGTCCGGGGATCAGGATCCGCGACAGAATGTCGGCAAAGATCATGAACACCGCACCGAGCCAAGCTGAAACCGGCAGCAGCAGCCCATGCCGGACGCCAACCAGCAGCCGGGCGGCATGGGGAATGACCAGTCCGACGAAGCCGATCGACCCGGCTATGCTGACCATGACGGCGGTCATGATGGCCGCCGTGGCGATCAGGATCATATAAACCCGGCGCACCGGAACCCCGGCAGATGCGGCGGCGTTGGTTCCGAAGGCAAAGGCGTCCAGATGCCTTGCATGCAGCAGGCAGACGAGGAAACCGGCCAGGGCCACCGGTACGGCCAGCCCGGCATCCGGCCAGCGCACGCCCGACAGATTGCCGAGCAGCCAGAACATGATGCCGCGTGCCTGATCGGCCGTCGCCGACTTGGTGACGATGAAGGAAGTGACCGCGTTGAAAAGCTGCGAACAGGCGATACCCGCCAGAATCACGGCGGCACTGCTGCGTCCGGCGAGGACGGCCAGCAGGCTGACCAGGCCGAAGGCCGTGAGCGCACCGGCAAAGGCCCCGAGGGGAAGGGACAGCAGCCCGCCCCCGAGCCCGAGAATGGCAACACTGACCGCGCCAGTGGAGGCTCCCGCCGAGATGCCCAGGATATAGGGGTCGGCCAGGGCATTGCGCAGCAGCGACTGGAGGATTGCCCCGCACAAGGCCAGAGATGCGCCGCAGGCCGCAGCAGCAACGGCACGGGCAACCCGGTAGTTCCAGATCACCCCTTCGTCGATCGGGTCAAGGACATAACCGGCTGCCCAGAGCCGGTTGGCGGCCGTCTGGAAGACGGTATCAACCGGGATGGAGGTCTCGCCAATGGCAGCCCCGGCGGCAAGAGCTGCAATGAGAGAGACGGTGCCAAGCGCACCGCCTCCCCATTTTCCTGCGTGGAAAGGAAGCGTCATCACTTGGCGAGACCGAAACCGGCCAGCGCATCGGCCAGCACTTCCATGCCTTCGATGGTGCGGATCGTCGGGTTCATGGCCTGTGCATCCATGACGATGATTCGGCCTTCCTTGACCGCAGGCATCAGACTGGTGACCGGATCCTCCTTGAGGAACTTCTGCTTCAGCTCCACGTCATCGGCGGGGAACCGGCGGCGGTCCATCTTGCCGGCGACGATCACCGTGGGGTTGGACCGGGCAATCGTCTCCCAGCCTACGGTCGGCCACTCTTCGTCGCTCTCGATCACATTCTTCAGGCCAAGGCTCGCGGTCATGTAGCCGGGTGCGCCCTTCTGACCCGCCACGTAAGGGTCGATTGCCAGATCGGCACTCGAGAACCAGAAGACGGCCGAGACTTCGCCGTTGACGGCCCCGATCTTCCGGCGTGCGGCCTCCTCCCGCTCCTTCAGCTCTGCGATCAGGGCAGCGCCCCTGTCCTCGACATCGAAGATGCGGGCGAGGTCGTCGATCTCCCGGTAGATCAGGTCCATGGAGAAGCTGGCCTTGCGCAGCCCGTCATCCCCGGCAGAATTGTCCTTGCCGGTGCAGTCGGCCGGAGAGGTGTAGACGGCGATCCCCAGTTCCTCGAACTGTTCCACAGTGGCAACGACGCCCTGCGGGCCGATCTGCCACTGAAACTGGGTGGTCACCAGCTCCGGCCGGGCCCCCGTCACACTTTCAAAGCTGGGCGCATTGTCTGCAAGGCGCGGCACCGTGGCGTTGACCTCCTCATAGCCCTCAATAACGGGGCCGATCCAAAGGGCTGTCCCGGTGATCTTGTCCGCCTGTCCCAGCAGATAGAGAATCTCGGTGGTGCTCTGGCCCACGGAGACGGTCCGCTCCGGTGCCCTGGTGAAGGTCAGTTCCTTGCCGCAGTTCTCCAGCGTCAGCGGATACTGGGTCTTTCCGGCGTGAGCGGCACCAGACAGGGCGAAAGATGCGCAGGCAGCAAGGCCTGCGGCGGCAGCAAAATTGCGCAGAAGCACGGGAGGTTTCCTTCCTTTGGGCAGATGTCATGTCAAGGCGCCGCAATGCGGTTGCATCACGCCTTGAAATGCTCAAGCTCCGCGCGGACCAGACAGCAGTCCGCTGAAGCGGCTGGAGCCAGCGCAGGACCGGGAAGGCAGGGAAGCGCATGCCCCCCGGAGGAAAGGGCAGCAAAACGTCTTGCAGGCTCGAAGGCCTGAGGCAGAAATACCGTCATTTTGATCCTCCTTGAGCATCCCCGCTCAAGCATCTGGATTTCACATGACGGCAGGTCTCCTGGCTCACAGATTTCAGGCTGGTCATTTGCCTTCCCGCACCAGTTGAGGACTGGCGCAGTGACCCGGCGCCTCGAAGGAAGCGCCGCAAGAATGACCGGCATCTGCTTACAGTTGCGGGGGCAGCCACGGATTTGGCCCCTGATTGGGTCGTCCGTACCGTGTTCCCTTTTAATCCCGGCAGCTCTCACTGCCAGAAACCGTCGCAGAAGTAGTATTTTCCGGAAGGCGAACCGTCAAGCTGCAGCTGTGCGGCGGTGCCAACAAAAAAGGCGCCCCTTGCGGGAGCGCCTTTCCGGATGTGCTCTGCGGCAGGCCAGTGGCCGGCGCCGCTCTGAGGATCAGTCTGCCAGATCCTCGACGCTGACCACCTGGCCGTCTTCATCCAGACGGTAGACGACCGGTGCGCCGGTGCCCAGTTCACGCTTGAGGATCTGTTCCGGCGTCAGCTTTTCCAGTTCCATGATCAGTGCGCGCAGGGAGTTGCCGTGGGCGGCAACGATGACGCGGGTGCCTTCCATGACGCGCGGCAGGATCTCGGCGCGGTAATAGGGCAGCACGCGCTCGGCGGTCATCTTCAGGCTTTCGCCGCCCGGAGGGGGCACGTCGAAGGAGCGGCGCCAGATGTGCACCTGCTCCTCGCCGAATTTCTCGCGGGCTTCATCCTTGTTCATGCCGGTGATGTCGCCGTAGTCGCGCTCGTTCAGGGCCTGATCGCGGATCGTCTCCAGACCGTCCTGGCCGAGTTCGGCAAGGATGAGCTTCAGCGTGTGCTGCGCGCGGGTCAGGTCCGAGGTGAAGGCGACATCGAACTTCAGCTTCATGTCGCGCAGCTTGCCGCCGGCGGCCTTGGCTTCACCGATGCCCTGTTCGGTCAGGTCCGGGTCCTTCCAGCCGGTGAAGAGGTTCTTGAGGTTCCATTCGCTCTGGCCGTGGCGGACGAGCACCAAGAGACGTTCCATGCACCGATCTCCTTGAATTTCTGAAGGTCTGTCAGTCGTTGAGGCCGAGCACGTCGGCCATGGAGTAGAGGCCCGGCTTGCGGTCGCGCGCCCACAGGGCCGCCCTGACTGCACCACGGGCAAAGATCTGGCGGTCTTCCGCCTTGTGGGTCAGCTCGACCCGCTCCCCCTCACCGGCGAGGATGACGGTGTGGTCGCCGACGACAGAGCCGCCGCGCAGGGTGGCAAAGCCGATGGTGCCGGCCTCACGCGGGCCGGTATGGCCGTCGCGCACCCGCACCGAATGCTCCGCCAGGCCGATGCCGCGCCCTTCGGCTGCAGCCTCGCCCAGCAGCAGCGCAGTGCCGGAGGGGGCATCCACCTTGTGGCGGTGGTGCATCTCGACGATTTCCAGATCGTAATCGGGGCCAAGGGCCGCAGCGGCCTTCTTCACCAGCGCCGCCAGCAGGTTGACGCCAAGGCTCATGTTGCCGGACTTGACGAGCCGGGCATGGCGTGCGGCAGCCTCCAGCTTCGGCAGGTCTTCATCCGTCCAGCCGGTGGTGCCGATGACATGCACGATGCGCGCCTGGGCGGCGAGTTCGGCAAAATGCAGGCTGGCCTTGGGAGCGGTGAAATCCAGCACGCCTTCGGCGGCCGCAAAGGCGGTCAGCGGATCATCCGTGATCCTGACGCCGAGGGGCCCGAGACCGGCGAGCTCGCCAGCATCTTTGCCGAGGGCCGGTGAGCCTTCCCGTTCGATGGCGGCAGCAAGCACGCTGCCTTCCATGGCGGTGATGGCGCGCACAAGGGCCTGGCCCATCCGGCCGGCAGCCCCGACGACGACAAGACGCATCTGGCTCATGTGTGTTCCTGAATTTGTTTCCGGCCCGATATATCAGGCGGGAGGGGCGCGCGAAAGGGTTTGTGGCGGTGAAGCTGTGTGCCCGGGCCACGTGTATTCGTGCCCGGGGTGCCTTGTCCGCACACGCGGGAGGGACGCGAGGGTGCCGCAGGCCGCAAGGGACGCAGCGGCAGCGCAGATCAAACCTGCCGGGCGCTGCCGGGCAAAAGAAAAGACCCGGGCTTGCGGCCCGGGTCCCATGTCTTTCAGGATGTGAAAGCGGATTATTCCGCTTCCTTTTCCTTCTCGATTTCCTTGCCGGTTGCCTGATCGACAACCTTCATGGACAGGCGGACCTTGCCGCGCTCGTCGAAGCCCATGAGCTTGACCCACACCTTGTCGCCTTCCTTGATCACGTCGGTGACCTTGGCGACCTTCTGCGGGGCGAGCTGGGAGATGTGGACGAGGCCGTCCTTGGCACCGAAGAAGTTCACGAAGGCGCCGAAATCGACGCACTTCACGACCGTGCCTTCGTAGATCATGCCGATCTCCGGCTCAGCGGCGATGGAGTTGATCCAGTTGATCGCAGCCTTGATCGCCTTGCCGTCGGAGGAGGCGACCTTGACGGTGCCGTCATCCTCGATGTTGATCTTGGCGCCGGTCTTTTCCACGATCTCGCGGATGACCTTGCCGCCCGAACCGATGACTTCACGGATCTTGTCGACCGGGATCTTCAGCACTTCGATGCGCGGCGCATGTTCGCCGAGTTCCGAACGGGCTTCGGTGATCGCGTTGGACATTTCGCCGAGGATGTGGATGCGGCCATCGCGGGCCTGATCCAGAGCGACCTTCATGATCTCTTCGGTGATGCCGTCGATCTTGATGTCCATCTGCAGCGAGGTGACACCCGTGGAGGTGCCGGCCACCTTGAAGTCCATGTCGCCGAGGTGGTCTTCATCGCCGAGAATGTCGGACAGAACAGCGAACTTGTCGCCTTCCTTGATGAGACCCATGGCGATACCGGCCACCGGAGCCTTCAGCGGAACGCCTGCATCCATCAGCGCCAGCGAGGTGCCGCAGACGGTTGCCATCGAGGACGAGCCGTTGGACTCGGTGATCTCGGAGACGACGCGCAGGGTGTAGGGGAACTCGTGGTGGTTCGGCAGCATCGGGTGGATGGCGCGCCATGCCAGCTTGCCATGGCCGATTTCACGGCGGCCCGGCGAGCCCATGCGGCCCGTCTCGCCCACGGAATAGGGCGGGAAGTTGTAGTGCAGCATGAAGTGCTGCTTGTAGGTGCCTTCCAGCGCGTCAACGAACTGCTCGTCTTCGCCGGTGCCGAGGGTGGCAACGACCATGGCCTGGGTTTCACCGCGGGTGAACAGGGCCGAGCCGTGTGCACGCGACAGGATGCCGACTTCCGAGACGATCGGACGGACGGTCTTCAGGTCGCGGCCGTCGATGCGGTGGCCGGTCTCGATGATGGCGCCGCGAACGATCTCGGCTTCCAGCTTCTTGAACAGCTCGCCGACAACGGTGCCAGCCGGAGCTGCGTCGCCGCCGTTGGTGATGACGGCTTCCACGACCTTGGCCTTGGCCGCGTCAACGGCGTTCTTGCGCTCGGTCTTGGAGGTGATCTTGTAGGCGGCGGTCAGATCGGCGGCAGCAATGCCCTTGATCTTGCCATAGAGTTCGGAGTGATCCGGCAGGTTGAGAGCGCGCGGCTCCTTGGCTGCGGTCTCGGCCAGCTTGATGATGGCGTCGATCACGGTCTGGAAACCGCGGTGACCGAACATCACGGCGCCGAGCATGATGTCTTCGTTCAGTTCCTTGGCTTCGGATTCCACCATCAGAACGGCGTCATTGGTGCCGGCGACGACGAGGTCGAGCAGCGAATCGGCCATGGTGTCAACGGCCGGGTTCAGCACGTATTCGCCATTGATGTAGCCGACGCGGGCGCCGCCGATCGGGCCCATGAACGGAACGCCCGACAGGGTCAGGGCAGCAGAGGCTGCGACCATGGCGAGGATGTCCGGGGCGTTTTCCATGTCATGCGACAGGACGGTCACGATCACCTGGGTGTCGTTCTTGTAGCCGTCGGCGAAGAGCGGGCGGATCGGGCGGTCGATCAGGCGCGAGGTCAGGGTCTCGTGCTCGGACGGACGGCCTTCACGCTTGAAGTAGCCACCCGGGATCTTGCCGGCCGCGAAGGCCTTTTCCTGGTAGTTGACGGTGAGCGGGAAGAAGTCCTGACCGGGCTTCGGCTCCTTGGCGGACACGACAGTGGCCAGCACCTTGGTCTCGCCATAGGTGGCCATCACGGCGCCGTCAGCCTGACGGGCAACCTTGCCGGTCTCGAGCACGAGCGGGCGGCCTGCCCAGTCGACTTCAACACGATGAATATTGAACATGCAATGTCCTTACATATGCGTCCGCAGCCCCTTGGCATGCGGGCGGTTTCCGGCTGGCCCCGGACGGGCCGGTTACCGGGGACAGATCATGGGCAAGACGGCAAGACGCTTCCCGTGCCCCTTGGCACTTCCGGGAGAGCATCCGGCGATCCTGCCCCATGACTGTCATGAGACTTCCTATAAGCAAACGCGGCGGGCAAATCCACCCACCGCGTTTCCTTGTTATCCTTAGCGACGGATCCCGAGGCGGCCGATCAGCGTCTTGTAACGCCCTTCGTCCTTGCGGTTCAGGTAGTCGAGCAGGGAACGGCGCAGGGCCACCATCTTCAGCAGGCCACGGCGGGAATGGTTGTCCTTGCCGTGTCCCTTGAAGTGTTCGGTCAGGTTGTTGATCCGTTCGGTTAGAACGGCGACCTGCACTTCCGGAGAACCGGTGTCACCTTCCTTGATGCCATATTCCTTGATGAGCTGCGCCTTGCGCTCTGCAGTGATCGACATCGGTATGTCCTTTCATGGGATGAAGCTGGCCGGGCCAGCTATATATTGGCGGCGCGTGGCCGCCGTGTGCCGCTCCTGCCGTTCAGCCAGGGCCGGGATGTCGTCCAGCAAAGGTCGGGCAGAAGGGATCGGGGCCATCATTGGCCCGATTGCGCGGGAATATGACGGAGACGGCCTGCAAATTCCAGAAGAATCTTGAAAGGCCGCACCCCGCCGTTCCTAAAGGTGAAGAATGCGCGAAGGCTGGAACCGGCCCTTGTCAATGAAGCCGAGCGCCACCGGCGTGCCGCCATGGCTGGCGAAGGCCAGATCGCAGGACAGCGGCGCATTGCGCCCGCGCAGCAGCACTGCCATGCCCTGACGGATGCGGGCGGCATCGTCGCTGCTGACCGGCACTTCCGGCAGGTCCTCCAGCGCCTCGCGCACGGGCAGCAGGAAGTCCATCAGGGCCTCCACATTGCCCTCCGCCTCTTCGGCTGCCTCGCTCAGCTCCTCCAGCGTCACCATGTCGGCTTCGCCAAAAGGCCCGACCAGCAGGCGGCGCAGCTCGGTGACATGGCCGCAGGTGCCAAGGCGGCGGCCCAGATCGCGCGCCAGAGCCCGGACATAGGTGCCCTTGCCGCATTCTGCCTCGAAGACGGCGCGGTCCGCGTCCGGCATGTCCACCAGCGTCAGGCGGTGCACGTCGATGGGCCGGGCTTCCAGCTCCACGTCCTCGCCGTCGCGGGCAAGGTCATAGGCGCGCTCGCCGTCCACCTTGATGGCCGAGAATTTCGGCGGCACCTGCAAGATGGTGCCTGTAAACTCGGGCAGCACGGCGCCGATGGCGGCAGCATCCGGCCTCACATCCGAGGTGGCGATGACTTCGCCCTCGGTGTCATCCGTATTGGTTTCCGCGCCCCAGGTGACTTCAAAGCGGTAGATCTTGCGCCCGTTCATCACCATGGGCACGGTCTTGGTCGCCTCGCCAAAGGCAATCGGCAGGCAGCCGGAGGCACGCGGGTCCAGCGTGCCGGCATGGCCCACCTTTTCCGGATGCAGGATGCGCTTCAGGCGCGACAGGGCGTCATTGGAGGTCAGGCCATAGGGCTTGTCGAGCACCAGCCAGCCGTCAATGGCGTTGCGCGGGCGGCGCTGCTTCTGCGGACGGGACATGTTTGTTTCCTGAAATTCCGGATGGACCCAAGGGCGCGGTTCAATCCTCGTGCTCTTCACCGTCATCGCCGTCTGCAATGTCGCGCTTCACATCGGGTGTGTGCAGCAGCGCGCCGATGCGGTCGTCGTCATCAAAGCGGGTATCGAGGATGAAGCGCAGGTCCGGCATGAATTTCATGGTCATGCGGCGGGACACCTGGCCGCGGAAGTACTTGGCGCTGCGGTTCAGCGCCTTCACCACCTTGTCGCCGTTCTGGCCGCCCAGCGGCATGATCAGGCAGGTGGCCAAACGCAGATCCGGCGTCATCCGCACTTCCGGGATGGTGATGATCACCCCGTCCAGGTCCGGGTCGGACAGCTGGCCGCGGGTAAGGATTTCCGACAGTTCCTTGCGCACGATTTCGCCGACGCGAAGCTGGCGCTGCGAGGGCATGCCGGCGCCCTCTCCTGATGTTCTGGCCATTGGGTCATCCACTCAAACAGGCCCACCGGGGACGGCCGGTGCCCTGCGAAAACAAACCGCCGGCGCAAAGGAAGCTCCTCGCGCCGGCGTGCAATCCTGCCAGCATTTCATCTGGCTCGATGCCCGGCGGATGCCGCCGGGCCTGGCGCTTGCCTTACAGCGTGCGGGCGATCTGCTCGACGCGGAAGCACTCGATGACATCGCCGACGCGCATGTCCTGGAAGTTGACGAAGTTCATGCCGCATTCCTGACCGGATTCGACAGACTTGACGTCATCCTTGAAGCGCTTGAGCGTGCCCAGCTTACCTTCGTGCACCACGACGTTGTCGCGGATGAGACGGACTTCGGCGCCGCGCTCGACGATACCTTCCGTGACAAGGCAGCCTGCCACCTTGCCCACCTTGGTGATGTCGAAGATCTCGCGGATCTCGGCATAACCGATGAAGGTTTCGCGCCGCTCGGGTGCCAGCATGCCGGACATCGCCGCCTTCACGTCATCCACGAGGTCGTAGATGATGTTGTAGTAGCGGATCTCGATGCCTTCACGCTCGGCCGCTTCACGGGCCTGCTTGTTGGCGCGCACGTTGAACGCGATGATCGAGGCATTCGAGGCGGTCGCCAGCGTGACGTCGCTCTCGGTGATGCCGCCAACGCCGGACAGGAGGATGCGGGCGCCGACTTCGTCGTTGCCGAGCTTCTCCAGCGCATGGGCGATGGCTTCCGCCGAACCCTGCACGTCCGCCTTGACCACCAGCGGGAAGTCCTTGCGGCCGCCGCTCTGCAGGCGGCTCATCATCTGCTCCAGCGAGCCGCGCGAACCGGCCTTCAGCACGGACAGCTTCTCGCGCTTCTGACGCTGACGGTAGTCCACGATCTCGCGGGCACGGGCCTCGTTCTCGACCACGGCGACCTGGTCACCGGCGTCCGGCGTGCCCTGGAAGCCGAGGATTTCGACCGGCTTGGAGGGACCTGCCTCCTTCACCTGGTTGCCGTCCTCGTCCAGCATGGCGCGGACCTTGCCCCACTCGCCGCCGGCGACAAGAATGTCACCAACGCGCAGGGTGCCCTTCTGCACCAGAACGGTTGCCACCGGACCACGGCCCTTGTCGAGCTGGGCTTCGATGACGAGACCTTCGGCGGTGCGCTCCGGGTTGGCGCGCAGTTCCAGAACTTCCGACTGCAGCAGGATCATTTCCAGCAGGCGGTCGAGGTTCAGGCCGGTCTTGGCCGAAACTTCCACGTCGATGGTGTCACCGCCCATGGATTCCACGACGATCTCGTCATGGAGCAGTTCGGTGCGCACGCGGTTCGGGTCAGCGGCCGGCTTGTCGATCTTGTTGATGGCAACGATGATCGGAACACCGGCAGCCTTGGCATGCGAAATCGCTTCCTTGGTCTGCGGCATGACGCCGTCATCGGCAGCCACCACCAGCACGACGATATCGGTCGCCTTGGCGCCACGGGCACGCATCTGCGTGAAGGCGGCGTGGCCCGGCGTATCGATGAAGGTGATCTTCTGACCATTCTTCTCGACCTGATAGGCGCCGATGTGCTGGGTGATGCCACCGGCTTCGCCCGTCACCACCTTGGAATTGCGGATCGCATCCAGCAGCGAGGTCTTGCCGTGGTCAACGTGACCCATGATCGTGACGACCGGCGGACGCGAGATCAGCGTGCCTTCCTCGTCGGCTGCGGAGAACAGGCCGTCCTCCACGTCCGCTTCGGAGACGCGCTTGACCGTGTGGCCCAGTTCGGAAGCGATCAGTTCGGCCGTGTCTGCGTCGATCACGTCGTTGATCTTCAGCATCTGGCCCTGCTTCATCAGCAGCTTGATCACGTCCACGGAACGCTCGGCCATACGGTTGGCGAGTTCCTGGATGGTGATGACTTCCGGCAGGATGACTTCACGCGAGATCTTCTCGCGCACAGCCTGCATGCCGCCACGCTTTTCCTTTTCACGGCGGCGGCGCAGGGAGGCAAGCGAGCGCGAACGCTGCTCGTCCGACCCGCCGGTCGCGGCAGAAATGGTCAGCTTGGAACGGCGGCGGTCATCGCCGGTGCTGCGCTTGGCAACCGGAGCTGCCGGAGCCTTCGGGCGTTTGACGGTTCTGAGGCCGTTCTTGCGCTCTTCCTCGGTTTCTTCCTCGGCAGTGCGGCCGACGGCCGGGCGCGGACGCTCGGGGGCAGCCGTTGCTTCGGGCTTGCGCGCGGCAGGGGCTTCAGCACGGGCAGCGGGAGCGGGCGCTGCAGCCGCCGGCTTCACCGGCTCAGGCTGAACTTCCGGCTCGGCTGCGCGGCGCTCGGCCTCTTCGGCCTCGCGGCGTGCGCGCTCTTCTTCCTCGACCTTGCGGCGGGCTTCTTCCTCAACGCGGCGGACCGCCTCTTCCTCGGCCCGGCGGATGGCTTCCTCTTCGGCGCGCTTGCGCTCCTCGATCTCGCGCTGCTGCGCAAGCTTGAGGGCGGCGGCACGGGCGGCTGCCTCTTCCTGGGTCAGGGAGCGGAGCACGGCACCGCCACCGGGGCGCTGCTGCTGGCCGCGGTTCTGCTGCTGCGGCCCACGGCGCTGCTGCTGATTGCGGTCGCCGCCCTGGTTCTGATTCTGGGGCTGCTGCTGGCGCTGGGGCGCCGGGGACTGGGCCTGTGCGGGGGCAGGAGCTGCCTCACGCGGACGCTCGGCCGGCGCAGATGCTGCTGCCGGGGCCTCGCCCTCGGGGCGCCCTTCCTGGCCGGGAACCACCACCCGGCGTTTCTTCTTTTCCACGACGACAGCCTTCGACCGGCCATGGGAGAAGCTCTGGCGAACAGTTCCCTGTTCGACGCCGCCCCGCTTGAGGCCGAGGGTCTTCCGCTCGACGTTGATCGTCTTGTCGCCTGGATTCTTCGTATCGTTCATATTTGCCTTCAGTCCTGCGCTACCGCACTGTCCGCGCCACAGCGTTCATACGTGACGGAACCTGCCCGGAAAGCCTCCAGTTGACGCACACGTTCAAGGAAGCCTTCGCTCGCCCGGCCAGCGAGCAGTGCAGCATGTATCACATTAGTGCGACCCAATGCCAAATCCAATTGAGTCGAATCGAACAAACGGACGACCGGACGGCCGCTTGCCAGCTCTGTCTGGCTCGCAGCGGCTGCCGCGAGCTTTCGAATCCCGTCCCCGGATGCATCCGAGGCATGAATGAGGGCGATCACCGGATCGCGCCGCAACGCGGCCTCGACCTTGGAAAACCCGGTCACCAGTTCCCCGGCCTTGCGGCACAGGGACAGTGCGGACAGCGCGCCCTTGACGAGCAGCGTATCGATAAGATCCGCCAGTCCGGGCTCCGCCTTCACCTCTGCCTTGAAGGCCTTGGCAAAGACACGCTTTTTCACGGCCGTCTCGACGGCCTCACGCTTTGCCGTGACCCAGACCCCGCGCCCTGGCAGCTGGCGCTTGAGGTCCGGCACGACCTGACCTTCCGGGTCCAGAACGAAGCGCATCAGCTCCGAAACCGGCAAGACCGCCCGCGAGAGCGCACATTGCCGTTCCAGCGGCTCGTTCTTCCTCGGCACCCGGTGGGCCTCCATTCCTTCCGCCCGCCTGCGCCTCACACAAGGCCGCAGGCAGGTTCTGGTTCCCGTTCATCCCGCAAGGCGGGCGCCGGCGCTGTGCCCCTGCCCGTCCTGCGGATGCGCTTCCCGGCGAAACCGCCCCGGAAGCCTTTTCGTCAGGCGGTCTCGCCGGCGTCTTCTTCTTCGCCGTCTTCCGCCTCTTCCTCGAAGGTGCCCATGTGGGCCGCAAGCTCTTCCTCGGTGATCCAGCCTGCCGCAAGGCGTGCAGCCATGACCATGCCCTCAGCATCGGTGCGCGACACCGCGAAGGACGACAGGGCGCCGTCGAAACGCTTGGTCTCGCCGTCCTTGCGCTCGGTCCAGCCCACCAGATCATCGGCGGCGCAACCCGCCAGATCCTCGATCGTCTTGATGCCTTCCTTGCCCAGGGCAACCAGCATCGCGGTGGTCAGGCCATCGATCTGGCGCAGCTCGTCGGCAACACCCAGAGCGCGGCGCTCCTCGTCCTGCTTGGCTTCCAGCTCGGCGAGGTAATCACGGGCACGGGCCTGGATTTCCTCGGCGGTGTCATCATCGAAGCCTTCGATCATCGAGATTTCCTCGAGATCGACATAGGCAACTTCCTCAACCGACGTGAAGCCTTCGGTCGCCAGCAGCTGGCCAACCATCTCGTCCACGTTGAGGCATTCCATGAACAGGGTGGAGCGCTCCTGGAATTCCTTCTGGCGCCGCTCGCTTTCTTCCTGCTCGGTCATGATGTCGATGGCCCAGCCGGTCAGCTGCGAAGCCAGGCGCACGTTCTGGCCGCGGCGGCCAATGGCCAGCGACAGCTGCTCGTCCGGCACCACGACCTCGATGCGCTCGGCATCCTCGTCCACCACGACCTTGGCGACTTCCGCCGGCTGCAGGGCGTTGACGATGAAGGTCGCCTCATCCGGGTTCCACGGAATGATGTCGATCTTCTCGCCCTGAAGCTCGCCCACAACGGCCTGAACACGCGAACCGCGCATACCGACGCAGGCGCCGACCGGGTCGATGGAGCTGTCCTTGGAAATGACGGCGATCTTGGCACGCGAACCCGGGTCACGGGCCACGGCCTTGATCTCGATGACGCCATCATAGATCTCCGGGACCTCCTGCGCAAAGAGTTTCGCCATGAATTGCGGATGGGTGCGCGACAGGAAGATCTGCGGGCCGCGCTGTTCGCGGCGCACGTCGTAGATATAGGCACGGATGCGGTCACCGGTGCGGAACAGCTCGCGCGGGATCAGCTCGTCACGGCGGACGATGCCTTCACCACGGCCAAGGTCGACGATGACGTTGCCATATTCGGCGCGCTTGACCGTGCCGTTGACCACTTCACCGATACGGTCCTTGAACTCGTCGAACTGACGGTCACGCTCGGCCTCGCGCACTTTCTGCACGATCACCTGCTTGGCGGACTGGGCGGCAATGCGGCCGAAGTCGAGCGGCGGCAGCGGCTCGGCGATATAGTCGCCGATGGTGGCTTCCGGGTTGCGCTGCTTGGCATCCTCGAGCGCGATCTCGGTGGAGAAATTCTCCACCGTCTCGACCACCTGGAGCAGGCGCTGCAGACGGATCTCACCGGTCTTCGGATTGATCTCTGCGCGCACTTCCGTCTCGGTGCCGTAACGGGAACGGGCCGCCTTCTGGATGGCGTCCTCCATGGCAGCGATCACGATGCCCCGGTCAATCGTCTTTTCCCGGGCAACCGCATCGGCGATCTGGAGCAGTTCCAGCCGGTTCGCGCTGATAGCCATTCTCGTTCACTCCTCTTGCGCGCCTGTTCTCCGCGCGCTTGTCTCAAAGCGTTGAAAAGGGGCAGGCCTCAGTTGGCCCGGTCTCCGGAGGAGCCGGAGCCGTCCCCGTCATCATCTTCGTCGTCGTCGTTATCGTGCTCGTATTCGAATTCCGTGTCCTCGTCGTCAAGGTCATCGGCATCGATGCCGCGGGCGGCAAGGGCAGCCTTTTCGGCCTTGAGCGCGGCGCGGATCAGGTCGTCGGTCAGCACCAGCCGGGCTTCGCCGATCTCGCCAAGCGGCAGCAGAACCGGGTTCGGCGTGCCTTCCGGCGCGTCGGAAAGACGCAGCACGGCAGCCCCGCCTTCAACGCCGGTGATGACGCCGCGGAAACGCTTGCGGCCATCCTGCGGCACCGACATTTCGACCTTGGCCTCGTGGCCGGACCAGCGGACGAAATCGCTCTCGCGCACCAGCGGGCGGTCGATGCCAGGCGAGGAGACTTCCAGATGATAGGCGCGGTTGATCGGATCGTCCACGTCGAGGGCGGGCGAAACGGCGCGGCTGATCTCTTCGCAGTCATCCACGGTCATCGTGCCGTCGGGCCGCTCGGCCATGATCTGCAGGGTGCAGCCGTTTGCGGCGCTGATCTTCACGCGCACCAGCCGGTAGCCAAGGTCGGCGATCACCGGCTCGACAATGGCCGCAACGCGGGCATCAAGGCCGTCTTCGATGACGATACGGGGCTCTTGCAAACTCAATGCATGTCTCCTGTCCGGGGGCGGTCCGGCGCCGGGATCTTCCGGCCGTCCATTCCGCCAGCATCACGACCGGCCTAAACAAAAAAGAGCGGGTCCTTCGCGGGGCCCACTCTCATACTGCTCCGATCGAGCCGCTAGAGAAGATGAATGTCGCCTTTATACGCAAGTCTGCCGGAAAAGCAAGGGCAAAGCCCGGATGCCGCCTTCCGGCAGATGCTCCTTCTGCGGGCTCAGCGCCGCAGGAAGGTGAGATAGCGCGGCACGCGGCCTTCCCTGAGGGCCTTGGCCTCATAGCGGGTGCCCGGCCAGCCGGCCCAGGGCTGGCGCCAGTCATCAGCCGTTTCGGCCGTCCATTCAAAGGCTTCGTGGTCACGGATGTGGCGCAGGGTCCAGTCCACATAGGTGTCGATGTCGCTGGCAAAGCGGAATTGCGATCCCGGACGCAGGGCGCGGGCGTAGCGGTCGAGGTTCTTCGGGCTGATGAACCGGCGCTTCCAGTGGCGCTTCTTGTGCCAGGGGTCCGGATAGAGCTGGTAGGCAAGAGACAGGCTTGCCTCCGGCAGCCAGTCAAGGATCTGCACCGCATCGTCGTCATAAAGGCGGACATTCTTCAGCCCGCCATCCACCACCTCGACCAGCGCCTTGCCCATGGAGGTGCTGAAAGGTTCGATACCGATGATGCCGACGTCCGGATTCTCGCGGGCCCGGTGCAGCAGATGCTCGCCGCCGCCGAAGCCCACTTCCAGCCAGACTTCGCGCACGGGCGCTTCAAACAGGCTGGCAAGATCCGCAGGCGCGGGAACGGACGGATCCAGCCGCAGGCGCGGCATGTCCGTTTCCATCAGCGTGCTCTGGCGCGGCGTCAGCGGCTTGCCCTTGCGCCGTCCATAGAAGGAACCGTCGTAGAAATCAGTCATGGGTCCATGCGGTCAAACGAATGGCTGGGCGCTTCAGGAAACGCGCCCCCGGATAGGAAACGCCGGCCGCCATCGGGCAGCCGGCGCTCCGGTTCATGAAGACGGGCTGCCTCAGCCGGCAAAGCCCTTGAGCGCGCCCACCAGATCGGTGGCTTCCCAGGAGAAGCCGCCATCGGCTTCCGGCGCACGGCCGAAGTGGCCGTAAGCGGCGGTGCGCTCATAGATCGGGGCATTGAGCTTCAGGTGCTGGCGGATGCCGCGCGGGGTGAGGCTCATGATGTCGCGCAGGCCCTTTTCGAGTCTGGCTTCATCGCAGCGGCCGGTGCCATGCAGGTCGACATAGACCGACAGCGGCTCGGACACGCCGATGGCGTAGGACAGCTGGATGGTGCAGCGGTCGGCAAGGTCGGCGGCCACGACGTTCTTGGCGAGGTAGCGCGCGGCATAGGCGGCCGAACGGTCCACCTTGGTCGGGTCCTTGCCGGAGAAGGCGCCGCCGCCATGGGGCGCTGCACCGCCGTAGGTGTCGACGATGATCTTGCGGCCGGTCAGGCCGCAGTCGCCGTCCGGACCGCCGATGACGAAGGCACCGGTCGGGTTCACGTGCCATGCGGTCTGCTCGTCGATCCAGCCATCCGGCAGGGCGCTGCGGATGTAGGGCTCGACGATGGTGCGCACATCGCGCGAGGTGAGCGTGGCATCGAGATGCTGGGTCGACAGCACGATGGAGCTGACGCCAACCGGAACGCCGCCCTTGTAGCGGACGGTCACCTGGCTCTTGGCATCAGGCCCCAGCACCGGCTCGCGGCCCGACTTGCGGGCTTCGGCGAGCAGGCGGAGAATCTTGTGGGAGTAGTAGATCGGCGCGGGCATCAGCTCCGGCGTCTCGCGGCAGGCATAGCCGAACATGATGCCCTGGTCGCCTGCGCCTTCGTCCTTGTTGTCGTCGGCGTCAACGCCCTGGGCGATATGGGCGGACTGGGCGTGCAGGTACACGGAGATGTCGCAGTTTTCCCAGTGGAAGCCTTCCTGGGCGTAGCCGATATCCTTGACGGCCAGGCGCGCCAGATGGGCCACGTAATCCTTGGTGATGGTCGCAGGACCACGGGTTTCACCGGCAATCACGATGCGGTTCGTGGTTGCAAGGGTCTCGCAGGCAACGCGTGCCTCGGGCATTTCACGCAGGTAAGCGTCAACGACGGCATCGGAAATGCGGTCGCACACCTTGTCGGGATGACCTTCCGAGACGGACTCGGAGGTGAAGAGATAGTCCTGACGGGCCATAGCCGAACGTCCTTCTGGGAAAATATGAACATGGCGGCGGAATTTCTCCGCCGCCAAGTCAAGTGATGAAGCAGATTGGCCAGCGAGCGTCAAGTTCCCTCGCCGTTGAAGATCATGTGACGCTGCATCCCGGTGAGCCTGTTTCTCCGGAGCGTTATCAAACCCTTATGCCGTCTCAGCATCTTCGAGGCGTGATGCAACAGTATCTTCAAAGCCTTGTGTCAGGCCTCGTCGCCGGCAAGCGCGCGGACCAGATCGACGATCTTGCGGCGCACCTTGGGGTCCTCGATCCGCACAAAGGCCTTGTTCAGGGACAGGCCTTCGGAGGAGGAGAGGAAGTCGACCACATAGGAGGTCGGCTGCGACTCGCCAAAGCCTTCGAAGTCGTCCGGCGAACCGGGGGCGTCCTCGAAGAAGAAGGCAACCGGCACCTTGAGCACGGTCGAGATGTGCTGCAGGCGCGAGGCACCGATGCGGTTGGTGCCTTTTTCGTATTTCTGGATCTGCTGGAACGTGATGCCGAGGCTCTCACCGAGCTTCTCCTGGCTCATGCCAAGCATCATGCGGCGCAGACGGACGCGGCTGCCGACATGCACGTCGATCGGGTTAGGTGCTTTCTTGCTGGGCATTGCCCTCATCTTTCGGTTCAGCGTGTCCTCCGGCCAGAAGGTGCACGCGGGTTTTCAAGAACACGAAACACACGTTGAGCTGCCATCCTGGCGCTTCGGGTGCGGACCGGACCACCCACTGCCGGCCCTCTGTTTCGCGGTTTCCACTGCTCCTCCGGAAGCTGCGGTTGTACTACACTATGCTGACGGACTCTCTCATTCAATATCAATTATGACGCGAAGGCAGGTTGAGGCTCGCTAAAGTAAAAAATGTAGTAAAAATGATCAGGAGTCCGGCCAGTCCCGCATCGCCATACCGGGCATAAAGCGTTGCCGGCAACGGAGCGGTGAGGTGTGCGTCAATCACGCCGGACCGGTTGAGGGCAAGGGACCCTGTTACCCGGCCATATGGATCGACAAAAGCTGATATACCTGTATTGGCAGATCTGACAAGGGGTAATCCCTGCTCAATGGCCCGGAACCGGGCTTGCGCCAGATGCTGATAGGGTCCTGCCGTATCGCCGAACCAGGCATCATTGGTGACATTGAGCAGCCACTCCGGCCGGTTTCCGGCCTCTGACGCCATTTGCGGAAAGATCGCCTCGTAGCAGATCAGGGGCAGAAAGGGGGGCAGTCCGCCCGTCGCCATGACGCGGGGTGCGTAGCCGGCGGTGAAGGCGCCAGGGGCATTGACCAGCTTGCGGATACCCAGCCGTTCGAGCAGGTCCGACAGGGGGAGATACTCTCCGAAGGGCACGAGCCGGACCTTGTCATAGGCGTCCAGAATCTCGCTGCCGTCGCCAATGACGTAGATGCTGTTGTAATATTTGGTTTCGTCAGGTCCTCTTTCGGCGCGGATTGCGCCTGTAACAAGTGTCTGATGCGGCTCCAGAAGAGAATCTATCTCGGATAAAGCTTCAGGAGAACTTGTCAGAAGAAAAGGAAATGCAGATTCGGGCCAGACAAAGACCGTGCGCGTGGTGCTGGCCATTTCATCATTTCTGGCAGATCGGCTCAACCCAAGATAGCTTCTGAAAATCGAAACTTTATTCTCGGGAAGCCATTTCTCTTTTTGCGCGATATTGGGTTGTATTATGCGGATGACGGCCGGAGGCTGCGCCAGCACGGCTGGTTCTGCAAGCCTAGCCGTGCCCCAGCCCCACAGCCCGGCGAGCAGTGCCAGGCTCAGGCCCAGCGGCAGCCAGTTGCGGCGCCCGGTATCGGCAAGGGCCGCCGGTGCGGTTGCACAGGCGATGACAAGGGCGCTCAGCCCGTAGATGCCGATGAGACTGGCGCTCTGGGACAGGGCGAGGCTGCCGGACACACTGTAGCCAAAGCTGTTCCAGGGAAATCCGGTCAGGATATGGCCGCGGAGCCAGTCCGAAATGGCCAGAAGCCCCGCAAGCAGCAGCATGCGGCCCGCATGTTCGGGCCAGAAGCGGGTGGCCAGTGCAATGGCCACAGCATGAAACAGCGCCAGCCCGGCCGGAAGACCCGCAATGGCAAAGGGCAGCATCCAGGCATATTGCTCGGCTTCCACCAGAAAGGCGCTGCCGATCCACCACAGGCCGGCAAGGAAATAGCCAAAGCCGAAGCACCAGCCAATGGCAAAGCCGGCCCGCATCCGCCGTCCGGGGGGAACGCTGTCCTTTGCGCCCGCCGCACCGTCGATCAGCCACACGAGAGCCGGCAGGGTGACAAAGAGCACGGGGAGAATGTTGAACGGCGGCAGGGCCAGAACCGACGCTGCGCCTGCGGCAAAGGCCAGAAGCCACCGTCTCTTGCCGTGCGCCAGAAGGAAGGGGCTGGCGGCGCGCCGTATCAGGTCTGGCAGGAAGGGCATTGTCATATTTCTCCGCCGCTTACGGCCTGCAGCATGTGGGAGGCGTCAGAGCGCAGGTCAAGCCTCCGGAAGCAGCCTTTGAGCTGGCAAGCCCGCGCGGCGGCCGGGCAACCTGAAGGCATCATGAGCCAGCGTTTCAAAACCTTGGCATTTACGTGGCCGGAGGCTCCGTGCCTGCTGTCTTATCGTCGCGCTTGGGCCGCCGCCGCTGGTCGCCCGTGCGGACTTCCACCCGGCGCTTGCGCACTCTGAGGCGCTTGATCCGGCGCGGGTCCGCATCCAGCACCTCGAATTCGTAGCCGGTGACCTCCTTGGGGGCGATCAGCTCGCCGCGCACCGGCACCCGGCCGAGCAGGGTGAACAGCAGGCCGCCCAGCGTGTCCACTTCCTCGGCCATTTCCCCAGCGTTGAAGTCGGTGCCCAGCTGTTCGGACAGTTCTTCCAGCGGAATGCGGGGATCGGCAATCCAGACGCCGTCCCCGGCCGGCTGAAGCATTGCCTCTTCGTCCTCGTCGTGCTCGTCCTCGATATCGCCGACGACTGTTTCGACGATATCCTCCAGCGAGACGAGACCGTCCGTGCCGCCATATTCATCGATGACCAGCGCCATCTGCACGCGGCTCGCCTGCATCTTGGCCATCAGGTCGGTTGCCGGCATGGAGGGAGGCACAAACAGAAGCGGACGCAGCAGGCCGGTCTCGGCGAGCGTCAGCGTCAGATCGACCGAGGTCAGATCGAGGGCGGAATTCTTCGCTGGCAGATCGGTGTCTTTTGCGGCCCCGGCCCCGGCCTCGGACGACGGCGTGGCAAGACGGGCGATGAAGGCCATGAGGTCCTTGATGTGAACCATGCCGCGCGGGTCATCAAGGCTCTCGTGATAGATTGGCATGCGGGAGTGGCCATTCTCGCGGAACACCTCCATGAGGCGGCCCAGGGTCACGCTATCATCCACCGCCTCGATATCCGCGCGGGGGACCATCACGTCATCGACGCGCAGCTCGCGCAGGCGAAGGATGTTGCCGAGCAGCAGCCGCTCTTCCGGCGAGAACGCCGTATCCCCGCCTTCAACCAGTTCGCGGGCCAGTTCATCCTGGAGATTTTCCCGCAGGCTCGACGCGCTGCTGCGCCGCAGCCGTGCCAGGCGCCCGGCAATCCGGGCCAGAGGCCCCGGTTTTCGGGGCCCGGATAGTCGTGGGTCGGCGCCGTCTTCCTGAACCGGCACGGAAGCCGGACTGGCCGCAGGCGTTGCGATACTGCCACTGTCAGAAACTGTCATCTGTCCATTCGTTCGTTGTCCCTGCTGTCACCCTTGCGGGGTCAGGGCTCCTGCGGGTCGTCCGCCACAAGCGGCGCATCCGCATAAGGGTCGGCAATGCCCATGCTGGCAAGGATCCGCCGCTCCAGATCTTCCATCTCTTCGGCTTCGGCCTCCATCTGGTGATCATACCCGAAAAGGTGAAGGAGTCCGTGCACTACAAGATGCAAAAAATGATCCTGAAACGAAATAGCCTGCTCTTCAGCCTCCTTCGAGACTGTTTCCAGCGCAAATACGATATCACCAAGCAGAGGGCCGTAAAGCCCGTTCATCTCTTCCCCGCCGGGGAAGGAGAGAACATTCGTGGCCTTGTCCTTGTTCCGCCACTCGGCGTTGAGCTCGCGGATGCGCGCATCATCGACGAAAAGGAGCGACAGTTCGGAGCCGGGCATGGCCTTGAGCCCGCCAATGCGGAAGGCGGCTTCCGCAGCGCGCAGGCTCAGGGCCTCCAGTTCGTCTTCTTCCGGCCAGCCATCACATTCGATGCTGAGGTCCAGCAGGAAATCTTCCGGCAGGCCGCTGGCGGCCGCAGAGGCAGGGGGCACAGGGCTTACTCCTGCTGCTGCGCGGCGGCAGCGCGCAGGGCATGCCGGCGCTCCCGCTCCTGCAGCTCTTCGCGGCTGGCGTCGTCATAGGCACGCACGATGCGGGCCACCAGCTCGTGGCGTACCACGTCCACATCGGTGAACTGCACGTGGGCAACACCCTCGATGTCCGGCAGCAGTTCCAGCGCCTCGCGCAGGCCCGACTTCTGGCCCATGGGCAAGTCGATCTGGCTGGGGTCGCCGGTGACGATCATCTTGGAGTTCTCGCCCAGACGGGTGAGGAACATCTTCATCTGCATCGTCGTGGTGTTCTGCGCCTCATCCAGCAGCACGACGGCATTGGAGAGCGTGCGCCCGCGCATGAAGGCGAGCGGCGCCACTTCGATCATGCCGGACTGCAGGCCGCGATCGACCTTTTCCGGCGGCATCATCTCGTAGAGCGCGTCATAGAGCGGGCGCAGATAGGGATCGACCTTCTCCTTCATGTCACCCGGCAGGAAGCCGAGGCGCTCGCCCGCTTCCACGGCCGGGCGGGAGAGGATCAGCCGCGAGGCATCACCGCGCTCGATCAGGGCAGCGGCATAGGCCACCGCAAGGAAGGTCTTGCCCGTACCGGCAGGGCCGGTGCCGAAAATCAGATCGGCGCGGTCCATGGAGCGGATATAGGCGTCCTGTGCTGCCGTGCGGGCGACAACGGTCTTCTTGCGGGTCGAGATCTGCGCGAAGGAAAGGCGCGAGCGCGGCTCCAGCGTCGGCAGCGGCAGCTGGGCATCGGCGGCCACCGCCATGCGCAGCGCGCCTTCCACGTCGGCCGGGTGGATTTCGTGGCCCTGCTGCAGGCGCTGGTAAAGTGATTCGAGGGCGTGGCGTGCCTGCACGCACTGGCGGTGCTTGCCCTTCAGCGTCACCTGATTGCCGCGGGCGATGGCATCGACGCCAAGGCGCTGCTCGATCAGGGCGAGGTTCTGATCAAACTGGCCGAAAAGGTCACCAATCAGCCTGTTGTCTTCGAACGCAAGGACAATGTGGGTCATGTCAGAGGCGGGGACTGCTCCCCGGTCAGAGGGCTTACGAAGCGTTGTCTGGCTGTCACGCGTCAATGGCCGCCTCCTTGGCAGGGCTCGTGGAACTGAGCTGAGCATCAGTGTGCCCTGCAATCAGCCGTCCGAACAGCGAATTGGAGCCCGTGTCGTAAATTTCCACGGTTTGGATTGTGCCGATCAGATCCTGCGGCCCGTCCACCTGCACCGGCTGCAGCCAGGGGGACTTGCCGGTGATCTGGCCGGGCATGCGCCCAACCTTCTCGAACAGCACGTCCATCCGCATGCCGACGCGGGACCGGTTGAAGGCGCGCTGCTGATCGGCGAGCAGCCCCTGCAGCTCGAGCAGCCGGGCGGTCTTCACGTCCTCCGGCACCTGATCTGCCATGGTTGCCCCCGGCGTGCCGGGGCGCTGGCTGTATTTGAAGGAGAAGCAGGCGGCATATTCCACGCGCCGCACCAGATCCAGCGTGTCCGCAAAGTCCTGATCCGTCTCGCCGGGGAAGCCGACGATGAAATCACCCGAAAGCGCCAGACCCGGCGCCGCTTCGCGGATGCGGTCAATCAGGCGGAAATAATCCTCGCGCGTATGGCGGCGGTTCATCGCCGCCAGAATCCGGTCGGAACCTGACTGCACCGGCAGATGCAGATAGGGCATCAGTTCCTTGAGGTCCCGGTGCGCGGCGATCAGTTCGTCATCCATGTCGCGCGGGTGGCTGGTGGTGTAGCGCAGCCGGTCGAGCCCCGGAACTTCCGCAAGGCGCCGCAGCAGATAGCCAAGGCCGAGGGGCTTTCCGTCCGGGCCATCGCCATGCCAGGCGTTGACGTTCTGGCCCAGCAGCGTCACCTCGCGCACGCCCTGCGCGGCCATCTGTTCCGCCTCGCGCAGGATCTGGGCCAGCGGGCGCGACACTTCCGAGCCGCGCGTATAGGGCACGACGCAGAAGGTGCAGAACTTGTCGCAGCCTTCCTGCACGGTCAGGAAGGCAGAAGGCGCCCGCTTCAGGCCCGGCTTTGCCGCTTCCTTCGACAGGTGCTCGAACTTGTCCTCGATCTCGAATTCGGTCTCGACCACGCTTTCCCCGCGTGAGGCGCGGGCGATCAGATCCGGCAGGCGGTGATAGCTCTGCGGGCCGAAGACCATGTCCACGACGGGCGCGCGGCGGGCGATTTCCTGCCCCTCCGCCTGCGCCACGCAGCCGGCAACGCCCACCATCAGCGGCTTGCCGCCGGGGCCGCGCTCGTCCTTCAGCTTGCGGATGCGGCCAAGCTCGGAATAGACCTTCTCGGCAGCCTTTTCGCGGATGTGGCAGGTGTTGAGGATCACCAGATCCGCGTCATCCATGCTGTCCGTGGTGCGGTAGCCCTGCGGGCCCAGCACATCGGCCATGCGGTCGCTGTCATAGACATTCATCTGGCAGCCATAGGTGCGCACGAAGACCTTCTTCATGCCGTCCTGATCACTGCCTTCCGCCCGTCGGCTGACCACAGCCTCGTCAGAGCCTTCGCCGCCCGCCGTCTGGCTGCCATTGGTGTGGGAATGGGCCGGGCTGGCCGGATGCAGTTCACTAGAACGCTGGGTCATGAGCTCCTCACGGCGCCCGGACGGTCAATACCATCACGCGGGCTCGCGCAGATCAGATATACAGGGGCCATGTGACGGTTTGCCGTCACAGGAGAGGTCACCCTCGATTTCCGCCAGCTTTAGCCGCTTTTACCGCCGATGAGAATAGGCGAGGCGTCATTGTGCTGTTTCGCTGGCCGGAACGTCAGCCTCACCGGCCTCCGGATCCAGCGGCTCGCGGCCCGTCAGCCCGGTAATGGTCATGCGCTCCACATCGGCGTGAAGGCGCGCGGTCAGGGCCTTGCGGTCGGTTCCGGGGCTCACTTCAACCGGCTCGCCCCAGGTCAGCTCCACATCGATGGCCCCATTGCAGAACACGCCCCACAGGTGGCCGCCCAGCTCCATGTCGCCATACCAGGCAATGCGTGCACGGGTCCGCCGGTCCAGCGGAATGCCGTGCTGGCGGGCATAGACGATGGACAGCGGCTGCACCTCAACCGGCGCGCCATTTTCCAGCGCCTTGGTGGCTGCGCCCAGCAGGGCCGAGCGGAAAGGCAGAACCCGGTTGCCGTCGTTGGAGGTGCCTTCGGCAAACAGCACCATGGCATCGCCGCTGGCCATGCGTCCGGCAATCTGGCTGGCGACAGCCCCCGTCTCGGTCCGGCGGGTGCGGTTGACGAAAACGGTGCGCTGAAGCTTGGCGAAAAGCCCGAGGATGGGCCAGCCTTCCACTTCCGACTTGGCGATGAAGGACAAGGGCATAACGGCGCCCAGAACGGTGATGTCCACCCAGGACGCATGATTGGCGACGATCAGCAGCGGCCGGTGGGTGGCGGGCTTGCCCTTCTGCGTGATGCGGATGCCGACAAGCCTTGTGGCAATGCGGTGCCACAGATACGGCAGCTGCCGCTGCACCGGATGGCCGGCCTTCATCGCCAGCCACTGCAGCGGAATGAGGATCAGGGAGACGATTGTCAGCAGAAAGATGACGCAGACCGCCTTACTCTGCTGCATCGCTGCCCTCCGGGGCCTTGGGCGCCAGCGGCACGCAGTAAAGCTCCAGCCGGTGGTCCACCAGCCGGTAGCCGAGCCGCTTGGCGATCAGCTCCTGCAGCGCCTCGATTTCCTCGCTGCGGAATTCGATCACCGTGCCGTTGCGCAGGTCGATCAGATGATCGTGATGCTCGTCCGGCACGGTCTCATAGCGTGAGCGCCCGTCGCGGAAATCGTGCCGTTCAATGATGCCGGCATCCTCGAACAGCTTCACGGTGCGGTAGACGGTGGAGATGGAAATGCGGGCATCGAGCGCCGAAGCACGGCGGTAGAGTTCCTCCACATCCGGATGGTCCGTCGCTTCCTCGATCACGGAAGCGATGATGCGGCGCTGCTCCGTCATGCGCATGCCTTTGGCGATGCACTGATCGGCAAGCGAGTTTTGCCGGTCACCGGACATGCCTGACCCCTTCCTTCCGCGTTGAACCCTGTCTTGAGCGATTAGCCAAGATCGGCGCGCATGACAAGCGCAGTCCCGTCTTTCTCGCTCTGCCGGTAATAGCCCTTGCGCTCGCCCACCTGCTGGAACCGGAGGCTCCGGTAAAGATGCAGAGCGGCTTCATTGGCGGCATCCACCTCCAGAAAGACACTGGCGCAGCGCTCGCCATAAAGGCGGAACATCGCTTCCTGCATCAGCCTGCGGGCAACGCCGCGCCCGCGCTGGCGCGGATCCACCGCCAGCGTCAGCACTTCCGCTTCATCGGCCACCTGGCGCATGATGACGAAGCCGACAGGCGCACGCGTGCCATAGGGGCTGGCGCGGCGGGCAAGCAGCATCAGCACGCCATCCTGCGAACGCAGGCGTGCCAGTTCGTCTTCATCCCAGCCATGGGCAAAGGATTTGGCGTGGATATCCGCAAGGCGCGGCAGATCCTCGTCTTCGACGGGCTCAATCACGGGCGGGGCTGACCAGAACCACCAGAAACTCATATCCGCTCGATCCTCCCTTTGAGCTGCGGCTTGGCATCCGGCGGGCGCAGGTAAAGCGGCACCGGCGGCAGGCCGCTGGCCTGTGCCGCCGCTCCGAGCCGCGCCACCGTGGCAATATCCGGCACGCTGGCCGCGCCATGCACCTTCACCCCGGCAAGGCCGCAAGCATCCGCCAAAGCAGGTGCTGCCGAACCGGTCAGCACCATGTCCGGCGTGATGCGGCCCGCCAGATCGTGCCTCAAGGCCACCTCCGGCTCGCCTGCCGGATGGCCCGTTTCATCATAAAAGGCTGCGTAGATTTCGTCTTCGCGGGCTTCCAGCACGGCCAGAACGGGCCGGCCTTCCGCCTCTGCCCGGGCCTCGGCGGCAAGGCCGTCGAGGACGGAAATGCCGATGGCCGGGATCTGCCGCACCAGCGCAAAGCCGCGGGCAACGGACAGGCCGACCCGCAGCCCGGTAAAGCTGCCGGGGCCACAGGTGACGGCGATCCGGTCAATATCCGCAAAGGTGACGCCCGCTTCGCCCATCACCGCCTCGATCATCGGCATCAAGGCTTCCGCATGGCCCCGGCCGATGGCCTCGCTGCGGGACACCAGCGTTTCGCCGCCGTCTGTCAGCGTCAGCACGGCAACCGCGCAATTGGCCTGGGCCGTATCGATGGCAAGCAGTCGGGTCATCGGCTGTCCCGGCCTCCGCAAGGCTTACTGGAGCGGCACCGGACTGGGGTGCGGCTTAAAGAAAATCCGGATGCAGCGGCTGCTGCATCCGGATTGCTGTAGTGGCCCGAACCCCGCTTGTCGAGAGCAGCTTTCGGTGAACCGGCTTACAGAGCGCGGACTTCCTCGACCTCGGGCACGAAATGCCGCAGCAGGTTCTGGATGCCGTGCTTCAGTGTCGCGGTGGAGGAGGGGCAGCCGGCACAGGCGCCGCGCATGGACAGGTAGACGATACCTTTCTTGAAGCCCTTGAAGGTGATGTCGCCGCCGTCCTGCGCCACAGCCGGGCGCACGCGGGTCTCGATCAGGTCCTTGATCACGGTGACGGTCTCTTCGTCGGCGGCGTCGAAGAACTCTTCGCCGTCCACCCCGTCATCCGTATTGCCGCCCATCTGCATCACGGGCTGGCCGGACATGAACTGCTCCATGATCGCGCCCAGGATGGCCGGCTTCATGTGCTGCCAGTCGGTGTCGTCCTTGGTCACGGTGATGAAGTCATGGCCGAAGAACACGGCCGAAACGCCCGGCACGTCGAACAGGCGCTGCGCCAGTGGCGAGGCGGCAGCGTCATGGGCCGAGCGGAAATCATGCGTGCCTTCCGGCAGCACGACACGGCCGGGCAGGAACTTCAGGGTCGAGGGATTCGGGGTTGCCTCGGTCTGGATGAACATGGGTCTGATCCTCAGTCGATCGTCGGGGCAAGGTCTCTTCGACTGGCGGTAACGGCTTGCCGGACGCGCCCCAGATTGGAATCTTTATAAACTACTTAGGTGCGTTTGACCACAGGTCAAGCACATCCGCGCGCGTCCGGCAGAAGAATTGGCGCTTCGTCCGCCCTCATGCAAGGGCGGCGATCTCGTCATCACCCAGATTGCCCGGCACGATGGTGACGGGGATCGGGAAATTGCCGGCTGCCTTGCCGGCGATGGAGGTGACCAGCGGTCCGGGGCCTTCCGAACTCATGCCGGCCGCCAGCACCAGAATGGCGATGTCGTCGTCGGATTCGATCAGCTTGACGATCTCGTCGGACTTGTTGCCCTCACGGATGACCAGTTCCGGCTCGGTGCGGGCCACAGCCCGGGCCCGGCCAGCGGCCCTGGCGAGGGTTTTCTCCGCCTCTTCCTGCGCTTCGGCGCGCATGATGTCCTCGACGCCCAGCCAGTGCTGGAAATCGCCGGGGGCAATGACGAAGAGCAGGGTGACCACGCCGCCCGTGCGGGCGGCGCGTTTTGCGGCGTAAATGATGGCACGGTCGCATTCCGGTGTGTCGTCCACGACCACCAGAAATTTGCGCCTGTGCCCTTCTTCAAAGCTTTTGCGGATCGCTACCATGGCCGCATGCTGCCATCTGGCCCGTCCGCCTGCAAGCGCGGCAAATTGCCGGATCTGTGCATGACGCAAAAGTTGTGATGCATCGCTGCGGCCTCAGAGGATGAAGCGGGACAGATCGACATTCTTCGCCAGTTCACCGATGTTGCTGCGCACGAAGTCCGCCGTGATCTCCACCTTGCTGCCGGACTGGTCCGGCGCGGTGTAGGACACCTCGTCCAGAATGCGCTCCATCACGGTCTGCAGGCGCCGGGCGCCGATGTTTTCGACGCTGGAATTGAGATCGACGGCGATGGTGGCGATCTCGTCAATCGCGTCATCGGCGAAGCTCAACTCCACCCCTTCGGTGCCCAGCAGCGCCACATATTGCTTGATGAGGCTGGCTTCCGGTTCGGTCAGGATGGCGCGGAAATCCTCCTGCGTCAGCGCCTTCAGCTCGACGCGGATCGGCAGGCGGCCCTGCAGCTCCGGCAGAAGATCGGAAGGCTTGGCCACATGGAAGGCGCCGGAGGCGATGAAGAGGATGTGGTCGGTCTTTACCGGCCCGTGCTTGGTGGACACCACCGTGCCCTCGATCAGCGGCAGCAGGTCACGCTGCACGCCCTCGCGCGACACATCCCCGCCGGTGCGGCCATCGCGGGCACAGATCTTGTCGATCTCGTCGAGGAAGACGATGCCGGAATTCTCCACGAGGTTGATGGCCTCGCGCACCACCTTCTCCTCGTCCAGCAGCTTGTCGGACTCCTCGGTGATGAGGATGTCGTGCGATTCCTTCACCGTCACGCGGCGCGGCTTGGTCTGGCCGCCAAGCGCCTTGCCGAGAATATCGGAGATGTTCATCACGCCGACGCTGGCGCCGGGCATGCCGGGCAGCTCGAAGCTGGGCATCTGCGGCTGGGCGCGGACCTGGATCTCGATTTCCTTGTCATCAAGGTCACCCTCGCGCAGCTTCTTGCGGAAGCTGTCACGGGTGGCCGGGCTGGCACTGCTGCCAACGAGGGCATCGAGCACCCGCTCTTCCGCCAGCACATGGGCCTTGGCCTTCACCTCCTCGCGGCGCAGCTCGCGCACCAGCGTGATGCCGGCCTCCACAAGGTCACGGACAATCTGCTCCACATCGCGGCCGACATAGCCGACCTCGGTGAACTTGGTGGCCTCCACCTTGACGAAGGGCGCATTGGCGAGGCGGGCGAGACGGCGGGCAATCTCGGTCTTGCCGACGCCCGTGGGTCCGATCATGAGAATGTTCTTCGGCAGAACCTCCTCGCGCATCGGGCTTTCCAGCTGCTGGCGGCGCCAGCGGTTGCGCAGGGCGATGGCCACGGCGCGCTTGGCATCCTTCTGCCCGACGATGTAGCGGTCGAGCTCGGAGACGATTTCCCGGGGTGAAAAATTGGTCATCGTGTCAGCTTTCAGTCATCAGGATCATTGGGCGGCAGGCACGTAACGCATCAGGCGCGTGCCGGTGAAAGGCGCAACCAGCCGCCGCCGCACGGGCACCCAGGCGGAGCCCAGCAGCAGGATGAAGCTGCCCAGCACCAGCAGCGTGATGGACGTGCCGGCCATGTTGGAAACTTCCGCGCTCCACAGCAGCATGCTGACGGCCACACCAAAGTAGCCGAGGCCCGAGACGAGGATCGCCCGCCGGTCCACCAGCACGGCGACAAAGGCCAGCATCAGCACCAGCGACAGCATCACCATCGCCTGCAGGATGTCGCCTGCGCCCGAACTGTCCAGGCCGGACAGCAGGAGGAGCTGCGTCGAATGCACCAGCAGGGGAGCTGCCAGAAAATGCAGCCAGAAGGCCTTGTCGCTGTTGGCCGTGCGCCGTGTCAGGTCACGGCTGTCAAAGCGCATGGCGACAGTGAAGGCGGCAAGACCGGCGCCGAGGCTGATCCACGGCAGATAGTTGCCGACGAAGGTCCCATCAATGGCATGTACCGTTGCCAGCAGGCTGCAGATCGCCCCTGCACAGATGACCGACACACCCACCGGGACGCGGAAGCGCCAGTAATGCAGCGCGGCGATGGCCGTTGCAGCCACTGTCAGCAGCACGAGCGCGGAACCGGGGAGTGCATCCAGCGCGGTCTGGAACTTCTGTGATGCATCCGGAGATGATCCTCCCGCAAACTGCGCCGCAACGAAAATCACCGCCAGCAGGGTTGCAGGCAGGAACAGGATCGACAGGATGAAGGAGGGCAGGGCAAGGCGCATGCGCCGGGCGAAAACCTCTGACAGCCCCCAGATGGCCAGTGCCTGAACGGAGAAGTTCAGGCCCCAGTTGCGGGAGAAGGTCAAAAAGAAAAACAGGCCGAACAGCAGGGTCAGAAGGCCGATGGAGATGAAGATGTCATGGAAGCCGCGCACGAAGCGCAGTTCCTCGGCATCCACGCTGGAGATGGCGGGCTGGCGCAATCCCTCCAGATAGGTGGAGAGCGCTTCGAGCTGCGGCGGCGAGAGGATGCCGGCGCGCACCGCGCCCTGCAGATCCTCCCGTGTGAAGGCCTCGTTGGTCATCTGTGGGTATCCGGTGAAGGGGCGGGATCAGCTGGCGCTGTCGAGGCTTTCAATCGTCAGATTGCCGTTGGTGTAGACGCAGATGTCTGCCGCGATGGCCATGGCCTTGCGCGCGATGGTCTCTGCATCAAAGTCCGTTTCCACCAGCGCACGGGCGGCGGCGAGCGCGTAGTTGCCACCCGATCCGATGCCCATGACGCCGCCTTCCGGCTCCAGCACGTCGCCCGTGCCGGTCAGCACCAGCGACACATCCTTGTCGGCCACCAGCATCATGGCTTCGAGGCGGCGCAGATAGCGGTCGGTGCGCCAGTCCTTGGCCAGTTCCACGCAGGCGCGCATCAGCTGGCCCGGATACTGTTCCAGCTTGGCTTCCAGCCGCTCGAACAGGGTGAAGGCGTCCGCCGTCGCCCCGGCAAAACCGCCGATGACGGTGCCCTTGGCCAGAGGGCGCACCTTGCGCGCGGTGTTCTTGATGACGGTCTGGCCTAGAGAGACCTGCCCGTCACCGGCAATCACCACCTTGCCGCCCTTGCGCACCATGAGAATGGTGGTGCCGTGCCAGGTGCCCATGCCGTGTTCTGAACTCATGCCTTGTCCGATCCTGCAGATGATTGGCTTGCATCGCCAAAAAAAAGGCGGCCGCAGGGCCGCCAGCGTTGTCTTCTATTTAGGAGGGAAAACCCCATCCGCCAAGCGGCAGGCTTTCACGGACCTGACCGGCCGGTGAAAAGCGCGTGGCGGTGAAGCCGGGTCAGACGAGAGCGCGGGTTTCGCGGATCAGCCGCTGCACGGCGGCATCCAGGGCGCGCGATGCCTTCTCGTTGACGAGATTGCCTTGCGGATCAAAGGCAGAGCCTGCATCCGGCACCATGGCCATCTCGGGCAGAACCAGCGCACCAAGGCCCACTTCCAGAACGGTGCGCGTGCCCATGAGCCCGCGGATGCCGCCCAGTGCGCTGGGCGAGGCGGCGCCGAGGCAAAACACCCTGTTCTTGAAGGCAGCGCCCGGCACGTCTCCCGGATCGCCCACACGGCTGATCCAGTCCAGTGTGTTCTTCAGAAGCGGCGTGATCCCGGCATTGTATTCCGGGCAGGCGATGAAAACGCCGTGCTGCTCCTGCATCAGGCGCTTGAGCTTGCGGGCGGCTTCCGGCGGGCCTTTTTCCTGTTCCAGATCGCCGTCATAAAGCGGCATCTGGTAGTCGGCGAGCGAGATGCGCGTCACTTCCGCATCGGCCAGGGCCAGCCGTTTGGCGGCAAGGCCTGCAAGGCGCGTGTTGAGCGAGCCGCCCCTGATGGAGCCTGAAAAAACCAGAATCTTCGGATGGCGCATACTGTCTCCTCATGGTGCCGCACCGCAGCCGGACACCCCCGGGAAGAAGGGGCATGATCAGTCGGCGACAGAAATTTCGCGCAGCCTGCCATCGCAGGGACCCGCAGCGCAAGCACAAAGGCAGGCTGTTCACCAGCTGCCGGCGAGCCTGATTACGGCTTGCGGTAGACCCAGACGCGGGCCGGCGGCAGGTTGGCAAAAATCCAGCCGGTCTTGTCGAGGTTGAGAACGCCCGGCTCCGGCTTCACCGGCGGTACCATGGCGTAAGAAAACTGGATATAGGGCGCGCCCGGCTCGCACAGATCGAGCGCATCCAGGATCAGCGCCTTTCTCTTTTCCACCGGCTGGGTGAACAGCGGCAGGCCGGAGACAATGCCGGCGAACATGCCATTCTGTACAGGCATAGCCGTTTCCAGCGTCTCGCGCAGCGCATAGGCATCGCCCTGAATGGTCGTCATGCGGGGAAACCGGTCGCGCAGCATGCGGCAGAATTCGCTGGTGTATTCCAGCGCGGTCAGCTGCGGCTGGGTTATGCCGCGGTCAAAGATGGCCTGTGTCACCACGCCGGTTCCGGGGCCAAGCTCCAGATAGCGCCCATCGGGCCGGACCGGCACGAGGGAGGCGATCCGGCGGGCAAGTTCGGGACCGGACGGAGAGATGGCACCAAGCGTCAGAGGGCTGTCGAGCCAGTTCCGGAAGAAGCGGAATTCGTCCTTGAGCTTTTTCTTCAAGGGCTTAGCGTCGAGCGTCCTGAATGCCGCCATAATGTCCTCCGGTCAGATTGGTAAAAACATCTAGCCGGGCAACAGTGGCCATTTCAAGGCCCCTGGCGGCAGTCAGCCTCCGGGGCCCTGACTGAAAGCGGCGGTCAATTGCCCAGGTTGTCGAGGAAATCCTTGACGCGGGCAAAGAAACCGGTGCTCTCCGGATTGTTCTCACCAGAGCTTTCTTTTTCGAATTCGGCCAGCAATTCGCGCTGGCGTTTGGTCAGGTTCGTCGGCGTTTCCACCGTGACCTGAATATACATGTCACCATGCTGCGTGGTGCGCATCACCGGCATGCCCTTGCCCTTGAGGCGGAACTGGCGGCCGTTCTGCGTCGCCTCCGGCACCTTGACCCGGGTCGTGCCGCCCTCGACGGTGGGCACGTCGAACTGGCCGCCAAGGGCAGCCGTCGTCATGGAAATGGGCACGCGGCAATAAAGATCTGCCCCGTCGCGCTGGAAGAACTCATGCGGCCTCAGCGACAGGAAGATATAGAGATCGCCCGACGGCCCGCCGCGCAGGCCCGCTTCGCCCTCGCCGGCAAGACGGATGCGCGTGCCATCCTCGATGCCGGCCGGGATGTTGACCGAGAGGGTGCGCTCCTGCGTCACCCGGCCAACGCCGGAGCAATGCGGGCAGGGATCGGAGATGACCTGGCCGCGCCCCTGACAACTCGGGCAGGTGCGCTCCAGAGTGAAGAAGCCCTGTGCCGCCCGCACGCGCCCCGAACCGCCGCAGGTGCGGCAGGTGGTGGGGCTGGAGCCGGGCTTGGCGCCGGAGCCGCTGCAAGGCTGGCAGGTGACGGAGGTCGGCACCTCGATCTCCACGGTCTTGCCCGTGAAGGCCTCTTCCAGCGTGATTTCCAGATTGTAGCGCAGGTCCGCACCGCGCTCGCGCCCGCCGGAGGAACGGCGCCCGCCGCCCATGCCGAAGAATTCCTCAAAGATGTCGGACATGGTGGAGGCGAAGTCGCCGCCGCCGCCAAATCCGGCACCGCCGCCGCCAAATCCGCCATTCTCAAAGGCGGCATGGCCATAACGGTCATAGGCAGCCCGCTTCTGGCCGTCCTTCAGGATGTCGTAAGCTTCGTTGACTTCCTTGAAGCTGGCCTCGGCCGAGGCATCGCCCGGATTGCGGTCCGGATGAAACTGCATCGCAAGCTTCCGGTAGGCGCTTTTCAGCACCTTCTCGTCCGCATCGCGCGCAACGCCGAGGATTTCATAAAAGTCGCGCTTCGCCATGAATTGCTGCCCGCTGGGTATCTGCCTGAGGGGGCCTGCCATCCGCCTCTGTCCGGCCATCCGTCAGGCCTCAGACAGGTTCTCCGCCACGCGTCATGCGCATCATCGGGGAAAAACGGTGCAGGCATCACGCCCTGCATCGCAGCGCTGGCAGACTGCCGGACTGGTCCGGTCGCCGCCAGCCGCCGCTGGAAAGCCGGAACGGCGCGGGTTCATCAAGAAACCGCGCCGTGCCAGTGACTTATTTCTTGTCGTCCTTGACTTCCTCGAAGTCGGCATCGACCACGTCGTCATCCTGCGCGGAGGAAGCACCGGCGTCTTCGCCGCCTTCTGCTTCCGCCTGCGAGGCCTTGTACATGGCTTCACCCAGCTTCATGGAAACCTCGGCCAAAGCCTGGGTCTTGGACTGGATGTCCGCCACGTCTTCCGTGGTCAGAGCCGTCTTCAGGGCGGCAATCGCGCTTTCGATCGAAGCCTTGTCGTCCGCAGAGACCTTGTCGCCGTAGTCCTTGAGGGACTTCTCGGTGGAATGCATCAGGGATTCACCCTGGTTGCGGGCTTCCACCAGCTCGCGGCGCTTCTTGTCTTCGTCCGCATGGGCTTCGGCGTCCTTGACCATCTTCTCGATGTCGGCGTCGCTGAGGCCGCCGGAGGCCTGGATGCGGATCTGCTGCTCCTTGCCGGTGCCCTTGTCCTTGGCCGACACGTTGACGATGCCGTTGGCGTCGATGTCGAAGGCAACCTCGATCTGCGGCACGCCGCGCGGGGCGGGCGGCAGGCCGACGAGATCGAACTGGCCGAGCATCTTGTTGTCGGCCGCCATCTCGCGCTCGCCCTGGAACACCCGGATCGTCACTGCGGTCTGGTTGTCCTCGGCGGTGGAGAAGGTCTGGCTCTTCTTCGTCGGGATCGTGGTGTTGCGGTCGATCAGACGGGTGAACACGCCGCCGAGCGTCTCGATGCCGAGCGACAGCGGGGTCACGTCGAGCAGCAGCACGTCCTTGACGTCGCCCTGCAGCACGCCGGCCTGGATGGCAGCGCCCATGGCCACCACTTCGTCCGGGTTCACGCCCTTGTGCGGCTCCTTGCCGAAGAAGGTCTTCACGACTTCCTGGATCTTCGGCATGCGGGTCATGCCGCCGACGAGAACCACTTCATCGATCTGGCCGGCGACGAGGCCGGCGTCCTTCAGAGCTGCCTTGCACGGCTCGATCGTGCGCTGGACCAGATCCTCGACGAGGCTCTCGAACTTGGCGCGCGTCAGCTTCATGGTCAGGTGCTTGGGACCGGACGCATCTGCCGTGATGAAGGGCAGGTTGATTTCGGTTTGCGACGAGGACGACAGCTCGATCTTGGCCTTTTCCGCAGCTTCCTTGAGGCGCTGCAGGGCCAGCTTGTCGTTCTTCAGGTCGATGCCCTGATCCTTCTTGAACTCGGCCGCGAGGTAATCGACCAGACGCATGTCGAAGTCTTCACCGCCGAGGAACGTGTCGCCGTTCGTCGACTTCACTTCGAAGACGCCGTCGCCGATTTCCAGAACCGACACGTCGAAGGTGCCGCCGCCAAGGTCATAGACAGCGATGGTCTTGCCATCGTTCTTGTCGAGGCCATAGGCGAGCGCGGCCGCGGTCGGCTCGTTGATGATGCGCAGGACTTCGAGACCGGCGATCTTGCCCGCATCCTTGGTGGCCTGACGCTGGGCGTCGTTGAAATAGGCCGGAACGGTGATGACTGCCTGGGTCACGGTCTCGCCGAGATAGCTCTCGGCGGTTTCCTTCATCTTCTGCAGGATGAAGGCGGAAATCTGGGAGGGCGAGTATTTCTGCCCGTTGGCCGAAACCCACGCATCGCCATTGTCCGCCTTGACGATGTCATAGGGCACGAGGCCCTTGTCCTTCGCCACGGTCGGATCATCGAAGCGGCGGCCGATGAGGCGCTTCACTGCGAAGAGCGTGTTGGTGGGGTTGGTGACGGCCTGGCGCTTGGCCGGCTGGCCGACGAGGCGCTCATTGTCGTCTGAGAAGGCGACCATGGAGGGCGTGGTACGTGCGCCTTCCGAGTTCTCGATCACCTTTGCATCCTTGCCGTCCATGACGGCGACGCACGAATTCGTCGTGCCGAGGTCGATACCGATGACCTTTGCCATTTCTTCCTCTCTTTCTAGCAAACCGGAAAAACCCGTATCGGCGTCAATCCGGCTCCCTTTCACAATCAGTGATGCCGGCGCGCTTAAGGCCTGATGCTCCGCCATGGGAGCACTGGCCCAAGCCCCTTTTGATCCCTGAGGCCCTGATCACGAGTTTTGACCCTTGGCCTTGTCCGGGGCTGTCAGCAGGTTGTTCCGCCTGTCAGCACTGAGCTTGACCGCTATATAGGCGGGAGACAGGCTTGCTGCAAGGCGTCTGCCTGCCTGATCTTGCTGTGCAAAAGCCCTTATCAGCGCAAGGATCGCTACATGCCTTGCGGACTTGCGTTCTTTGGCTGCCGGAGACTGTGGAATGACTTTGGACAACGCTGCACCGGAAAGTGCCCGCAAGCGGCAAAGCCCGCTGCCGGAGGGGGTGCGTTTCCTGCCCGGCCATCTGGACGGCACCGCACAGGCAGATCTGGCGGAGCAGCTGCGGACCATCGTGGCCGAAGCGCCGCTGTTCCGCCCGGTGATGCCGAAAAACGGCAAGCCCTTTTCCGTGCGCATGAGCAATTGCGGCCCGCTTGGCTGGGTATCGGACATTCGCGGCTACCGCTACCAGCCGCTGCATCCTGTGACGGGGAAGCCCTGGCCGCCCCTGCCCGGTGTACTGAAGGACCTCTGGCGCGAGCTTGCTCCGGATGCCCCGGAGCCTGAAGCCTGCCTTATCAATTTCTATGACGAGACGGCCCGGATGGGCCTGCATCAGGACCGGGACGAGGAAACCTTCGAGGCGCCGGTGCTGTCGGTCTCGCTGGGCGATTCGGCCCTCTTCCGCATCGGCGGCCTCACCCGCAAGGACCCGACCCGATCGTTCCGGCTGAATTCGGGCGATGTGCTCCTTCTGGAGGGCCCGTCCCGGCTCGCCTTCCACGGCATCGACCGGCTCTATCCGGGCACCTCCACCCTTCTGAAAAACGGCGGCCGCATCAACCTGACACTCCGCCGGGTGACAAAACCTGCCTGACGGCTCACAGCCGGCTGAGCGCCGCCACCGGGTCGAGGCGGGAGGCGTTGCGGGCGGGGAGGAAGCCGAAGACGATGCCGATCAGGGTTGAGATCCCGAAGGCATAGGCAATCGAGGCATTGGAGAAGATCAGCGAAAAGTCGCTGGTGAACAACGGGAAGAGCGCGCCGAAACTCAGGGCCGTAGCGATGCCCGCCAGCCCGCCGATGATGCAGACGGTGACGGCCTCGATGAGGAACTGCTGCAGGATATCGGACCGCCGCGCGCCGACAGCCATGCGCACGCCGATTTCCGACACGCGCTCGGAGACGGTCACCAGCATGATGTTCATCACCCCGATGCCGCCGACGATCAGCGAAATCACGGCAATGGCGGCGATCAGCAGTGTCATGGTGGCGGTGGTGCTGGTGATGGACTGGCGGATGTCGTCGGTGTTGAGGATGAAGAAGTCCTTGGTGCCGTGGCGCTGGGTCAGGAAGGCGGTGACCATCTGCTCGGCCAGCTTCATGTCCACATCATCCTCCACCCGCACGGTGATGCTGCGCAGGGTGCTGGAGCCGGTGAGGCGGGCCTGTACGGTGGTGTAGGGCAGGAACACGGAGAGATTCTGGCTGCTGCCGAAGCCGCCCTGCTGGGGCTGGGCCACGCCGACGATGCGGGCGGGCACGTTGTTGATCAGCAGAACCTTGCCGACAGCTCCGTCCGGTTCATTGGCAAACAGGGTCTTGCGGGTGTTCTCGTCGATGACGGCGACAGCATCGAGACTGTGCTCGCTGCGAGCATCGAAAAACTGGCCCGAGGCGATCTTGGTGCCTTTGGCATCGAAATAGGCAGTGCTGACGCCGTTGGCGAGGGCGGAGGCTTCCTTCGAACCATAGCGCAGGGTCGCGCTGGTGGAGACGGTTGGCGTGACGGCCCTGAGATAAGGCTGCCTGGCGAGTTCCTTGGCGTCGGAAATCACCAGCGTCGTCACCTTGCCGGAGCGCGCATCGCCGAAGTCCTTGCCGGGGAAGATTTCCAGCGTGCTGGTGCCGAGGCTGGCGATGTTGGCCAGCACCTTTTCCCGCGTGCCCGTGCCAAGCGCCACCACGCTGACCACCGACGCAATGCCGATGATGATGCCGAGCATGGTCAGGAAAGTGCGCAGCTTGTGCGCCTTCATGGACAGAAGCGCCATGCGGAAAGCTTCGCCGAAGCGGTCGGCCCAGGCGGTGACGCCCCGGTTCAGCTTGTGCGCCACGCCCTGTTCAGGCTGCGGCATCCGTGCCGGGGCGAGGGCTGCCGGAGCATCCGGTCCCTCCGACTTCGGGGCATCTGCCTTGCGCAGGTTGTCGGCGATGATCTCGCCGTCGAGAATTTCGATGGTCCGTTCCGCCAGCGCGGCCACATTGGGGTCATGGGTGACGATGATCACCGTCTTCCCCTCCCGGTGCAGCTCGCGCAGGATGTCGAGCACATCCTGTCCGCTGCGCGTGTCCAGCGCGCCGGTCGGCTCGTCGGCGAGGATGATGTCGCCGCCGTTCATCAGGGCTCGGGCGATGGAGACGCGCTGCTGCTGCCCGCCCGAAAGCTGCGGCGGGCGGTGCTCCATCCGGTCGCCAAGGCCCAGCCGCGTCAGGATATCCGCTGCCCGCTGCCGCCGTTTGGCAGGTGCCAGGCCTGCATAGACGGCTGGCACTTCCACATTCCCGAGGGCGGTCAGTTCCGCCAGCAGATTGTAGCGCTGGAAGATGAAGCCGAATTTCTCCCGCCTCAGAGCTGCCAGTTCGTCCGGCTCAAGGTCCGCCGTCTCGCGCCCGCCGATCCGGTAGCTGCCGCCCGTGGGGGTGTCGAGGCAGCCGAGGATGTTCATCAGCGTCGATTTGCCGGAGCCCGACTGGCCGATGATGGAGACGAACTCGCCCCGGGCGATGTCAAGGTCGATGCCCTTGAGGACCGCGACCTCTCCGTCTCCGGCCGGAAACGAGCGGTAGAGCGCCTTCAGGCTGATGAGCGGTTCCGTCATGACCCCGCCTCACAGTCCCATGGGCGGGCCGCGCCGTGTGGTGCTGCGGGTAACTGTGCCGGCATCCAGAGTGCCGGTGACGACCCTTTCGCCCTCCTTGAGGCCGGAGCGGATCTCCACGTTGATCTTGTCGTTGAGGCCGGTCTGCACCTGACGTGTTTCGATGCTGCCGTCCCGGCCCATCACCTGCACCGTGTAGCTGCCATCCGGATTGCGGGCACCGAGCGCGGTGGCGGCAATCACCGGCACATCCACGGCCTTGCCCAGCACGATGGTGACTTCCGCCGTCATGTAGGTGCGCAGCACCCCGTCCGGATTGGGCACATTGAAGATGCCGTTGTAATAGATTGCGGCGGTGCTGGAGCTGGAGGATGCGGCACTGGAGGAGCCGCTGACAGCCTTGTCGCTGGTGATCGACTCCGGCGCAGGCTCGATGAAGTCAAGCCGGGCCTGATATTTCGTGTCCGGCGCGCCGAGCACGTTGAAATAGACTTCCGTTTCCGGCTTCACCTTCACCACATCCGCTTCGGAAATTTCGGCCTGCACATTCATCACGTCGAGCTGGCCCATGATGATGATGGTGGGGGCGGACTGGGCCGCATTCACCGTCTGGCCTTCCTGGTTGACGATGGCCAGCACGGTGCCGTCCATCGGCGCGGTGATGCGGGTGTAGCCGAGATTGGCGCGTGCCGTTTCCACCGCCACCTTGGCTGCAACGATCTGGGCGTCCAGCGCCCGGATCTGTGCTTCGATGGTTTTGACCTGCGATTGTGCCGTGTCCAGATCCGCCTTCGAGGTGGCGTTCTGGGCGATCAGCGTCTGCTGGCGCTCCAGAGAGGTGCGGGCCAGCTGCAGCGAGGCTTCCTTCTCCACGCGCTGGGCCTCCACATTGGCCAGTGAGGCTTCCGCAGTGCGCAGGCTGTTGGTCTGGGTGGTGGCATCGATCTCCGCGACCAGATCCCCGGCCTTCAGTTCCTGCCCCAGCTTCACCTTCAGGGCGATGATGCGGCCCGAGGCTTGCGCGCCGACGGCGACAAGCTTCGCCGGTTTGAGGATGCCGGTGGCCAGCACCGTCTCCTCGATGGTTCCCTTGCGCACGGCAGAGGTCATCACGGTTGGGCCGGCAGCTGGCTGCAGAGCGGCGCGGGCGTAATAGGCGCCGCCCGCTGCGGCGGCGAGGAGGACGGCGGCCAGCAGCCAGCGGCCTTTCTTGCGGGGTCTTGATGCGTTCATTGAGAACACGCTTTCATCAGGCTGGGCCGGGCGGGCAGGAGGGCCGCCGTGGCGCTGCATCAATTGTCTGGCGTCAGTTTGCGCAGGCGCGGTCCGTTGCGCTCATCCCTGACGGCCGGAGTGCTGGTATCCACTGTTCCGTCCCAACCGCCGCCAAGGCTGCGGTTGAGGTTGATATAGGCCGAGGTGATGGCAAGCTGGCTGGCAATCAGGCTGTCCTCGGCGCTGTAGAGCGAGCGGTCGGCGTTGAGGACTTCCAGAAAGCTGCTGGAGCCGCTCTGATACTGGGTGCGGGCCAGGTCTGCAGCCTGCCGGTAGGCGCTGGCGGCGGTGGAGAGTCTGGCCGCCCGCTGGCGCTGCTGGCTGAGGCTGACCAGCGCGTTTTCCACCTCTTCGAGAGCGGTCAGCACGCCCTTGCGATAGGCCAGAAAACTCGCATCGCGCTGGGCCCGCGCCACTTCTGCGGCTGCGGCCAGCGCTCCGCCATTGAACACGGGCACGCTGAGTGAGGGGCCGAAGGACCAGCTGATCGATGAGTTCTTCGCCAGATCCCCGGTCTGCGCGGCCGCGGTGCTGATGTTGCCCGTCAGGCTGATGGCCGGATAGCGCGCAGCTTCCGCAGCGCCAATGGAGGCGGTGGACTGTGCCAGTTGCCGCTCCAGCACCTTCAGGTCAGGCCGGGAGTTGAGAAGATCTGCGGGTACGCCCACGGGAAGCGGCAGCTTCGGCCGGGGAATAGGGCGGGTCTTGGTCATGACGCTAGCTAGAGAGGCAGGCTCCCCGCCCGTCAGCACGCCCAGCCGGTGCAGGGATTCGGCATAGGATATCTGCAGGCTCGGGATATTCGCCTCGGTCGTCGAAGCCTGTCCGGTGGCGTTGGCAACATCCGCTGCCGATACGGCGCCGGCGTCGAACCTGGACTGTGTCAGCCGGACGGTTTCGGTCTGGGAGCTTGCGGTGCGCCGCGCCAGGGCAATGCGGGCCTGATAGGCGCGGGCCTGCGCGTAATAGGTGGTGATGTCGCCTATGAGCGTAACCATCGTGGCACGCAGATCTTCCTCTGCAGCGTCCAGGCCATAACGCGAGGCTTCTGCAGTCCGGGCATTGGCGCCAAACAGATCCACCTCCCAGCTGGCATCGACGCCGGCCTGAAAGAGATTGCTCATCTTCGGCGCGTCACCGGAGGAGCGGGAGCGGCTGGCGCTGCCGGAGCCATTGGCAGAGGGCAGAAGCCCGCCCGCATCCTTGGCATATGACGCCCGCGCTTCCCGCACCTTTGCCTTGGCCGTGGCGACATCAAGGTTCTGCCGGATCGCGGTTTCGACCAGCTGGTTCAGAACCGGATCGCCCAGGCGCTCCCACCAGCGCGCCAGTTCAGCCCGCTGGTTCTGATCCTTTCCGGTGGAATTGCTGTAGGCCCCGGACAAGGTCATCCGGGGGCTGGCGTAGTCCGGACCAACGGCACATCCCGCAAGGAGTGCAGAAACACTCAGAAGCAATGGGAGTGCTATTTTGCGCCTTTTGTTTCTGTCTGGAAACAAAGAGGAAGATAATTTTAACGAAATCACGGAACGCATGGACAGGACCGCCGTGGTCGAATTAAGAAACGCAATGGTACCTAAATTTTCGACGATGCTTCGTCAATGGGACCAAGTGTCATTATTTGTAACATGGACGGAAAATGGTAAGGATGGGGAATGCTGCGCACCCTGATCTGCTATGCAATGGCAGCGTGACGGGGGAGCTTCCGGAACCTGCATCGCAACACTTGCCTGACGGGCTCCCGCCAGCCGTCCGCAAGCGTGGCCGCCCGCCAGGGGCACCCCGGAATGTGCAGGTGCAGATGATCGTGCGGGCCGCGGTGCCGCTGTTTTCTGCTCAAGGCTACGGCGGCACGACGATGGAGCAGGTGGCCAAGGCTTGCCGCATATCCAAGCGCACCGTCTATGAGCTGTTTCCCTCCAAGGCCAGCCTATTTGCGGCCGTCGTCACCTCGCACCGTTTCTCGCTGCTTGCCCTGCCCGGCGACTACAGCCATCTGGCGCCGGAACAGGCGCTGGCCGCCATCGTCCGGCTGGACCTCGACGCAGAGAGCGATCTCGACCGGTTCAACTTCATGCACATGATGATGCATGAATTGCCGCGCAATCCGGATCTGAACCCCTTGATGCGCGAGCATGGCGGCCGTGCGGCCCAGGTGCTGCTGGCCAGTTGGCTGGAAGAGCGGACCGCCGCCGGTGAACTGGCGGTTGAGGATCCGATGCTGACCGCCAAGATCTTCCTCGACATGGTTCTGGGCATCCTCAAGCCGCACGGCGGACAGGTGGAGCCTTTCCGCGACCACGCACTGCGAAAACAGCATCTGGCGCTCTGCATCCGGATTTTTTTGCAAGGTATAGGCCGGAAGGAAACCGCATGAGGGGCAATTCCTGCAGCCTGGCAGGCTTCCGCAAGTCCTTGGCGGGTCACCCATTTTTTGTTCTCGCCGGCATACCCGGCAAAAACTGCCGGGCAAATAGGCAAAAAATTCTCACTAAGTGTTTGAAAAAATTGAGCTTTTATATTTTTTCCGCGCCTGATCGGAAAGCCTGCCCCGTTATAGGCTGGAGCGCAGCATTCCTTGTTCGCGCATGACTGGTGCAGCCGAGGGTATGGGCATGGGCTTCGCAACACTTTCCCGGGCTGGGGTAGGGCCCGGAGATGCTGGACAGACGGCAGTGGCAACAGGCGCGCATGACAGGGATCCTTTGACGCGCCTGCAGGATGCGTCGGATGATGCACTGCTCCATGCCATCGGTCTCGGGAGCGATGAAGCTTTCCGCATTCTTGTGGAACGTCATGTCGACAAGGCTTACGCAGTCGCCATTCGCATCCTGCGCAATCCCACGGATGCCGAAGACGTGGTTCAGGATGCTTTCATGCAGGTCTGGACAAGGCGGGGGGAATGGCAGCCCGGCAAGGCGCGGTTCTCCACCTGGCTGTTCCGCGTTGTCACCAACCGCTGCATCGACCAGCTTCGCCGCCCGCGCACCGAAGCCATGGAAGCTGCACCGGAGATTGCCGACCGTGCCACGGATCAGGTCCAGGCGATGATGCAGGAGGAAGCCGCATTCCTGTTGAGCGCGGCAATGGGACAACTGCCCGATCCTCAGCGGATTGCCCTTGTCTTCTCCTATCACGAGAACCTGTCCAACGCCGAGATTGCGGAAATCATGGAAACGTCCGTCTTCGCCGTGGAGTCTCTTCTGAAGCGGGGACGTCAGAAATTGCGCCATCTTTTGCGTAATCGTGCCGGGGAGATCCTTGCCTCGTTTACAAATGATTAACGAAAAACTCTGACGGCAGGCTCTTTCCTGCGCCTGAAATTGGCAGCTTCATTCGTTGAAATGGGCAGACGCAAGGACATGCGTCCGTACCGCGCCCGAATACTTGGCGTGGATTCAAGGATATCAGGAGTAGTCCATGCCCGTTATCACGACAAACACCGCAGCGAACACGGCTGTTCGCTATCTGAACTCCAACTCGGCCAGCCAGTCTGACTCTCTGGCCAAGCTGGCCAGCGGCTCGCGGATCACCAAGGCCTCCGATGACGCAGCGGGCCTGGCGATCTCCACCAAGATCAAGTCGGACGTTGCCGCTCTCGAGCAGGCCTCGACCAACGCCTCGCACGGCATCTCGATCCTGCAGACGGCTGATGGTGCCGCATCGAATGTCAGCGACATCCTGCAGCGTATGAAGGTGCTGGCCTCGCAGTCCGCCTCCGGTACCGTGACCGACACCGAGCGCGCCTACATCCAGGCCGAATTCGCCGAACTGCAGGACGAAATCGACGGCATCGCCTCGAGCACCCGTTACAACGGCCAGAGCCTGCTCGACGGCACCAGTGACTTCACCAAGGACATCGAGACGGCCGCGACCGCGGCGACTGCCACCACCACATTGACGGCCAGCATTACCGGTGATGATGGCGATACGCTGAGTTTTGATCTCAAGGGCACGTCCATCGAGCTGACTGTTGGCGCCACCACCGCCGGCGAAATCACCATCGACGACCTGATCACCGCGATCAATGCCGTCACTTCGTCAACCGGTGTCACTGCATCTGCCGATGAGGACACAGGCGCTCTGGTCCTGACGGACAAGACGAAGGGTGCAACCAGCACGATCTCCGTCTCGAACGTCACCGCCGGCGGCACAAACACCGGACTGACGGCGGCTGACCTGACGACCCTCGGCCTGACCGACGACGGTTCCGGCACATTTACGGAAACCGGCACCGCCGCAGTCGAAGCAGATACCAGCGGTTCCAAGATCATCGTCGGCTCGGATTCGTCGGACACCATCACGCTGAAGCTCAGCATCCTGACCAGTTCTGCCCTTGAGGTCGACACGCTCGACATCTCGACGCAGACCGGTGCGGAAGCGGCTCTGGACGCGCTGGATGCCGCCATCAACACGGTGTCGAATGCCCGCGCTGAAATGGGTGCGATCATGTCGCGCTTCGAGTTCCGCAGCTCGCAGATCGCCACCAGCATCGAGAACCTGGACGCTGCCCAGTCGGCCATCGCCGATGTGGACATCGCTTCCGAGCAGTCCAAGCTGTCGGCCACCTCCGTGATGGTGCAGGCCGCCGTTGCTGCCGCTTCCCAGGCCAACCAGATGCCGGAAAACCTGCTGAAGCTGCTGCAGTAACCGGCTTCACCTCAGGATGACAGGCAGCCCGCCCTGGAGGCGGGCTGCCTCAGACCCCGGCTTGCCCGCCAGGGGCAGCGCAGCAGAAGGCGGCAGTCATGGCAACGGTCTCCAGCACCACTTCGACCACAACAACCGCGTCGTCCTATACCTATTCGTCATCGACGGATATTGACTGGAGTGCGCTGGTCGAGGTTGCGGTTGCCGCAAAGACGGCTCCGGCTGACGCGATTGACGTGAAGATCGAAGCGAACGAAGTCAAGATCGCCGCTTATGAGGAGATGCAGAGCCTTCTGCAGGCCATCACCTCCGCGGCAGATGCGATGCGCGGCACGACCAATTCGATCGTCACGAAAGATGATGTCTTTTCCCTGCGTGAAGCCTACCTGACGTCGTCGAGCAGCAGTGTCACAGCCTCTTCTGCCGTTGTCGTTACTGCCGAGAATGGGGCGCAGACCGGCACCTATGATCTGCAGATCCTGCAGCTGGCGACCACGCAGAAAGTTGCCAGCAGCGACTTTTCAAGCCGCAGCAGCGATCTGGAGCTTTCGGGCACTTTCTCCATCGGCCTTGAAGGCATGGAAAGCGTCGAGATCACCGTCACCGAGGATATGTCGCTTTCCGAGATTGCGAGTGCAATCAATGCTGAGAGCGCGACGACCGGTGTCCAGGCCTCTGTCGTCAAGGTGACGGAAAGCACTTACCGGCTGGTTCTGTCCGGAACGGAGACGGGCAAGGAAATCTCGCTGGAAAGCATTTCAGGAGATGATATCGGCCAGGCTCTTGGGCTTACGGACAGTGACGGCGCCTTCGCCAGCGAGATTCAGGCCGCCAAGCAGGCGATTATCTCGCTCGACGGGATCGAGATCACCCGTTCGACAAACACGATTGATGATGTTCTGGATGGCATTTCCTTCACGATCTACCAGACGACGGGGTCTGATGCCACCATCTCGGTGGAGATCGCCAACGATCTGACCTCCATCAAGGACGCGATTGTCGCCCTGGTGGACGCCTACAATGCCTATCGCGAGTGGGCGCTGACCCAGCAGGAAGTGTCCTCCTCAGGCGGCGCCTCGGCCGATGCGACCCTGTTTGGCGACAGCACCCTGCGCAGTGCCAACAATGCCGTTGCCTCCGCACTGTCCACGATGATCGACAGTTCATCCATGGCGCTGCTCGGCCTCAGCTATGACACCTCGAATTATCTCGTCCTCAACGAGACGACGCTCAACTCGGTGCTGCTCAACGATCTGGACGCTTTGGAAAACATTCTGATGTTCCAGTTCGAGTCGTCTTCGGAAGATCTCGTGCTGCTCAGCCGCAACAGCAGCATGCCCTCCGAACTGACACTGGATATCCAGGTCGACAGCGACGGCAACATCACCTCTGTCAGCGTCAATGGTGACACCAGCCTCTTCACGGTTTCTGACACGCGTATCAAGGGGGCGGAAGGGACGATCTATGAAGGCATGACGCTGGTTTTTACCGGCTCCACCAGCCAGACCGTCACCATCCAGACTTCGTCTGGCATCGTCGAGAAGCTCTATAATTCAGTCGATCTCTATTCCAATTCATCCAGCGGCCTCGTGTCCGGGCTGATCGATAACCTGACAGAGAAGAACGAGGATTACAGCACCCGGGCGGCTGATATCCGGAGCCGGGCTGAAACCTACAGGACCAATCTGACCAATCGCTACGCCTCCTATCAGGCAGCGATCGAAGCGGCGAATTCCACACTTTTGTATCTTGAGGCCCTCCTCAACTCGGGAGACGACTAAAAAATGTCCTACGCCATGTCGCGCGCCATCTCCGCCTACCGCCAGGCAGCAACTGCGGTTTCTCCCATCGTTGCCGTCGTGATGCTTTACGATGAAGCCCTCAATGCCATCGTTCAGGCGCAGCATTTCCTCGAGCTCAAGGAATATGAAATGGGCCGTGCGCGCGTACAGCGCACTGTCGATATTCTGCGTGGCCTGCGCCAGAACCTTGATCTTGAGCAGGGGGGCACCGTGGGGCAGCAGCTCTGCGATACATATACGCGCAATATCTTCGCGTTGAACGCCACTCTTGGCAAACCCGACGCTGTCGAGCGGCTGCAGAAATTGTTCAACGGCCTTGTCGAACTTCGCAATGCCTTTGCTTCAATTCCCGGAATGCAGCCTCGAGGCTCGTAATTTTTATCTAGATAGAAACACTTCTGCGCAATCCGGCAAAATGCTGCTGCGGCAGCTTTGCTGGACAGTTTCCGCAAACCGCGTTAACGTATCTTCAGTTTTCCCAGAAGGCTGGATCATGACCTCGCCAAGCCAGAAGATGACCGAAGATGCTTTCCGCGATTGCCTTGACCGGTATGGCGAGGACATCCGCGACTGGCCATATCCGGAGGCGGCTGCCGGTCTTCTGGTGGAAAGCGCAGAGGCTCGCGGACGGCTTGAGGAAATGAAGCGCTTGCGGTCGCTGTTTGCGCTCGGTTCCCCCAGCGGAATCAAGGCCCCTGCCGGACTTGCGGCCCGGATCGCGGCAGCTGCAGCGCAGACCTGTTCTGACCGTCCCTCCGTGACGGCCGGGCATGGCAGCGAGAAGGGCAAGACATCCGGACCGGACAGGGTCTCTCCCCGCCAGGTCCGTTTCGCCTGACACAAGCGGTTTGCGTGCCGGCCGGACAGAGGACTGTCCAGGGTAACTTGTCGCTTTCTTTTCCAGATATTTCCAGATGCGTTTGCTGCGCCTTGTGCCAGATCCCGATGCGCTTGTCTTATCGGGATTTGGGCAAGCCCATGCAGCGTGGCCGGAAGAAACCGGAGCGGATGACCGGGCCGGCGCGCAACGGGCCGGCAGCTGACTTCCCCCCAAGCGGCTTGCAGGTTCTGGCGATTACCTGACGCGCGCCCGGCTGCGATCTTGTGCTGCGGTGTCATTGCCGCGGCGTATCCGGGACGGCTTGAAACATACTCTTCGAGAGTTTGTATCACCCGGTAAATCTTGCCTACGTCAAATATAGGCAAAATATTCCTAGTATTTATTTTCAAATACAGCGCCTGATTTCGATCTCACCTCCGTTTGAGAAGTGATCGGGGGCGTTCTATGCATGTTTTCATGCAGGCACCGGTCGATGACGAGAAAAACATCGCGGGGCTGCCATGAGCATCTCAACTCTGAACAGTTATAGCTCTGCCAGTTCGACCACAACGTCGAGCAGCAGCTCCAGTAATTCTCTCGGACTTACGAGTGCCGATTTTCTTAGTCTGATGCTTCAGCAGCTTCAGAACCAGAATCCGCTCGATCCGACGGATACGGACACCTACCTGGACCGGATGGTGTCCTACGCCAGCTTCGACACGCAGACGGCAATCAGCGAGCAGCTGACTTCGTTGTCCGCAAACGTCGCCTCAGTGATTTCAAGCTCCGGTCTCGGCTACCTGGGTCAGACGGTCGAGGCCTATGGCAACACGAACACCCTGACCGACGGGTCGGCGACCTGGGGCTACACACTCGACGAGAGTGCGGAGAGCGTCACGATCTCGATCTACGACGAGAGCGGCACGAAGGTCTGGAGCGGCGAAGGCGGGACCGAAGCGGGTTCGCACAGCTTCACCTGGGACGGCACGACCACGAGCGGCACACAGCTCGAGGATGGCGGTGTCTACACGATCTCCATCACGGCCAAGGACTCCAGCGGCAGCGAGATCGACGGCACGACCACGGTCAAGGGCACGGTTACCGGTGTCGATACGAGCGGCACAAGCTCCGTCCTGAAGATCGGCGGAGCATCCGTTCTCGTCAGCAATGTCATCAGTATTGGTTGAGAGTGAGGTGACGTCATGAGCCTGATGGGTTCCCTGAATTCCGCCATTTCCGCGCTTGCGGCACAGAGCCAGGCGCTATCCAACATCTCCTCGAACCTGGCGAACTCGTCGACCACGGCCTACAAGGCGAGTTCGACGAGTTTCTCGAACCTGATCGCTGGCTCCAGCACCTCGACGAGCGGCGGCGTAACGGCCTCGACACGTGCGTCCGTCTCCGATCAGGGCCTGCTGACAGCAACGGGCACGAGCACAAACCTCGCCATCGACGGGAGCGGCTTCTTCGTCGTCTCCTCGTCGGTCACGGGCGGGCAGACCTACTACACCCGTAACGGTGAGTTCGAAGTCGACCAGAACGGCTATCTGGTCAACAACGGCTATTATCTGATGGGCTGGCAGACGGATGCCGATGGCAACATCATCGGCGGAACCAGTGAAGCCTCGCTCGTTCCGATCGACATCGACGCCATTCAGAGTTCGGTTGGAGCAACCACTGCGGTCGGAATTCAGGCGAACCTGCCTGCGGATGCGGTCGAGGGAGATACCTTCTCCACCACGGTCGAAATTTATGACAGCCTGGGCTCCACGCACAACATGAGCGTGACCTGGACAAAGACCGGAGAAAACACCTGGGAGATGGCGTTCGACGATCCGACGCTGAACGGCACCACCAGTGGCACCGTGTCGACGGACGGAATCGAGATTACCTTCAACAGTGATGGCACGCTCGCCTCGACGAACCCATCTCCGGCCACGCTTTCCGTGACTGGATGGACGACGGGGGCCGCCGACACCGAGGTCACTCTGGATCTCGGGACCTCCGGCCTCGCCAATGGCCTGACGCAATATGCCTCCGGTTCCAGCGATCCCTACCTCAAGCTCGACAAGATCACGAATGACGGGCTGCCCTATGGTTCGCTGACGGGCGTTTCGATCACCTCGGACGGATCCGTGATTGCGTCCTATGACAACGGTGACGAGCGCACGATCTACAAGATCCCGGTCGCGACCTTCACCAACTCGAACGGGCTGACGCTCAACAGCGACGGCATGTATTCCCGGTCACCGACATCGGGCAACAGCACGTTGCAGATTGCGGGGACGAGTGGAGCGGGGTCCATCAACGGCGGCTATCTTGAAGCGAGCACGACGGATACCAGCACCGAGTTCAGCCGCATGCTGACCGCGCAGCAGGCCTATTCTGCGGCCTCCCAGATCATCTCGACCTCCAACAGCATGTTCGACTCGCTGCTGCAGGCCGTCCGCTGATGACTGACACGCCCGGACAGGATGACGGTCAGCGCCTGTTCGGCCAGCTCCGCCGCCTTCAGGCCGAAGCGGAAGCAGCCGCCGCCGCTCTGAAAGCGGGAGACAGCCACGCAAGGCTGAATGCCCTCGTGCTGCAGGACGAGCTGAAACGTCTGCTCGAGCAGCTCAAAGCGGGCCGGGACGCCGCCGCCAGCGAGTTGTCCCGGCTCACCCAGGCCAGTTCATCGGCATCGGCCTACATGCGCTGCGGCGCGGCCATGGCCAGATCAAGATAATTCTCAGGAGGTTCGGGTGTCAGCTATGAGAGAAGGAATTGCCCCCGAGGCGGCTGTCCGGCGGATGCTGGACCTGACGGAGGAACTGATCAGCCGGACCTCAGCAGAAAATGCAGGGCTTGCCGGGGGACTTCCTGTTTCTCTGGAAGACACCGGTATCAGCAAGCAGGAGCTTGCAGTCGAGTTCGAGCGCTGGTTCCGTGCCGTCAGCACGCAGCAGGTCATCCTGCACGGCGCGTCCGCCGAACTCTCGGCACGGCTCATGCAGCGCATCAGTGATCTGGAGCCTCTCCTGGAGGAAAACACACGGCTGTTGCAGCGGGCTCTTGCGGTCAGCCGCCGCCGGGTGGATGCGATCATGCGCGCCATCTGCGAAGAGCAGCTGCAGCCCATCGCCTATGGCAGCCGCGGCCGGTATCAGCAGCGCCGTGGAAACATGCCGCTTTCGATCCACCAGCCACGGGAAATCTGACGGAGGCCGCAATGACGACGCTATCCGCAGCAGGCAAGATCGCATCCAGCGCACTGGCCGCAGCCCAGGTGCAGATAGCCGTCACCTCCAGCAACATTGCCAATGCTGACACGGATGGCTACACCCGCAAGACCGTCTCGACCAGCACCACATCAAGTGGCGGGGTCACGGTTTCCGCGGCCAGTTCGGCGGTTGACCGTTTTCTGCTGGCAGACCTGTCCGCAGCAACCTCAGCCGCGGGCGGGGCGTCCGTGACGGCCGACTATATGGACCGTCTGCAATCGGCACTGGGCAACACGTCATCCAGTTCGGATACGGGCACGTCGCTCTCCAATCAGATCTCAAACCTTGAGAGCGCGCTGTCCTCGTTGACGGATACTCCCGAGAGTTCGACGCTGTCTGCGGCTGTGGTGTCATCGCTGGACGAACTGGCCAGCCAGATCCGGAGCCTCAGTTCGAGTGTTCAGGAACTGCGAACATCCGCGGACCAGCAGATCGCGGCGTCCGTCTCCGCCGCAAATGATGCCATAACCACGATCAATGAGCTCAACAAAGCGATTGCCACGGCGAAATCCCAGGGAGCGTCGACTTCCGATCTGGAAGACAAGCGCAATCAGGCGCTGATCGAGCTCTCGCAATATCTGGAGGTGACCAGTTTCACGTCCAGCGACGGGACGCTGAAGGTCTATACCAAGCAGGGCCAGGTCCTTGTGGATGGTTCTGCGCATCTGCTGGAGTTCACGGCCTCCTCGTCCGTGGGGGCAAGTGTTTCCTATGACGGATCGGGCTCCGGTCTGTCGGGGATTTCGGTCGATGGCAAGGACATCACCAGCCAGCTCTCGGAAGGGGCACTTGGCGCGCTGATCACCTTGCGTGACGAGACCCTGACGGATGCCCAGGACATGCTTGACGAACTGGCCGGAGCGCTGATTTCCTCGCTCAACAGCGCCTATCCGGACCTTTTGTCAGGAACGGATGGTTCCACCATTTCGGTCAACGCAAGCCTTCTGGCAGATCCGGGGTCACTGGCAGACAAATCCGGGTCAAGCGAGACGGCGGAAGCCCTGCTGGATGCTCTGACCGGAGGAGGCAGTTTTGGTGCGACCAGCCGCATCGGTGCGGGCGACTATGACTTCACCAGCTATGCCAACCGCATTCTGTCTGTCGTGGTTTCAGATGCGACGACGGCCCAGACGCGCCTGTCGGCAACGACCGCCACCCTGACGCAAATTTCGGACACGATGTCTTCGCTCTACGGCGTGAACATTGATGAAGAAACGGCACGGGCATCGGAACTGGAGCAGCTGTATTCCGCGGCCGCCCAGATCCTGACGGTGCTGAAGCAGATGTATGAAGACCTTCTGGCTGCAGTGAAGTGATCACGGTCAGGTCGAGGCAAGCTTGTCTTATCGAGAGCCGGCCGCGTCAGGGCGAAGTGTAGTAGTTTCGAGGCGTGATGTGTCAGCATATTAGCGTCTTGGTGTAACAAGGGAGTTTGGTAATGGTCGGACGCGTTGCGACATTCGCACATTCGAGCAAGCTTCTCTCCCTTGCCATGCAGACCCAGTCCCGGCTGGCCGAAAAGCAGGTCCAGGAAGCGTCGGGGCTGATCTCCTCCACCTATGGCGGGCTCGGAGCCGATGCCGGGTCAGTGGTCAATCTTGAGGTTTCCCTGACCCGTGCGCAGAGCTATCTGTCTTCTGCCCAGACGGCCCTGTCCCGCGTGGAAATGATGTATTCAGCCGTTGGCGGCATCAGTGACATTCTGACGAGCATCAGAAGTTCGGTGAACGGCGTCATCACGGAAGATCAGCTCAGCGATCTCCAGGCCCTCGCCGCAAGTTATCTCGAAGATATATCCAGCCTGCTGAACACCCGGTATGAAGGCCGCTATCTCTTTGGCGGAGGCATGACATCGTCGGCTCCCGTCGATACAGGCTCCTATGTGGTGACGGACCTGGACACTGCGGATACCAGCTACTACAGCGGTGACAGCGTCATCCAGAGCGTTCGCATCTCGGCAGACCGTGAGCTTTCCTATGGTGTGACGGGGGACAATGCCGCTTTCGAGGAAACTCTGCGCGTGCTGTCCTATCTGGCCAATGCGGCAGACCTCACTGTTGCCGGTCTGCCCGAGATTTCCGAGGCCCTTGTCTCCGCCCAGGACAAGGTCATCGCTGTCCAGAGCACGCTGTCCATCAAGGCGGCTTCGCTGGAGACGGCCATCGCCCGGGAAGAGGACTACATCACGGCAATCAGCGAGACGATCAACAGCAAGAAATCGGTCGATGTGGTTGCCCTTGCCGCCGAGATTTCCACCATGGAGACCCAGCTGCAGGCGAGCTATTCGATCATTGGCAAGCTTTCGAACTTCTCGCTGCTGGATTACCTGCGCTGATGCGCCGCTGGCCATTGCAGGCCGTCAGCGCCGGGCATGATTGAACGGGTGCCGCTTTGGCATTAGATATGGGGTCTGGAGATCCCTGATGCACCAAGGACGGCAACACACGGCGAACCTGCTGCGCATTCTTTGCGCCATGGGTTTTCTGTTGCTTGGCTTTGCCCATCAGCCGCCTGCCTTTGCCCTTTCCGCCAGCCAGCTGGAGGAACTGGAAGCGTTCCGTCTGCCGGATGGCAGCCTGCCGGTGCTGTGTCTCACCCCCACCGGAAAGGATGGCACGCCGCATCATTCCGGCTCCGAAGGATGCGAGGCCTGCCGCCTCTCGGCCTCCGTGGTTCTGCCGGAGCCTGCGCTGGGCACCGGCGAGGCCCTGTCCTTCGCACAACAGGGCAGCTGGGTCCTCTATCTGCCGCAGGTGCCAGCCTCCGGCGTGCCGCCGGGCAGCAGCGGCTCCAGGGCACCCCCTGCAAACATCCTGATCTAAACCGGCCGGGCCTTTCCGGCCTGTCCCTGTTCCGCCAGCCCCGCTGGCGCCAGACCGGATGTCTTCAGATGGAAATGCTATCCCCGCGCCGCGGCACGCAAACTGCCGTCCCGATTGATTTTCTCATTGACCCGCTGATGAGCGAGAATGGCCGCAAGATCGCCACGGTTGCCGCCCGTGCCAGCATCTTCCTGCCCGGTGTCAACCGCAGCGAGACCTTCCGCATCATCGAGGGCTGCATCGCGCTCTACCAGCGCCTGCCCGACGGGCGGCGGCAGATCCTCGATGTGCTGGGGCCTGGCAAGATGTTCGGCCGCGGCCTCTCGGATGTGCAGCAGTGCGGGGCCGAAGCCATGGCCCCGACCCGGCTGGAACTGGTGGCCGCCGGTCAGCGGCGCATGGAGGGCGAGTTGAACGCCGCCGTCCGCCTGCTGCTGCGCCGGGCGCAGGCCCATGCCATGCTGCTGGGGCGCAAGACGGCAACGGAAAAGGTGGCGTCGGCGCTGGTGGACCTGTGCCGCCAGTTCGCCAAGGTGGGGGCCGAAACCGCCGTGCTGCGCTTTCCGATGTATCTGACGCGGCAGGATCTGGCCGACTGGCTGGGGCTGACGCTGGAAACCGTCAGCCGCTGCATCAGCCGCCTGCGCCGCGATGGCTATATTTCGCTGAATGTGCAGGGCGATGTGGCCGTACATGATCTGCCCGCGCTGAGGGCGCTGGCCATGGGCACCGTTCCGCCGCAAGCCGCGTTCAGCGTTGCGGCGGAGTGAGTGAACTGGAAACCGGGGCTGTGCTTCCGGCTGGGTATCAGTCCAGCCGGAGCGCCATCCATGCGGTGACGGCTGCCCAGGCGCAGCGCATGTAGTCTTCGGCCCGGTAAAGCGCCGCCTCCGGCTCGCCCTGCAGGGCGCTCAGCTCCGCCGCCATGGCGAGGAAGGCGGCAAGGGCCGCTTCAGCCTCTGCGGCCTCCGCCGGACGGTCCGCCGAAGCAGTGGCAATGCCTTCGCGCATCAGCCGCTCGAACACGGCAAGGCCCCGGCCCTGATCGCGCCACAGGCGGCGGGTCAGGAAATCGATGGCCTGGATGCCGGTGGTGCCTTCGTAGATGGTCATCACCCGGCTGTCGCGCAGATGCTGCTCGACCGGCCATTCCTTGGTATAGCCTGCTGCGCCCATCACCTGAATGGCCCGGTTTGACACATCAAAGCCCGCTTCCGCACCGAAGGTCTTGATCATCGGCAGCATGAAGGCGCTGAAGTCGCGCATGTCTGCCCGCAGCTTTTCATCCGGTGACAGACGGGCAAGGTCCATACGCGCGGCACTTTCCAGAATGGCGGCGCGCGTGACCTCCGTCTGACGGCGCAGAAGCGAAAGCTGTCGGCGGACATCGGGATGCTGCGCGATCGGCACGGGCGGGCGGTCCGCGGGTCCGCCCTGCTTGCGGTCCTGCGCGTAGGCTTCCGCAATATCTGCGGAGGCGGAGGCAAGGCCTAGGCCCTGGCAGCCGGTCTGCAGGCGCATCAGTTCGATCATGTGGAACAGGGCATGCAGTCCTCGCCCCTCCTCGCCCAGCAGCCAGCCGCGCGCGCCATCAAAGCCGAGGATACAGGTGGGCGAGCCATGCAGGCCCATCTTCTCCTCGATCCGCTGCACGGTGATGCCGTTGGCCTTGCCGTCCATCCGGTCGGGCACGAGGAACAGGCTGAGCCCGGCAGTGCCCGCCGTCTTGCCGGTGCGGGCAAGCAGGCAATGGCCGATGCGCGCGGCAAGGTCGTGATCGCCGAAGGAAATCCAGCTCTTGACGCCATTGATCTGCCACAGGCCATCGCTGCCTTGAGCCGCCGTGGTGCGGATGCGGCCCACGTCGGACCCGGCATCAGGTTCGGAAATGCAGATCGTGGCGGTCCATTCACCGGCCAGAAGCTGGGAAATCCATTCCTCCGCCAGCGCCGGTTCGGCAACAGCGGCGAGCAGATGGCAGGCGGCCCGGGAGGAGCCGGCCGCCATCATCATGGAAACGCAGCCGCGCTCGAACAGGGGCAGGCAGGCGGCCTGAAGCGTCAGCGGCAGGCCCTGTCCGCCATGAGCTTCCGGCAGATCCATGCCGAGCCATCCGGCTTCAGCATAGCGGCGGTAGGCCTGCGCGAAACCGGCTGGGGTCTTCACCCGGCCATCCACGACGCGGCAGCCCTGCCGGTCGGAAACCGAGTTCAGCGGGGCAAGTTCGGTTACAGCGAAGGCAGCAGCCTCCCGCAGGACCGCCTCCACCGTTTCGCTGTCATAATCGGGCAGGATCGCCTGAACGGCCTGCCAGCCGGGGGTTGCCTGCAACAGTCTGGCGGTGCGGTCCGCCTGCGCGCGAAAGCCTTCCATGGCGGTCAGCGCGGCTGCATGCGCAGGGCGCCATCCAGCCGGATGACCTCGCCATTGACGTAAGGATTGGCCACCAGATAGCGGACCGTATCGGCAAATTCCTCCGGCGTGCCCAGACGCGCGGGACCGGGGATGGCGGCGGCAAGACTGTCTTGCGCCTCCTGCGGCAGGCCCGCGAGCAGCGGGGTGCGGAACAGGCCCGGCGCAATGGTGTTGACGCGGATGCCGAAACGGGCCAGCTCGCGCGCCGCAGGCAGGGCCATGGAGACGATCCCGCCCTTGGAGGCCGAATAGGCGATCTGGCCAATCTGGCCCTCGAAAGCAGCCACCGAGGCGGTGTTAACGATCACGCCCCGGCCCAGCCCCTCAAGCTCCGCCGTTTCGGCGATGCGGGCTGCGGCAAGGCGCATCATGTTGAAGGTGCCGACCAGATTGACGCGGATCACCCGCTCGAAGGCATCGAGCGGCATCGGCCCGTCGCGGCCCAGAAGCCGGGCGGCGGTGCCGATCCCGGCGCAATTAACGAGAATGCGCAAGCCATTTCCGGCAGCCGCTGCCGTGTCGAGCGCGGCGCTGGCGTCCGCCTCGCTGGTCACATCCCCGACGATGGCAACGCCGCCAATCTCTGCGGCCACACGCTCAGCACCCGCAGCATCGCGGTCGAACACATGCACGATGGCCCCTTCTGCGGCCAGCAGCCGGGCAGTGGCCTCGCCCAGCCCCGAGCCGCCACCGGTGACGAGTGCGCTGGAACCTGAAATCTTCATGCTGCTGCCTCTTCCCTTGCCAGAATGACGTCCGCGCCGCCTGCATAAAGCGCTGCGATCTGCTCGTGCCGGTGGCTGCGCAGGGCGCGCTGGTTGAGCGAGCCCTTTTCGGTGATTTCGCCCTTGTCGAGGCGCGGCGGGTCCATCAGCACCGCAAGGCGCATGACGCGGCTGGCCGAGCCCGTCGCCTGCTTCTGGTGCCGGTAGAGCCGGGCAGCGAGCGCTGCCTGCACCGCTGGGTGCGCCTGGACCGCTGCATCATCAAGGCTTTCACCGCCGTCGATCAGCTTGCGTGCCGCAGGCAGGGAGAGCAGCACAAGCGCGCCGAGTTCTGCCTCGTTCTCGCCGGTGATCACCGCATCGCGGATCAATCCGGCGAACTGATCGACCAGTTGCGCGCGCAAGGGGCCGACAGCCACCCAGGTGCCGGTCTGCAGCTTGAAGTTCTCGGCAATGCGTCCGTCGAAGAAGAAGCCACGGGTGGGATCGCCTTCTTCGGCGAACTTCAGCGCGTCACCGATGCGGTAGAAACCTTCCTCGTCAAAGGCCGCTGCCGTCAGCTCGGGGTTGCGCCAGTAGCCGGGGGTCACGTTCGGGCCCTTCAGCCGCAACTCGTATTTGTCCTCCACCGGGATCAGCTTCATGGTGATGCCCTGCGCCGGGATGCCGACATTGCCGGCCTTTTCCTCCTGCGTGGTGCAGAAGAGCGAGAAGGGGCTTGTTTCCGTGGCGCCAAGGCCGGTGCTCAGCAGCACGCTGTGGCCGAGAATGCCTTGTGAGATTTCGCGCAAGGAATCCCAAGTGTGCTGCGCCATTCCGGCGCCCGCATACATCATCAGCTTCAGGTTCTTGAAGAAGTTCCGCGCCAGCTCCGGATCGGCCTCGAAGGCATGCACCAGCATCTCGTAACCGGCGGGCACATTGAAATACCATGTCGGGGAGACGTCCTTGAGATTGCGCAGCGTCTCGCCGATGTGCTGGGGCGAGGGGCGGCCATTGTCGATGTAGAAGGTGCCGCCGTTGTAGAGCGCCATATTGAAGATCTTGCTGCCCGCCGCCACGTGGTTCCACGGCGCCCAGTCAACGATGACCGGCGGCTCGTCCTTCAGGAACTGGTAGCAGTCGCGGATCATCTCCTGATTGGAGCACAGCATCCGCTGGGTCTGGATCACCGCCTTGGGCGAGCCTGTCGTGCCGGAGGTGAAGAGGAACTTCGCCACCGTATCCGGCCCCACCGCATCGAATGCGGCATCAACCGCTGCCGTGGCTTCTGTCTTCAGCAGGTCTTCGAAAAGGAAGCTGTTGGGCCGGTCCGCGGGCAGATTGCGGGCCGCGACCAGCACGCAATCCTCGCCGAAGGTTGCGTCAATTGCGGCGCGGAAGCGCATGCCGTCTTCCACGAAGGCAAGGCCCGGCGTGATCTGCTGCGCGATTTCGGTCAGCTTGCCGAAGTCGGTGGCCAGCGTCACGTAATTGGGGGAGATGGCGGCCGAAGGTATGCCAACATGCTGGGCGCTGAGCGCCATCAACGCATGTTCGAGCGAGTTTTCGGCCAGAATGGCAACGGGCCGGTCCATGGACAGGCCGTGGTCGAGAAAGGCCTGCGCAAGGCTGCGTACATGGGTCAGGGCCTGCGCATAGGAAATGCGCTTCCAGCCGTCGCTTTCGCGGGCCGCCATCCAGGTGCGGTCCGGGGCTGCTTGCGCCCAGTGAACAAGCCGTTCGTTGATCTTGCTGGCATAGGCCCCCAGCGCGTCCTCGCGCCAGATGACGATCGAGCCGTCGGCCCGGGTTTCCCATGCAAGTTCCGGCGTCCAGAATTCCTTCCGGACCATAGCTCCTGCGGTCATGACTCCTCCCAGACGTCAATCACGTGAACAAACTTTTAGGCCGGATGGCCCCTCCTGAAATTTGTTTACAAGGAAACAATCCATCTGTAAACAATCAAAATCATGCACACGAAGATGGGCAGCGGGAGTAACGCCATGGACAGCACCGTCACCGGGGACATCGTCACCTATGAACTGAAGGGCAATGTTGCCCATGTCGGCCTCAACCGGGCCGAAAAGCGCAATGCCATCAGTGACCGGGTGGTCGAGGCGCTGGCCCTGGCCATTGCCCGCGCCGAACGCGAGGCCAAGGCCGCCGTGCTCTTCGGCTATGGCAGCCACTTCTGCGCCGGGCTGGATCTGGCCGAGCATGTGGAGCGTTCGCCGATCGAGGGCGTGCGCAACTCCCGCCGCTGGCATGCGGTGTTTGGCGGCATCGAGCATGGCACCATTCCCTGGATCTCGGCCCTGCATGGCGCCGTTGTCGGCGGCGGCCTCGAGCTTGCCGCCTCCACCCATATCCGCGTTGCCGATGCGACCACCTTCTTCGCCCTGCCGGAAGGTCAGCGCGGCATCTTCGTCGGCGGCGGCGGCTCGGTGCGCGTGGCGCGGCTGACAGGCGTTGCCCGCATGACCGACATGATGCTCACGGGCCGCGTCGTGCCCGCTTCCAGCGCCGAAGCCTGGAACCTTGCGCAATATGTGGTGGATGAGGGTGAGGCTCTGGCCAAGGCCACCGAACTGGCGCAAGCCGCCGCCAGCAATGCGGAACTGTCCAACTATGCCGTCATCAATGCGCTGCCGCGCATTCAGGACATGGCAAAGGAGGATGGACTTTTCGTCGAATCCTTTATTGCATCCTTCACGGCCACGAGCCCGGAAGCCGAAGAGCGCCTGCGCGCCTTCCTCGAGAAGCGCGCCGCGCGGCTGAAGGCTCCGGGCGCCGCCTGAAGGAGATGCCATCATGGCCATGGATGCGGACGTGATCTGCCCGAAACAGGGTGAGGTGGAAATCGGCAAGCTGGATGGCGCCGTCGGCTTCCTGCTGCGCATGGCGCAGCTCAAGGTCTACGAGCAGTTCTTCGCCGATGATGCCGAGTTGGTGATGAAGCCGGGCGAATTCTCCGTGCTGTGGGTCATCTCCTGCAATCCGGGCATCCGCCAGAGCGCGCTGGGCAACCGGCTGATGATCAAGCGGGCGCATATGACCAAGCTCATCCGCGCCTTCGAGGATCAGGGGCTTGTCTCCCGCCGGGTGCCGGACGAGGACCGCCGGGCGGTGGAACTGACGCTGACGGCGGAAGGCGAGGATCTGGTGGAGCGGACGAGCCGCTGGTTCTTCCGCCACGAGGAAAGAATTGGCGCCAATCTGGCCGCGGAGGAGCGCGATCAACTGGTGCATCTGTTGCGCAAGTTCATCGGGATTGAAGGGAGGCCCACATGAACATCGACGATCTGATTGCCATCGACTTTCACACCCACGCGGAAGAGCCCTGCTGCGGCCCGCGCGATGACGGCTATGACGAGTTTCAGGCCGGCATGGCCAAGTATTTCCGCAATCCGGTGTCGCACAATCACCTGCCCACGGTGCAGGAGACGGCGGACTATTTCCGCGAGCGCAAGATCGGCGCGGTGATCTTTCCCGTCGATGCGGAGCGCGAAACCGGCTTCCGCCGCTATGATAACGAGGAAGTGGCCCGGATCGCAGCCGAAAACAGCGACATCCTCATCCCCTTCGCCTCCATCGATCCGGCCAAGGGCAAGGCCGGTGCGCGCGAAGCACGCCGTCTGGTGCGCGATTTCGGCGTGCGGGGTTTCAAGTTCCACCCCACCATGCAGGGCTTTTATCCCAACGACCGCTCGGCCTATGTGCTCTATGAGGCCATTGCCGAGGAAGGGGCGATCACCCTGTTCCACACCGGCCAGACGGGTGTGGGTGCCGGCATGCGCGGCGGCATGGGCATGCGGCTGAAATATTCCAACCCGATGTATCTTGATGACGTGGCGGTGGATTTCCCCGACATGCCCATCGTGCTGGCGCACCCGTCCTTCCCCTGGCAGGAAGAGGCCCTGTCGGTGGCAACCCACAAGCCGAATGTCTACATCGACATGTCCGGCTGGTCGCCGAAATACTTCCCGCCGATCCTCGTGAAATATGCAAACAGCCTCTTGAAGCACAAGATGCTGTTCGGCTCCGACTGGCCGGCCATCACGCCGGACCGCTGGCTCGCCGATTTCGAGCAGATCGACATCCGCGACGACGTGCGCCCGCTGATCCTCAAGGAAAACGCAAGGCGCCTTCTGAAGCTCTGAACGCTTCGCATTCCCTCTCTGATACCTGTCCCTGCCCGTCTGGCCTTGCCAGGCGGGTTTTTCATGTGGAGTTCAAAATATTCGAAAACTGGAAAATACTGTAAATGGAGTTTTGCCCGGTGGTATTGGTTATCTGGAAAACACCTATAAGACAGTGTAATAGCGCTCGATTGCACTATATAGTTTCAGTTTATATGTTCACCCTTGAGTTGAATCTGGCAAAAAATCAACCGATAAACGCGTGTAAACTGTAAATATTGCTTATTGAATAAAACAAATATTGGTGAGTAGAGTCTTGTTAGACTTTTACTGAAATTTTCAATTAAGGAATGAGCGATAGATTGAGAGAATGTCTATATTTTTGGAGTTCGTGATGACAATCCGCATCAAGCTTTTTCTTTCGCTGTGCCTTCTGGCGCTGGCGCTGTTTGCAACAAGCCTCGAAGGCTGGATTGCGTTGCAGGATGCATCCGACAGAACAGAATCCATCGTTGAAGGCCGGGTTGTTCCCATGGAACAGCTCAAGACCGTCTCGGACATGTATGCGGTCAACATCAAGGATACAGCGCACAAGGTCCGGTCAGGATACATGCCCTGGGCCGACGGCGAAGCCCAGGTGAAGGAGGCGCTGGCCATCATCGAGGCTCAGTGGATGGCCTATAGTTCAACTTCCATGGGGTCTGAGGAAAAAAGGCTGGCTGCCGAGGTTGTCTCTACCAAGTCCCGCGCAGAGCCTGCCATCAACAAGCTGGCGGGCATTCTGCAGGCACAGGACGCGGGGGCTCTCGACGCCTTTGTGCTGAATGAGCTTTATCCTGCGGTTGATCCGGTCGGCGAACCGATTGCGCGGCTGATGAACATGCAGATCCAGATGGCACAGCAGGTCTACGCGGAAGCGGTGAAAGACCGCATACAGTCCAAGACGATCATGATCGTCATTGCCGCCGCATCCATTCTTGTCATCGCTTTCGCCGGATACACCGTGGTTACGGGTGTGACGCGGCCTCTGGCTGGCATGCAGGGCGCCATGCGCCAGCTGGCTGAGGGCAATCTGGAAGCCGATGTGCCCTATCTCACCCGCAAGGACGAGATCGGCTCCATGGCAGCTGCCGTGCAGGTGTTCAAGGACAATGGCCTGGAGCGCCGCCGTCTGGAAGCTGAACAGGCGGAACAGCGTGCCGTCGCCGAGCGCCGGGCGATGGCCATCGAGCAGGTGATCAATGGCTTTGACAGCGATGTGAGCCTGATCCTGCGCACCGTCGCCGCCGCCTCTTCCGAACTTGAGGCAACGGCTGCGTCTCTGTCTGCTTCGGCAGAAGAAAGTGCCCAGAGCGCCACAACGGTCAGCGCGGCCTCGGAGCAGGCGTCGGCCAATGTGCAGACTGTTGCCGGGGCGTCGGAAGAGCTGGATGCATCCATCGCGGAAATCGCCAACCGGGTGCAGTCATCGGCAGATGTGGCCGGCAAGGCCCTGAAGGCCGCCAATGAGACCGAGACGATGGTGGAGGGGCTGGTGGCCTCCGCCGAGAAGATCGGCAGCGTTGTGGAACTGATCAACGACATTGCCGGCCAGACCAATCTGCTGGCACTCAACGCAACCATCGAGGCGGCGCGGGCCGGAGAGGCGGGCAAGGGCTTTGCCGTCGTCGCTACGGAAGTGAAATCGCTGGCCAGCCAGACCGCGAAGGCCACCGAAGAGATTGATGCCCAGATCACCGGCATGCAGGGTGCCACGGGCCGTGTCGCCGCCGCAATCCGCTCGATTGGCGACATCATCCAGCGGATTTCGGAATCGTCTTCTGCCGTTGCGGCCGCCGTGGAGCAGCAGAGCGCGGCGACGCGCGAGATTGTCCGCAACATCACGGAAGCTGCCACAGGCACGCAGCAGGTGTCGTCCAACATTGTTGCCGTTACGCAGGCGGCAACTCACACGGGGGCGGGCGCATCGCAGGTTCTCACCTCCTCACAGGAGCTGGCACGCCAGTCCGAAACACTGAAGGGCAAGGTGGAAACCTTCTTTGCCGATATCCGCGCGGCGTGAGATCCCCCAGCGGCCTCGAAAGCTCTGGCCTCGAAAGCTCTGGCAGGAAACAGGCCTGCATATGACATGAAAAACCCTCCGGCGGTTCACCCGCCGGAGGGTTTTTCCATTGTGCGCCCTGGTATCAACGCGCCCCGGTATCAGAGCGTGAAGCCGCTGTCCGTGGCGAGGGACTTGAGGCTTTTCTGCGGGCGGGCGCCCACGTGGGCAATGACTTCAGAGGCGCACAGGCAGCCGAGGCTGGCGGAGGTGGCCAGATCGAAATCATGGGCAAGGCCATAGAGGAAGCCGGAGGCGAAGAGATCGCCCGCTCCGGTCAGGTCGGCGACCTCGCTCACCTCGTTGGCGCGCACGTGCACGGTTTCCTCGCGGGTGATCGCCATGGCGCCATCCTCGCCGCGGGTCAGGGCGGTCAGCTTGCAGCTCCCGGCTGCGGCGCGGATGGCCGTATCGATGTCGGCGGTCTGGTAGAGTGCCTTCAGCTCGTGTTCGTTGGCAAACATCAGATCCACCACGCCGTCGCGCAGCAGTCCCTGGAACTCGCTGCGGTAGCGGTCGACACAGAAGGAATCGGACAGGGAGATTGCGACCAGCCGGCCATTTTCATGGGCGATCCGGGCAGCCTGCAGGAAGGCCTCCTTGGCAGCGGGGGGATCCCACAGATAGCCTTCCATGTAGGTGACGGCCGAGGCGCCGACGACCGCCGGGTCCACGTCTGCCGGCGACAGCTCGACGCAGGCCCCCAGGTAGGTGTTCATGGTGCGCTCGCCATCCGGCGTGATCAGGATCATGGAGCGGGCCGTCGGCACGCTGTCCACCAGCGGGGCCGTCTCGAAATGCACGCCCGTGCCCTTCATGTCATGGGCGTAGCTGGCGCCCAGAACGTCATTGGCCACCTTGCCGAGATAAGCCGGCTTGCCGCCGAGCGACGCAATGCCTGCCGCCGTGTTGCCCGCGCTGCCGCCCGAGATCAGCACGGTCTGGCCCATGCGCTCGTAAAGGCGCAAGGCTTCCGCCGTGTCGATGAGGCGCATGGAGCCCTTCACAAGGTTCTCCCGCACGAGGAAATCTTCCTCCACATGGGCGAAGACGTCGCAGATCGCATTGCCGATGCACAGGGCATCAAAGGCCGGTTTGGTCATATGGCAGTCCACAGTTGCCGGGCCGCGCAGACGGTGCGCGGCCGGAAGGATTGGAGATCAGACGGAAGGGGTCGGGCGCAGGGCGCGGTTGGCCTCGGGCTCGCGGATCTTCTCGCGGAAGGGGCTGGCCCGGTAGACGCCGAGGATCTTCAGTTCGGCGCAGTAGAAGGCAAGCTCTTCCAGCGCCAGCGCCACGGACGGATCATCCGGATGGCCCTCGATATCGGCATAGAACATGGAGGCGAAGAACTGGCCTTCCAGCTGGTAGGATTCCAGCTTGGTCATGTTCACACCGTTCGTGGCAAAGCCGCCGAGCGCCTTGTAAAGCGCGGCCGGCACGTTGCGGACGCGGAAGATGAAGGTGGTGATCACCGGCTGGCCGTTGTTGGCCGCACGCGCCGGGCTGCGCGAGAGAATGAGGAAGCGCGTCGTGTTGTGCTCCGCATCCTCCACATTGCGCCTCAGAATATCGAGGCCATAGACATCCGCCGCCATTTCCGGGGCAAGGGCCGAGGCCGTCAGGTCGCCGCTCTCCGCGATCTGGCGGGCAGAGCCTGCGGTGTCGGCGCCGACAATGGCTTTCAGGCCCAGTTCGCGGATGATGTTGCGGCACTGGCCAAGGGCCATCACATGGCTCTGCACGCTCTTCAGCCCGTCCAGCGTCGCGCCCTTCAGCGCCATCAGCTGGAAGCGGATCGGCATGAAATATTCGCCGATGATGTGCAGGCTGGAGCGCGGCAGCAGGTAATGGATGTCGGCCACGCGGCCCGCGATGGAATTCTCCACCGGGATCATGCCGAAATCGGCCTCACCCGATTCCATGGCCGTAAAGCAGTCCTCGAACGTCGCGCAAGGGATGGCCTGGTAATCCGGGTAAACGCTGTGGCAGGCCATGTGCGAATTGGCACCGGTCTCGCCCTGGAACACGATTTTCTTGCGGTCAGACATGGACGTCCGCTTTCTGCTGTTTGAGGCTCTCTGCGATTAAAGAGGAAGTGCCCGGAGGGCAAGGCCGGAAGAGGGGCTTAGCGCCCCTCGAACAGCTTGCGCACGTGATCGAGATCCTCCGGTGTGTTCACGTCGATGGGGACGGTCGGCGTCAGGCACACATCGATTCGCATGCCGTCTTCCAGCGCGCGCAACTGCTCCAGCTTTTCCCGCAGCTCAAGGCCGGAGGGCGGCAGGGAGACGAACCGGTCCAGCGCGCTGCGCCGGTAGGCATAGACGCCGATGTGCTGGTAGAGCGGGCCGGAGCCGGTGGGGGCGGTGGCCCGGGTGAAATAGAGGGCGCGGAAGCGATCGCCCTCCACCGGTGTCACCACGGCCTTCACGAAGGCCGGGTTGTTGCGGCCCTCTTCGGTGCGGATCTCGGTCATGATGGTGCCGATGTCCACGGAGGGATCGGCCAGCGGCAGGAAGGCGGCGCGGGCCGCTTCCGGGGCAATCAGCGGCACATCCCCCTGCAGATTCAGCACCACATCGAACTTGCGCTCCGGATCGAGAATGTTCGCCGCTTCCTGGATGCGGTCCGAGCCGGACTGGTGATCGGGACTGGTCATGACGGCGTGGCCGCCGTGATCGCGGACGGCCTCGAAGATGCGCCTGTCATCGCAGGCAACCGCTACCGGGCCGATATCCACCGCCAGAGCCTGCTCCAGAACCCGGACGATCATGGGTTTGCCAGCTATGTCTGCAAGGGGTTTTTCCGGCAAACGAGTCGCTGCCAGACGCGAGGGTATAATAACAAGTGCCGATGTCACGCCTTGCTCCGGGTGCTGCCGGGCCCCCACTTCTGCGTCTTAATGCGTAGAAGGCCCAATTTCCTTGTGCCGGGACTTTTATACCTATGGACAGCGGCGTCAAAAAATTTGTAGTTTCCAGCCCAAATTCATGGAGCAGATTATGGTTCCGCCTCTGGGGGGGCGGGCCATGGACGCGTTAATCTGGAGCCAGACCTGATGGATTCCTTCGAGCTGAACAAGGCCGCGGGAGCGGTTTTGATGGTGCTTCTTCTGACGATGGGCGTGGGCATCGTCTCTGATGTGATTTTTGAGACCAAGGTGCCGGAGAAGCCTGGGTACGAAATCGAGGTGGCAGAGGCAGGTGAAGGTGCGGCTGCACCGGCTGCCGCGGAAGCTGTTCCGCTGCCGCAGCTGCTGGCTGCTGCTTCGCTTTCTGATGGCGAAAGGGCCGCCAGAAAGTGCGTTGCCTGCCACAGCTTTGAAAAGGGCGGCCCGAACAAGGTCGGTCCGGATCTGTGGGACATCGTCGGCCGTGCGCCGGGTGCGCATGAGGGCTTTGCCTATTCCGCCGCGATGAAGGCCTATGGCGAAACCCATACCGCCTGGACCATCGAAGAGCTGGATGCCTTCATCGAGAACCCGCGCGGCCACATGCCTGGCACGGCCATGGGCTTTGCCGGTCTCAAGCGTGCAGAGGAGCGCGCTTCCATGCTGGTTTACCTGAACAGCCTGTCGGACAATCCGGCTCCGCTGCCGCAGTAAAGCTGCACGGCACAGAAAACGCAGGAACCGCGTCCCCCCAGGGCGCGGTTTTTGTTTGCGTGGATTTCCGGTTCCCCGGACTTGCGCTTCCGTGTCCGGCGGGCACTGCCGGTTAAATTTCTGTCATCTCCCGTTTTACCCGGTGACGGCACGGCACATCGCCTTTTACTATAGCGGCGGTTGCGGCTGATTTGAGCCCGCGGCAGGCTGTATCCATCATGGGCGGCTGGCTGGCGGACCGCTGGACAGGAGAACAGTTGATGACGCTAGCCCGCAAGGCTTCCTTCCGTGCATTGATGACAGCGGCAGTCATGACCATGGCTTGCTGGCAAATGAGCGGGGGGCAGGCAAGGGCTGCAGAGGAGCCGCAATGGCGCCATGCCACGGCACTCACCGGTGAACCGCGCTACGGGGCGGATGCCACCCACTTCAACTATGTCAATCCGGACGCCCCCAAGGGCGGTACGGTCAAACTGTCTTCCATCGGCGGCTTCGACAATTTCAACGTGCTCGCCCCGCGCGGCAATCTCGCGCCGGGCCTTGGTCTCATCTACGAAAGCCTGATGGAATCCTCGCTCGACGAGTATGACATCAGCTCGATGTATGGCGTCATTGCCGAAGCCATGCGCTATCCTGACGATTATTCCTGGGTCGAGTACCGGCTCAACCCCAAGGCCCGCTGGCAGGACGGCACGCCCATCACGGCGCAGGATGTGATCTGGTCCTTTGAAAAGGCGATCGAACTCAGCCCGCAGCAGAAATTCTACTACAAGGACGTGAGCAAGGTGGAGGAGCTGCCGGGCGGCGTCATCCGCTTCAGCTTTGCCTCTGCCGGCAACCGCGAACTGCCGCACACGGTCGGCCAGATCCTCGTCTTGCCGAAGCACTGGTGGGAAGGCACGGACGCGCGAGGCAACAAGCGCGACATTTCCCGCACCACGCTGGAGCCGCCGCTTGCCTCGGGTCCTTACCGGATGAAGAGCTTCGTCGCCAACCGCGAAGTCGTCTATGAGCGTGTCCAGGATTACTGGGGGGAAGACCTGCCGATCCGGGTAGGCACCAACAATTTCGATGAAGTCCGCTACATTTCCTTCCTCGACCGCACGGTTGCCTTCGAGGCTTTCAAGGGCGGCCAGTACGACTTTCACCTGGAGAACAGCGCCAGCGCCTGGCTGAAGAACTATGACTTTCCGGCTGCGCGCGATGGCCGCGTGGTGAAAGAGGAGTTCATCGACCACGGTTCGGGCCGGATGCAGGCCTTCGTGCCGAATCTGCGGCTGAAGAAGTTCCAGGATCCGCGCGTCCGCCTGGCGCTGAACTACGCCTATGACTTCGAAACCAGCAACACCATCATCTCCGGCGGGTTGAACAAGCGGATCAACTCCTATTTCGCCGGCACCGATGAACTGGAAGCCAAGGGCCTGCCCGAGGGCAAGGAGCTGGAGATTCTGGAAACCGTGCGCGATGAGGTGCCGCCGGAGGTCTTCACCACGCCCTATGTCAACCCGGTCGGGGGCTCTTCTGAAAAGGCGCGCGCCAACCTGCGCGAGGCGGTGAAACTGCTGCGCGAGGCAGGCTACAGCCTTCAGAACGGCAGGATGGTGGATGCACAGGGCACTCCGCTCTCCTTTGAGATGCTCTATTTCGACCAGGGCGCGGAGCGCACGCTGCTGCCCTATCAGCAGAATCTGCGGGACATCGGTATCACGATGACCCTGCGGGTCGTTGACATGCCCCAGTACATCAACCGCGTGAACAGCCGCGATTTCGAAATGACGACGCTGGTTTGGGCACAGTCCCTGTCTCCGGGCAACGAGCAGCGCAACATGTGGGGCTCGGAATCGGCTGACCGCGAGAATTCGCAGAATTACGCCGGCATCCGCAATCCAGCCGTGGACAAGCTGATCGACAGGGTCATTTTCGCCAAGGACCGCGAAGAGCTGGTGGCCGCCACGCGGGCGCTGGACCGGGTGCTGCTCTGGAACCAGTACGTGATCCCGCAATTCTATGCTGACGTGGACCGCACGGCCCGCTGGAACCGCTTCGGCCATCCGGACAACATGCCGGAGTTTACCTACGGATTCCCAACGATCTGGTGGCATGACGCCAGCCTGGCAGCCAAGACGGGAGGCGCGCAATGAACCGGCCTGACACCCTTTCCCGCCGTTCCATTCTCAAGCTGGGCGCCTCGGCGTCCGCGCTCGGTGTCCTGCCTTGGGGCGCCTCGGCCCTGGCGCAGGGGACAAGTCCTGCGGCAGCCGATGCTCCGGCCACTGCAGCAGCGGAAGCGGCGGCAAGGCCGGAGTTGCGCCACGGCCTGTCGGTCTTCGGTGACCTGAAATATGCGCCTGATTTCACCGCCTTTGACTATGTGAACCGGGAGGCGCCGAAGGGCGGGCGGATCGTTTTCACGCCGCCGAGCTGGGCCTTCAACCAGAACCCGCAGACCTTCAACACCTTCAACACCTTCATCCTGAAGGGTGATGCGCCGCCGCGCATGGAGATGTGCTTCGACACGCTGATGACCCGGGCGCTTGACGAACCGGATGCGGCCTATGGCTTGCTCGCTTCGGGCGTGGAAATTCTCGATGACGGCAACCGCTATGTCTTCCATCTGCGGCCCGAGGCCGTGTTCCATGACGGATCGCGTCTGACGGCGGAAGACGTGGCCTTTTCCTTCAATCTGCTGAAGGAGAAGGGCCATCCGCTGCTCGTCCAGATGCTGCAGGAGTTCACCACCGCCAATGCGCTGGATGTGTCGCGGGTGGAGGTGATCCTCTCCGGCAATCACAGCCGCCAGCTGCCGCTGATCGTGGCCGGTCTGCCGGTCTTCTCCAAGCGCTACTACACGGCCTATGACTTCACCCAGTCGACGCTGACGCCGCCGCTGTCCTCCGGCCCCTACAAGGTGGGCCGCTACGAAGTCGGCCGCTTCATCGAATATGAGCGGGTGAAGGACTGGTGGGCCAAGGACCTGCCGGTCAGCGTGGGACAGGGCAATTTCGACGTGATCCGGCTTGAGTTCTTCCGGGAGCGTCAGGTCGCCTTCGAGGCCTTCAAGAAGGGGGTGATGACCTTCCAGGAGGAATTCACCGCCAGAACCTGGGCGACCGAATACAACTTCCCCGCCGTGCAGGACGGCCGCGTGGTGAAGAAGGAATTCCCCGACAACCGGCCGAGCGGGGCGCAGGGCTGGTTCTTCAACACCCGCCTGCCGAAATTTGCCGATCCGCGCGTGCGCGAGGCGATCGGTTTGGTCTTCGACTTCGAATGGTCGAACCAGAACCTCTTCCACAGCGCCTATACCCGCACCCAGTCCTTCTTCCAGAAGACGGAGATGATGGCCGAAGGCACGCCTTCGGCGGAGGAACTGGCACTGCTGGAGCCTTTCCGCGCTGATCTGCCGGAAGCTGTTTTTGAGGAAGCCGTCGTGGCGCCGGTTTCCGACGCGTCAGGCAATGACCGCAACCTGCTGCGCCGTGCCGCCGGCCTTCTGGCCGAAGCCGGGCTGAAGCGGGATGGCGGCACGCTGCTGGATGCGGATGGCAGGCCCTTCACCATCGAATTCCTCGACAATTCCTCCGCGTTCGACCGTGTCGTTCAGCCCTTCATCACCAACTTGCGCCGCCTCGGCATCGCGGCAACGTCCCGCGTTGTCGATCCGGCGCAGTATGAGTCGCGGCTGAACAGCTTTGACTTCGAGATGACCAGCCGCCGCTTCTCCCTGTCGCCGACGCTGGGCGAATCGGTCCGCAGTTTCTGGGGCAGCCGGGCCGCCAGGACCAATGGCAGCTACAATCTGGCCGGTATCAGCAGTCCGGTCATCGATGCGCTGCTTGAAAAGGCCATCGGCGCAGCCACCCGCGAGGAGATGAACATCGCTGCGCGGGCGCTCGACCGGGTTCTGCGGGCCGGGCATTACTGGGTGCCGCACTGGTTCAAGCCTGTTCACACGGTGGCAATCTGGGATGTGTTCGGCTATCCCGATGAGCCGCCGTATTATGATTTTCCGGTGGAATCGACCTGGTGGTTTGACACCGAAAAGGCAAAGAAGATTGGCATGGGGGGCTGAGAGGCACTGACGCCTCGCATCCATTCCGGCACAAGGGCACAAGACCAGACACATGGGCGCCTATATTCTCCGCCGCTTGCTCCTCATGATCCCGACGCTTGTGGGGATCATGGCGATCAATTTCGTCATCATTCAGTTTGCCCCCGGTGGTCCGGTGGAGCGGGTCATCGCCCAGCTTTCGGGCACCGATGTTTCGGCCACATCGCGCATCAGCGGCGGTGGCGGCGGCGACTTCGGCGGTGCGGGCGGACAGGCGCAGGCCACCGCCGGCGACAGCGTCAGCTCCAAGTACCGCGGTGCACAGGGGCTGGATCCCGACTTCATCAAGCAGCTTGAGGCGCAGTTCGGCTTCGATAAGCCGCCGCTGGAGCGGTTCCTCACCATGCTGTGGAATTATGCCCGCTTCGATTTCGGCGAGAGCTACTTCCGCGACATCCGCATCATCGACCTGATCAAGGAAAAGCTGCCGGTTTCCATGTCGCTCGGCATCTGGATGACGCTGATTTCCTACACGATTTCCATCCCGCTCGGCATCCGCAAGGCGGTGAAGGACGGCTCGCGCTTCGATATCTGGACGTCAGGGGTGATCATCGTCGCCTACGCGATCCCCAGCTTCCTCTTTGCCGTGCTGCTGATCGTGCTGTTTGCAGGCGGCTCCTTCTACGACTGGTTCCCCTTGCGCGGCCTCACCTCCGACAATTGGGAGCAATTGTCGCTCTTCGGCAAGATCGCGGATTACTTCTGGCATATGACCCTGCCGCTGGCGGCCATGGTGCTCTCGGCCTTTGCCACGACGACCCTGCTCACCAAGAATTCGTTCCTCGACGAAATCCGCAAGCAATACGTGATCACTGCCCGTTCCAAGGGCCTGACAGAGCGGCAGGTGCTCTATGGCCATGTGTTCCGCAATGCCATGCTGATCGTGGTGGCGGGCTTCCCCGGTGCCTTCATCTCGTCCTTCTTTGCCGGATCGCTGCTGATCGAAACCATCTTCTCCCTCGATGGTCTGGGTCTGCTCGGCTTTGAATCGGTCATCAACCGGGACTATGCGGTGGTCTTTGCGACGCTCTACATCTTCTCGCTCATGGGGCTTCTGGTGAACCTCCTCTCCGATCTCACCTACACCTGGATCGATCCCCGGATCGACTTTGAAAGCCGGGAGGTCTGAGCCATGGACAGCACCAGCACGGCATCCGCCTCTTCCGTGGCAGCGCCTGCCCCGCGCGGCCGCTTCTCCCTGTCGCCGATCAACCGGCGCCGCCTTGCCAATTTCCGGGCCAACCGGCGCGGCTACTGGTCGCTCTGGATCTTCCTCGTGCTTTTCGGCCTGTCGCTCATTGCGGAGGTTCTGGTCAACGACAAGCCGGTGCTCGTCTCCTACAAGGGCGAGCTGCTGGCACCGGTTCTGGTCGACTATCCGGAAGAGAAGTTCGGCGGATTTCTGGCCGTCACCGATTACCGCGATCCCTTCATTCAGGACGAAATCAGCGCCAATGGCTGGATGATCTGGCCGCCGGTGCGCTATTCATACCGGACGGTCAACCGCGACATTCCGGTGCCGGCCCCGGCGCCGCCCTCCTGGATGATGGACAAGGAGCAGCGCTGTGCCCGCTATCCGCTGGGGGCGGAAGATCCCGGCTGCACCATGGGCAACTGGAACTGGCTCGGAACCGATGATCAGGGCCGCGATATCCTCGCCCGTCTTGTCTACGGTTTCCGCATTTCGGTGATCTTCGGTCTCGTGCTCACCATTGCCTCTTCCGGCATCGGCATCGGTGCGGGCGCTGTGCAGGGCTTTTATGGCGGCTGGGTCGACCTTCTGTTCCAGCGTTTCATCGAGATCTGGAGCGCCATCCCGACGCTCTATCTCATCCTCATCATCTCCTCCGTGCTGATACCCGGCTTCTGGACCCTGTTCTTCATCCTGCTTGCCTTCTCATGGGTATCTCTCGTGGGCGTCGTGCGGGCGGAATTCCTGCGCGGGCGGAATTTTGAATATATCGCCGCAGCCCGTGCGCTCGGGGTGTCCAACCGCACGATCATGTGGCGGCACCTCCTGCCCAACGCCATGGTGGCGACGCTGACCTTCATGCCCTTCATCCTCAACGGCTCGATCTCGACGCTGACGGCGCTGGATTTCCTCGGCTTCGGCCTGCCGCCCGGTTCCGCCTCGCTGGGCGAAATGCTGGCGCAGGGCAAGAACAACCTTCAGGCCCCCTGGATCGCCATCACCGGCTTCTTCGTCATCTCGCTCATGCTCAGCCTGCTGATCTTCATCGGCGAGGCGGTGCGCGACGCCTTCGATCCGCGCAAGAGTTTTGTCTGATGAGCTTGCACCAAGGGAGTCCGGCCATGAACATGACCGACACGCCGCTTCTTTCCGTCAAGGATCTCTGCACCGCCTTCACGCAAGGCGGGGCAACCAGTCTTGCGGTCAACAAGGTGAGCTTCGATCTGCGGCCCGGCGAAACGCTGGCGCTTGTGGGGGAAAGCGGATCGGGCAAGTCGGTGACGGCCATGTCGATCCTCAAGCTCCTGAACTATCCGTCTGCGTCCCATCCGGGCGGCACGATCCATTTCAAGGGCAAGGAGCTTGTGTCAGCCAGCGAAGAGGAAATGCGCAAGCTTCGCGGCAACGACATTTCCGTGATCTTCCAGGAGCCGATGACCTCACTCAACCCGCTGCATACGGTGGAGCGGCAGATCGAGGAAATCCTCAAGGTGCATCGCGGCATGGGCGGCAAGGCGGCCCGGGCGCGGGTGCTGGAACTGCTGACGCAGGTGGGCATTCCCGAGCCGGAAAGCCGCCTCGGCTCCTATCCGCACCAGCTCTCCGGTGGCCAGCGCCAGCGTGTCATGATCGCCATGACGCTGGCCAACGAGCCGGAGCTCTTGATCGCCGACGAGCCGACCACGGCGCTCGACGTGACCGTGCAGGCGCAGATCCTCAAGCTCCTGAAGGACCTTCAGACGGCGCGCGGCATGGCCATGCTGTTCATCACCCATGACCTTGGCATCGTGCGCAAGATCGCTGACCGGGTCTGCGTCATGACGAAGGGTGAGATTGTCGAGCAGGGGACGGTGGAAGAGGTGTTCCGCAATCCCCAGCACACCTATACCCGCCATCTGCTGGCTGCCGAGCCCAAGGGTGAGCCGCCTGCCGAGGACCTGAGCCGCCCGGTGGTGGTGGAAACAAAGGACCTGAAGGTGTGGTTCCCCATCCGCCGCGGCCTGCTGCGCCGCACGGTGGGCCACGTGAAGGCGGTGGACGGCATTGACCTCACCCTGCGCGAAGGGCAGACGCTCGGCATCGTCGGCGAAAGCGGCTCCGGCAAGACGACGCTGGGTCTTGCCATCCTGCGCATGATCTCCTCACAGGGCGCCATCCGTTTCAAGGACAAGACCATTTCCGGCCTGTCCTGGGATGACATGCGCCCGCTGCGGCGCGACATGCAGATCGTGTTCCAGGACCCCTTCGGCGCGCTCAGCCCGCGCATGTCCGTTGCCGATATCGTCGGCGAGGGCCTCAAGGTGCATCAGCCGCGCCTGAGCGAGGCAGAGCGTGACCGGATCGTTGCCAAGGCATTGGAAGAAGTGGGGCTCGATGCTGCTTCCCGCTTCCGTTATCCGCATGAGTTTTCCGGCGGCCAGCGCCAGCGGATCTCCATCGCCCGTGCCCTCGTGCTGGAGCCGAAATTCGTCATGCTGGACGAGCCGACGTCTGCCCTCGACATGAGCGTGCAGGCGCAGGTGGTGGACCTCCTGCGCGACCTGCAGAAGCGGCGCGGCCTTGCCTATCTGTTCATCTCGCACGACCTCAAGGTGGTGCGGGCGCTGGCGAATGACGTCATCGTCATGCGCCATGGCAAGGTGGTGGAGGCAGGCCCGGCGGCGCAGGTCTTCACCAATCCCGCCTCAGGCTACACCCGCGCCCTCATGTCCGCCGCCTTTAATCTGGAAACGGCCGATGCGGGAGTGGTGAGTGAGTAATATCAAATCCCGATGAGCACGCTTGCCTCACTCCAGCCAGCAGGTGGCCCTGCGGCCGGCCTTTTCCTGCATCAGGCCTAGGGAGCGGCGGGTCTTGAAGCCGATGAGGCCGTCGGGCTTGCCGACGTCATAGCCTGCCTTCTGCATCTTCAGCTGCAGGTCGCGCACGGCGCCGCGTGACAGGTGCGGCGTGGGGTCCCAGTTCGCGGCAAAGCCCTCGTCGCGGCCATAGCGGTCGGCCAGATGGCCGACGAAGAGGGCGTAGACGTCGCTCTCGTTATAGGCCTTCAGCACATAGAAGTTTGCCGTCGCCAGAAAGGCCGGGCCATGGCGCCCGGCGGGCATCAGGATATTGGCGGGCTTGCCGAGTTCGGCCTTGGGAAATTCGCGCCCGCGCACCCGGGTGACGCCCTCGCGGACAAAGCGGGAGATCGCCTGCTGCTGGTCCGGCCCCTCGCGGGAGCAGGAGACGGAGTGCGGCAGCACCACCTCATAGCCCCAGTCGCGGCCACGCTCCCAGCCATGCTGGCTGAGATAATTGGCGATGGAGGCCAGCGTATCGGGCACGGAGCGCCAGATGTCGCGGCGGCCGTCACCGTCGAAATCGACGGCATATTTCAGGAAGGATGAGGGCAGGAACTGCGGCTGGCCCATGGCCCCGCCCCAGGAGCTTTTCAGTTCCGCGCGGGTGATATGACCATCGGCAAGGATCTGCAGCGCGGCCACCGTCTCACCCAGAAAGAACTCCCGCCGCTCTCCCATGAAGGCGCGCGTCGCCACCACGCGCAGGCCGTCATGCGGGATCTTCGCCGCGCCATAGCCGGTCTCCCGGCCCCAGATAGCAACGATGATCCGCGCCGGAACGCCATAGCGCGCTTCCACCGCCTTCAGGGTGGCGCCATGTTTCTGCATCAGGCTGCGGCCGGGGCCTGCCAGTGCGCGGAACTGCTTGTCCTGGAAGTAGCCGCCGGGGGCTTTGAACTCGGCCTGGAAATTCACGGCAGGCGGGGCTTCCGGCCGGTCCGGGCGGCTGAGGCCGGGCAACTTTTCATCCGGCGTCAGGCCGGAGAGTTCCCGGTCGATCACAGCCTGCGGCACGCCTGCGGCGCGGGCGGCAGGTGCCACCTTGCCGGACAGGAAGGCACGGAACTCCGCCTCATAGGCGGCCTGCACCGGGCCGAGGACGGCAAGAAGCGCAGCAAGCGGCAGCAGTGCGGAAAGGAACCTGCGGTGAACCAGCCTCATGCGCCTTCCTCCGCCAGCCAGCCTGCGATCAGCTGATGGGCGATGGAGATGGGCGGCGGGGTGCGGTGGCCGAGCGGATGGGTGCCGGCCATCATCTGGCGGACTTCAGCCCGGTCACACCAGCGGCAGGCCTCCAGCTCGTCCTGCTCGAAGGCAATCTCATCCGTCAGCGCCTCGCCCGTGCAGCCCAGCATCAGGTTGGCGGGGAAGGGCCATGGCTGGTTCAGCACAATGGAGACATCACCGACACGGATGCGCGATTCCTCGTAAGTCTCGCGCCGCACCGCGTCTTCAATGGTCTCGCCCGGCTCCATGAAGCCGGCCAGAACGGTGAAGATGCCTTCCGCAAGGCGCGGCGGGCGGCCCAGCAGCACCTTGTCTTGATGGGTGATGAGCATGATCACCACCGGGTCCGTGCGGGGGAAATGCATGGCGCCGCAGGCCGGGCAATCGCGCCGGTAACCGGCCTCCGCCATCACGCTTTTCTGGCCGCAGCGCGAGCAGAAACGGTGGCTCATGTGCCAGTGCACAAGTGCACGCGTCTGCGCCAGCGCGCCCAGATCGGCCTCCGGCAGATCGGCGCGGACGGCCAGGCTGCGCAGATCGATGACTTCGAGGTCCGGCCGCAGTTCCAGTTCCTCGTCCGTGCCGGTGCAGGCAAAGGCGAACAGCGGACGGCGCTCGTCCCCTTCCAGACCCAGCAGAATGGCCTCCGCCGGATCAAAACCCAGCCGGTCGGCACCGGTCCGGTCATGGCGGATCGCAGGGGTGCCGCTGGTCTTCGTCAGCACCAGTTTGCCGGCGGTGGAAGCAACGAAGCGTGCTTCGGGGCGGGTGATCTGTTCAATCAGCCACTCCGCCTTGCCGCGCAGCTCCGAGCAGCGGTCCAGCGGGTTTACGGTAAAGCTCATGCTGGCCGGGCTTTTTGCCAGGACCACTGCGTCCGATGCCATAAGTTCAGTCTCCCTCGGAAATTCGCTGGCTCAGGCCTGCTGTCCGGCGCCCAATGCGATGCGAAGGCGGCTGACAAGATCCTCCGCAACGCCCGGCTCATAGGGCTTGGCCGGAACGGCGCCCCAGACCGGGCCGGGCCAGGCCGGGTCCTCGTGGAACCTGGCAATGATGTGCAGATGGAGCTGGGAGACCATGTTGCCAAGGGCGCCGACATTCAGCTTTTCGCAGGCTGTGATGGCACGCAGGGCCTCGCTGACACGGGCAATCTCACGCATCAGCTGCAGCCGGTCCTCTTCGGAAAGGTCGATGATCTCGATCAGGTCGCTGTGGCGCGGCACCAGCAGCACCCAGGGGTAATTGGCATCCTTCATCAGCCGCACTGCGCAGAGCGGCAGATCGGTGACGTGCAGGCTGTCGCCTTCAAGGCGGGGATTGAGGTCAAAGCGGATCATGAGCGTCCCGGCGTCCTTCCAGCGCCCCGGTTTCCGGGGCAGAGGCGGCAGACTACACGCGCCGTCCCGTCTTGGCGAGAGATGCCCCCGCACAAACAAAACGCCCCGGCTTTTGACCGGGGCGCTCCAGTTTCAGGTCAGGCGACCGGACGGGGATCAATCCTCGTCGCGGGCCTTCAGAGCAGCGCTCAGGATGTCGCCGAGCGAGGCACCCGTGTCGGAAGAACCGTACTGTGCCACGGCTTCCTTCTCCTCGGCGATTTCAAGCGCCTTGATGGAGACGGAGATGCGGCGGGTCTTCTTGTCGAACTGGGTGATGCGGGCGTCGAACTTGTCGCCAACCGAGAAACGCTCGGGGCGCTGGCCGTCGCGGTCGCGGGCCAGATCGGCGCGGCGGACGAAGGCGGTGAGATCGCCGTCGGCAACCTTCACTTCCAGACCGCCATCCTTCACTTCGATGACTTCGCAGGAGACGATGGCGTTCTTGCGCAGTTCGCCAGCGGCGCCAGCTTCGAACGGGTCACCGCCGAGCTGCTTGATGCCGAGCGAGATACGCTCCTTCTCCACGTCCACGTCGAGCACCACGGCCTTGACCATGTCGCCCTTCTTGTACTCCTCGATGACCTGCTCGCCCGGACGGTTCCAGTCGAGGTCGGAGAGGTGCACCATGCCGTCCACGTCGCCTTCGAGGCCGATGAACAGACCGAATTCGGTCTTGTTCTTGACTTCGCCTTCGACTTCCGTGTTGACCGGGAAGCGTTCTGCGAAAGCATCCCACGGGTTCTGCAGGGTCTGCTTGAGACCGAGCGAGATGCGGCGCTTGACCGGATCAACTTCCAGGACCATGACGTCGACTTCCTGAGAGGTCGAAACGATCTTGCCCGGATGGACGTTCTTCTTGGTCCAGGACATTTCGGACACGTGGATCAGGCCTTCGATGCCCGGCTCCAGCTCAACGAATGCACCGTAATCGGTGATGTTGGTCACGCGGCCCGAGAACTTGGCGCTGATCGGGTACTTGGCTTCGATGCCATCCCACGGATCAGTTTCAAGCTGCTTCATGCCGAGGCTGATGCGGTGCGTGTCCTGGTTGACGCGGATGATCTGCACGCGGACGGACTGGCCGATGGTGAGAACTTCCGACGGGTGGTTGATGCGGCGCCATGCAATGTCGGTGACATGCAGCAGGCCGTCGATGCCGCCGAGGTCGACGAACGCACCGTAATCGGTGATGTTCTTGACCACGCCTTCCACGGTCTGGCCTTCTTCCAGGCTCTGCACCAGCTCCGAACGCTGCTCGGCGCGGGTCTCTTCCAGCACGACGCGGCGGGACACCACGATGTTGCCGCGGCGCTTGTCCATCTTCAGGATCTGGAACGGCTGCGGGGTGTGCATCAGCGGGGTGACATCGCGCACCGGGCGGATATCGACCTGCGAACGCGGCAGGAAGGCAACGGCGCCATCCAGATCGACGGTGAAGCCGCCCTTGACCTGGTTGAAGATCTGGCCGGTGACCTTCTCGCCCTTCTCGAACGACACTTCGAGACGGACCCAGCTTTCTTCGCGGCGCGCCTTTTCGCGCGACAGCACGGCTTCGCCGAGAGCGTTTTCGACGCGCTCGAGATAGACCTCGACCTCGTCGCCAACCTTCAGGTCGCCATCACGGCCCTTGACGCCGAATTCCTTCATCGGAACGCGGCCTTCGACCTTCAGACCGACGTCGATGACGGCGAGGTCCTTCTCGATGGCAACGATGATGCCCTTGACGACGGACCCTTCATAGAGGTCGTTCGTGGTGAAGGACTCGTTCAGAAGGGCGGCGAAATCCTCGGTGGAGGGGTTCATTGCAGACATAAAAACTCCTGGTGCCATTGCTGGCGTCGCCGGCTGGGCTGGTGTTGATGATGGACCCCCATTCCTTCCGGGACACCACCGCAAGGTGGCATCCTTCCACGCAGAACCTGCCCCAAAAGCAGATCCGGCGCGGGCCGGCGGACGGAAGGCGGAGATCCGTAACGTCCTTGGTCCGGGCACTGCATCAGCGGCTGCCCGAACCGGAATTCCTTCATGCGGCCCATGCCGGCGGAGAGGGGGGCTGACCCGCCTGCCCGTCACAAGGCTGCCTGTTTGATCAAGCCGAAATCCCGCTCTCCGGCATGGCCGGGCGGGTCTTTCCGAGGCTCCTGATCAGGATGCCCGGGCGGAGGTGACGATATCCACAGCCGCCTGGAACGCCGTCTCTATACCCATTCCGGTCGTATCTAGCAAGTGCGCACCGTCCGCCTGGCGCAGCGGAGCGACGGTTCTGTTCATGTCCCGCTCGTCCCGGCGCTTCAGATCCTCCAGCACGGAGGCGAATTCCGCCTCCTTGCCCTGCGAGAGGATTTCCGCCGTGCGGCGCCGGGCGCGCGCCTCGGGGGCGGCGGTGACATAGAGCTTCACATCCGCATCCGGGCAGACCACCGTGCCGATGTCGCGCCCGTCCAGAACCGCACCGGGAGGGGTCTGGGCAAAGGCGCGCTGCAGGCGGACGAGTTCATCCCTGAGGCCCGGCAGCACGGCAATGCGTGAGGCGGCCTCGCCAACCTCGTGGGCGGAGAGGGCGCTGCGGTCCATGTGGCCAAGGTCAAGACGCCCGGCAATATCGACGGCCACCTTCTCGTCCCCGAGCGGCAGGCCCTGCGCCAGAAGCGCAGCGGCAACCGCCCGGTAGGTGAGGCCGGTGTCAAGATGCCGCAGGCCGAAATGGGCGGCGAGGCGGCGGGCAAGCGTGCCCTTGCCGGAAGCGGCGGGTCCGTCGATGGCAATGATCATGCGCGCGCGTCCTCCAGTTCGCTGATCTCGGCGCCAAGGCCTGCAAAGAGGCTGGTGAAGGTGGGGAAGCTGGTGGCGATCACCGCCCCGTCGTCCACCGTCACGGCCTTGCCGCTGGCAAGGCCAAGCACGAGGAAGCTCATGGCGATGCGGTGGTCGAGATGGGTGGTCACGATGCCGCCGCCGATGCCGGAGGCGCCGCCCGTCACGGTCAGCTCTGCCTCGCCTTCCTTGCAAGGAATGCCGTTGGCTTCCAGTCCGCGCGCCACAGCGGCCAGACGGTCGGACTCCTTCACGCGCAGCTCTTCAAGGCCGGGCATGTGAGTGTCCCCCTCGGCAAAGGCCGCTGCCACGGCGAGCACCGGATATTCGTCGATCATGGACGGCGCGCGGTTCGCGGGGACGGTGACGCCCTTCAGCTTGCTGGCCCTGACGCGGATGTCGCCCACCCGCTCACCGCCCGCCATGCGCTCGTTCTCGATGGTGATGTCGCCGCCCATCTCGATCAGCGTGGTGATAAGGCCGGTGCGGTGCTCGTTGAGCAGCACGTTTTCCACCGTCACATCGGAGCCCGGTGTGATCAGTGCGGCGACGATCGGGAAGGCGGCAGAGGAGGGATCGCCCGGCACGTCGATGGCCTGCGCCTTCAGTTCCGGACGGCCCTTGAGGCGGATGATGCGGGCACCCTGCTCGTCAATCGTCACGGAGATATCGGCGCCGAAACCGGCGAGCATCTTCTCGGTGTGGTCGCGGGTGGCGATGGGCTCGATCACGACGGTTTCGCCTGGTGTGTTGAGGCCGGCCAGCAGCACCGCCGACTTCACCTGCGCCGAAGGCATCGGCACACGGTAGGTGATCGGCAGCGGCATGTCGGCGCCGCGGATGGACAGCGGCAGCCGGTCCCCGGCGCGGGCGACGACCTGCGTGCCCATCTGGCGCAGCGGATCCAGCACGCGGCCCATCGGGCGGCGGGACAGGGAGGCATCACCCACGAAGGTGGCGGCAATCGGATGGGTGCCGAAGATGCCCATGGTCAGGCGTACGCCGGTGCCGGCATTGCCGAAGTCGATCACGTCTTCCGGCTCCAGCAGGCTGCCGAGGCCAACACCGTCGATGTGATAGGTGCCGTTCTCATCCTTGTGGATGCGTGCACCGGCCGCGCGCATGGCACCGGCGGTGTTCAGCACATCCTCGCCTTCCAGCAGGCCGGTCACGGTGGTGCGGCCGACAGCCAGGGCGCCGAACATCAGCGAGCGGTGCGAGACGGATTTGTCCCCCGGCACGCGGATGCGGCCCGTGAGGGCGGAACCGGCGCGCGAACGCAAGGGGCGGGGCGTCGAAGCGTGAGACATGGTCAATTCCGGAAGTTGCGGAGCCTGAAAAAGTGGTCACTCCTAACACGGGTCCATGCCCCCGTCATCCGCGAGTGCGGGATGGCACGAATTTTTGCTTGCGCAGCGCCTGAGAATGCTTCAGTCAACGAGGCCGGTCATTTGGCTTTGACATGAGGGCGCGCCGCATTTAAGGGCCGCGCCTTGAGCAAGACGGCCCCGGCGTTTGCGGACTGGACAGAGGCGTTCCAGCCCGGAAGTGCCGGAGACAGAATTTTGGACAAACCCTCGAGCACGAACAAAGGGTAAGCACGGTGGCAAAACCTGAACTCGGCACAAAGCGGCTGTGCCCTAGCTGCGGCGCCAAATATTACGACCTGAACCGCAACCCCATCACCTGCCCGAAGTGCGGCACCCTGTTCGACATCGTGTCGAGCAGCCGCGCTGCCAAGGCTTCCCGCGTCGTCCAGCAGGAGGACGAGGACGAGGATGAAGAGGATCTGGTGGCTCCCGAGCTGGTCTCCCTGGAAGAGGCCGATGCCGAGGTCGAGGGCGATATCGTTCCGGATCTGGGCGATGACGACGAAGCGGCCATCGACGATGACGCCGATGACGATGTCTTCATCGAAGACGAGGAAGACGAAGACGAAGCCGTCCCGGGCATCGTTGTCGAGATGGACGACGATACCGACCGCTAAGGCCGGCAGCTGTTGAAAAGGGCATCCGGCAAGCTGCTGCTGCCGGATCCTTATTCTCCAGTCTTCAAGGGGGCGGGGCTGCAGGCCATCGGGGCAACCGGTGCGCCAGGGCCTCGCCCCTTGCTGTTCCGGGCCTTTGCCGGCTCATGGATGCGCAGATTTCTGCGGGGTTTTTCAAGGGGTTGAGTTGTCCACAGGCGGTTTTTGATTTTTCTGGCAAAAGCCTCTTGATCAATTCGAAGACCCCCTCTATAACCCGCCTCCACAGACGCTGGTGACCCAAGCCGGTTCAAAAGTTTCGGGGCCATAGCTCAGTTGGGAGAGCGCTTGAATGGCATTCAAGAGGTCGTCGGTTCGATTCCGATTGGCTCCACCACTTCGAGGGTAACCTCGGCGAGGCAGGTTCAGGAAACTGAACCTGCCTTTTTCGTTTTCCCGTCCTGTGCCATGGTCTGGAACCGTCTCCGGAAATGCAGCGAGGCCGCATGAAGCACTTTCTTCCGCTCGATCTGGATCAGCTGACGCCGGAGCACGATGCACCGGCCCCCGAAAAGGTGATCTCGGGGGACCCGCGCTTCACCACCTGGCTGCTCGAGACCCGCGATGGTGAGCGGCAGTTCACCGGCGCCTGGGAATCAACGCCGGGCGCCTGGCGTGTCTCCTATGATGAATGGGAGTTCTGCACGATCCTGTCCGGCCATTCCCGCCTGACCGATGCGGACGGTTCTGTGCGCGATCTGAAGACCGGCGACAGCTTCATCATCCAGCCCGGCTTTTCCGGCATCTGGGAGGTGATCGAAACCACCCGCAAGCTGTTCGTCATCCGTTTGTGATACCAACTCCCGGTGAGCTTGGCTCACCGGGAGTTGGTCAAGCCCGTGCGGCGCCTGAGCAATCTCAAGGCGAGATGCGTCAGCATCGAAAGCCTTGGCATAAGAGGTTCTGACTTCACGCAGAAGCGTCTGCAGCGTCCTGTCTGGCGCTGGGCAGCACCCGGTCGCGGCCGATGATGATGACGCGCTCCATGGCCTTTGCAGCGGCCTGAGGGTCGCGCTGGCCGATGGCATCGGCAATGGCGCGGTGCGTGCCAGCGGTTTCGGCAAAGCCTTCGCGGCTGCCCGTGGGAGAGCTGAGGCGGAAAATGCTGACGAGGGCCGCGCCGATGAGGCTGCCGACCGAGCTCATGAACGGATTGCGCGAGGCTTCCAGCACGGCCAGATGGAACTTCATGTCGGCTTCGGCGAAGGCGCGGGCGTCTTCCGCGTCGCGCATGGCATCGGTCAGCCGGTGCAGGGTGCGGATGTCATCGTCACTGGCGTTGAGGGCGGCCATGGATGCGGCCGCTGGCTCCAGTGCCAGCCGCACATCGGACAGATGATTGAAGAGGGCGGCATCGACGCCGCCGCTGAAGTGCCAGCTCAGCACATCGCCGTCGAACAGGTTCCAGAACTTGCGGTCGGTGACCTTGGTGCCGATGCGCGCGCGGGCCTGCACCATGCCCTTGGCGGCCAGCGTCTTCATCGCCTCGCGCAGCACGGTGCGCGACACCTGGAAGCGCTCGGCCAGCTCATTGTCACCCGGAAGAACGGCGCCGGAAGGGTATTTCCCTTCCACGATTTCCCGGCCCAGCACATCCACCACGCGCCCATGGCTGTTGCGCGGGGAGAAGTTTGCGATACTGGGCTCCATCACGTTCATGTCCGGTTCCCAAGGCCCTCCGGGGGCCTCCTCTAGCTGGCTTGATGCATGCGCCTGTCCACCCCGCCGGTAAACCAAACCAGGCCCTTCTGCAACAAAATGAAGGCAAAGAGCAGCAATCCGATCACGATCTTGGTCCACCAGCTCGAAAGTGAGCCATCGAAGATGATATAGGTCTGGATCAGGCCCATGATCAGGACCCCGGCAAAAGTTCCCGCCACATAGCCGCTGCCGCCTGTGAGCAGGGTGCCGCCGATGACGACGGCGGCAATCGCGTCCAGCTCCACCCCCACCGCTGCCAGCGAGTAACCGGCCGAAGTGTAGAGCGAAAAGACGATGCCCGCGAGGCCCGACAGGAAGCCGGAAAGGGCATAGACCTGCACCGTGGTGCGGCCCACCGGCACGCCCATCAGCCGGGCCGTCTGCACCCCGCCGCCCAGGGCATAGACATTGGTGCCGAAGCGGGTGCGGTGGGCCAGGAAGATGCCGGCCGCAACGGTCAGCAGCATGATGCCGCCGATCAACGTCAGGCGCCCCTTGCCCGGCAGGCGGATGAACATGTCCTGCAGCGTGCCGTAGAATTCATGGGTGACGGGGATGGATTCGGTCGACAGGACGAAGGCAAGCCCCCGCGCCAGAAACATTCCCGCCAGCGTGACGATGAAGGCCGGCATGGCGAGGGCGTGGATGATGCCGCCCATGGCCGCACCGAAAGCCGATGTCAGCACCAGCACCAATGCGAAAGCCGCCAGCGGATGAATGGATGTGTCGCGCAGCAGCACCGCGAGCAGCACACCGGTGAAGGCGATGACCGAACCTGCGGACAGGTCAATGCCGCCCGAGAGGATGACAAAGGTCATGCCGACGGCGGCAATGCCGAGAAAGGCGTTATCGGTCAGAAGGTTGCCCGCAACACGGGTGGACAGCATGGCCGGATACTGGGTGTAGCAGATGGCATAGGCCAGCACGAAGACGGCGAGCGTGATGAGAAGCGGAAGCTGGCGGGATGTCATGGCTTGGACAGCTCCCTCTTGGCTGGTCTTTCCGGCTGGCGGCGCAACACGGTGAAAAGGCTCTGGATGGCAGGCGACTGGATCAGCAGGATCACGATGATGATGCTGGCCTTGATCACCAGATTGAATTCCGGCGGAAAGCCGGAGATCAGAATGCCGGTGTTGATCGACTGGATAATGAGTGCGCCAAGGGCGGTGCCGAACAGGGTGAAGCGCCCGCCGAGCAGCGAGGTGCCGCCGATGACGACGGCGAGAATGGCGTCCAGCTCCAGCCACAGCCCGGCATTGTTGGCATCGGCGCCGCGGATATCGGCGGCGGCGATGATGCCTGCCACCGCTGCGGCAAGGCCGGAGATCATGTAGACGGCGACGATCAGCACCCCGGCATTGACACCGGCGAGGCTGCTGGCGCGGCGGTTGATGCCGACGGCCTCGATGAGAAGGCCAAGGGCGGTGCGGCGCACCAGAAGAGCTGCAATGAGGGCGGCCGCCAGCCACAGCACAACCGGCATGGGCAGGCCGAAGAGCGAGCCGCTGCCGACAAAGATCAGCCCCTCGTGGGTGAAGGTGAGGATGGTGCCTTCGGTGATGAGCTGGGCAATGCCGCGCCCGGCGACCATAAGGATGAGCGTGGCAATGATCGGCTGGATGTTCAGCAGCGCAACGAGAATGCCGTTCCACAGCCCGCAGGCCAGACCAATCCCAAGGGCAACGGTGATGGCCGCCACGGCGCTGCCGCTGCTGGCCACCGTTGCCGCCGCCGCCGCGCCGCAAATCGCCATGACGGCGCCCACCGACAGGTCGATGCCGCGCGTGGCGATGACCAGCGTCATGCCGATGGCGAGCAGGGCCACCGGTGCGCCGCGGTTGAGAATGTCGATCAGGCTGCCGTAGAGCCGCCCGTTGGCAATGCCGATGTCGAGAAAGCCGGGAAACAGCAGGGTGTTCAGCGTCAGCACCACGGCGAGGGTGATCAGCTGCGGGGCAAAGCGACGGAAAAAGCCGCCTGCGGCCTCGAGGAAGGGCTTCATTCGGCTGCTCCTCTGGCCTGGTCCTGAGCGGGCACATGTCCATGTCCGGCCTCTGCGATGGCCTGCATCACCTTGTGCGGGGTCACGTCCTCTCCTGTCAGTTCGGCCACATGCGCCCGGTCGCGCACCACGATCACCCGGTGGCTGTAGACCACCAGTTCCTCCAGTTCGGAGGAAATCACCAGCAGCGACATGCCCTTGGCGCAAAGATCCTCGATCAGGCGGATGATTTCCGCATGGGCGCCCACGTCGATGCCGCGCGTCGGCTCGTCGAGGATGAGGAACTTGGGATTGAGCGCCAGCCAGCGGGCCAGAAGCGCCTTCTGCTGGTTGCCGCCGGAAAGCTGGCCGATGGGCTTTTCCCGGCTGGTGGTGCGGATATCGAGCGCCTTGATGTATTTGTCGGCGAGCGCCACCTGCTCCTTGCGCGGCACGGGCCGCATCCAGCCGCGCCGCGCCTGCAGCGCAAGGGCAATGTTCTCGCGGATCGAAAGCTCGGCGATGATGCCGTCATGCTTGCGGTCTTCCGGGCAGAAGGCAAAGCCTTCGGCAATGGCCTGACGCGGCGAGCCGAGTTTCAACACCCGCCCATCCATCCGTGCCTCGCCCGTATCGGCGGGGGGGGCGCCGAACAGAACTTCGGCGGTTTCCGTGCGGCCGGAGCCGAGCAGGCCCGCCATGCCCACCACTTCACCCGGATGGACCGCGAGGTCGAAGGGGGCAACATGACCCTTGCGGCCGAACTGGCGGAACTGCAGCGCAGCTTCGCCTTCCGGTGCCGTGTGAACGGCCCGCTCCCGCGTTTCGGCCTCCAGATCGCGGCCCAGCATCAGGGCCACCAGATCAAGGCGCGGCAGCCCCAGGGCGGCACGGGTGGCGACCTTGCGGCCATTGCGCAGGATCGTCACCGTGTCGCAGATTTCGTAGACCTGATCGAGGAAGTGGGAAATGAAGACGATGCCGAGGCCGCGCGCCTTGAGGCCGCGCACCACGTTGAACAGCATCTCCACTTCCTGGGTGTCGAGGCTGGCGGTGGGCTCGTCCAGGATCAGCACCTTGCCGGAGAGATCCGCCGCACGGGCGATGGCGATGATCTGCTGCACGGCGACCGGATAGGCCGACAGGCTGCGCCGCACGTCGATATCAAGGCCGTAGCCGGCCAGCAGCACCTTGGCGCGTGCTTCCATCTCGCGGGTGTGGACCATGCCGAAGCGCATGGGCTGGCGGCCGAGAAAGAGGTTTTCGGCCACCGTCAGGTTACCGAGGAGATTGACCTCCTGATAGACGGTGCCGATGCCCATGGTCTGGGCGTCCAGCGTGTCGCGCGGGTCGATCCTGCGGCCTTCCAGCAGGATGTCGCCCCGGTCGCGCCGGTAGGCGCCGGTCAGGCATTTCACCAGCGTGGATTTGCCCGCGCCATTCTCGCCGAGCAGGGCATGCACCTCGCCCGCCTGCAGGGTGAAATCCACGTTGTCGAGGGCGAGCGCGCCGGGAAAGGATTTGGTGATGCCGGTGGCCTGCAGCAGATGCTGCGGCCCGGCGTGGAAAGATCTGTCTGTCACGGCGCTGCTCCGCAGGCATTGCCCGCCGCAAGGGCGGTCTGAAGCTGGAGGACCGGCAGGAGGGTGTCTGCCGGTCCCCCGATCAGGACCGGCTCAGTAGCCGAGGTCCTTCTTCTCTTCGTAGACCTTCTGCGGGTCGTCAGCCTTGGTGTAGAGCTTCGATTCCGTCTGGATGAACTTTGCAGGCAAAGTGCCGTCCTTGCGGAAGGCTTCCAGCGCGTCGAAGGCGGGGCCTGCCATGTTCGGCGTCAGTTCCACCGTGGCATTGGCTTCACCGGCGGCCATGGCGAGGAAAATATCCGGCACGGCGTCGATGGAGACGACGAGAATGTCGGTGCCCGGCTTCAGGCCTGCTTCCTTGATGGCCTGAATGGCGCCGACAGCCATGTCGTCATTGTGGGCATAAAGCGCACAGATGTTCTTGCCGCCGTTTTCCGCCTTGAGGAAGCTTTCCATGACTTCCTTGCCCTTGGTGCGGGTGAAGTCGCCGGTCTGGCTGCGGATGATCTTCAGGTTGTCATGCCCGGCCAGCGCCTGCTCGAAGCCCTTCTTGCGGTCGATGGCGGGGGATGAGCCGGTCGTGCCCTGCAGCTCCACCACGTTGCACGGCTTGCCGTTCACTTCCTTGACCAGCCATTCGCCGGCGACGGAGCCTTCATGCACCAGATCGGACCCCACGGCCGTCAGGTACAGGTCCTTGTCGCTGTCGACCATGCGGTCGAGAAGGATCACCGGAATTTCCGCTTCCTTGGCTTCCTTCAGCACCGCGTCCCAGCCGGTGGCGACGACAGGTGCGAGCAGGATGGCATCCACGCCCTGTGCGATGAAGGAGCGCAGCGCCTTGATCTGGTTTTCCTGCTTCTGCTGGGCATCGGCGAACTTCAGGTCGATGCCGCGCTGTTCCGCCTGCTGGCGGGTCAGGGTCGTCTCGGCGGCGCGCCAGCCGGATTCAGATCCGATCTGCGAAAAGCCGACCGTCAGCGCCATGGCTGAGGTGGAGGCAAGCGCGACCGTTGCGAGCATCGTCATGCCCGCCAGAGCTGTCTTCAATTTCATTGGTTCCTCCCAGAACACGAATGGCCGTGGCCGGAAATCAAAAAATCATACTATATTATTATTGTAAAGATGGTGTTTGAGTCCTGATGCAACATTGCATTGTGCATGTGCGAAAGCGCGCAGCGCCGGATGCCCGAATGATGCAGATAAAATTTTGAAATATATGAGAATTTTTCGGAGCAGAGAGGCCTGAATTTTCTCAGGCCGTCTGCTCCTGCATCTGGCTGCTGCGCCCGGCGAGGCGGCTTTCGAGGATCAGGCCCTGTTCGGCGAGGATAGGATGGGCGACGGTGACCAGCAAGGAGTTGATCTCCTTGAAGGCCCGCACCAGCTCCAGATGCATGTTCGAGGTCGCCATGCTGGCCGGATTGCCGGTCTGCAGCCGCTTCAGGTGGCGGTTCTGGCTGTCGCGCTCCAGTTTGCGCAGGACTTCCTTCTCACGCATCAACTGCTCGGCTGAATCGATGTCGGCGGATATCAGCACATTCATCGCCATCTGCATGTTGGCCAGAACCCGCTCGTGCAGGCGGGTGATCTCGGCCCAGCCTTCGTCGGAGAAGCGCAAGCCCAGCCGGTTGCGCTCCTCGGCCAGCGGCAGCAGCATCTTGGCGATGATGTCGCCGATATGCTCCAGGTTGATGGCAAAGTCGGTCAGCTCGATGCTGCGCCGGGCATCTTCCTGCTTCAGCTCGCCCCGGTTCACCTCGGCAATGAACAGCTTGATCTCGGTGTGCCGCCGGTTGACCTCCTCATCAAGGGCGCGCAGCGCGGCAATCTGGCCGTCCTGCGCCCCGGCCAGAAGGTCGATGACTGGCCGGTACATCTGTTCCACCGTTTCGCCCATCAGCAGCAGCTCGCGTTTGGCCGAAGCCAGGGCAAGGCTGGGGATCCTGACGGTCGAGCGGTCCAGCGCGGAGCGCGGGCGCGTCTGCACCGGGTCCGCCACCACCGGCGGACGGGGCAGAATCAGCGCCGTCAGAGCCTGCATCGGCCCGGTAAAGGGCAGCGCCAGCACCAGCAGAACGGCATTGAACAGCACATGGGCGTTGACGATGCGGCTTTCCGGGGCAGCGCCGAGCCAGTCCAGCGGCGGGCTGGCCATCCAAAGCGTGAGCAGCACGGCGGCAGACCCGGCCGCACGAAATACAAGGTTGCCCATGGGGATGCGGCGCGCCTCGATGCTGAGCCCGCGCGTCAGCCACACGGCAATCAGGCCTGCGCCCATATTGGCACCCAGAACCATCGGCAGGGCCGCATTGAACGGCAGCAGGCCCGCGCCGGCAAGGCTGGCGATCAGCAGCACCATGGCGACAGAGGAATGCATGGCCCAGGTCAGCAATGCGGCCAGGGCGAAGGCGGTGAGCGGGTCGCCCTGCAGATAGGTGATCACCGCCGGCAATGCCTCGCTGTGGCGCAGGGGCGCGGTCGCCTCACCGATCATCTTCAGCGACAGCAGCACGAAGCCGATGCCCAGAATGATGCGGCCCAGCTGGCGCACCTGCCGGGCTTCAAACTTGAGGAACAGCACGCAGCCTGTCAGCAGCAGCAGCGGAATGAGCTCGGAGAGATCGAAGGCCAGAATGCGCACCACCAGCGCAGACCCAAGGTCCGCCCCCAGAAGCGCAGCGAGCCCCATGGAGGCACCCAGCAACCCGCTGGCGGCAAAGCCCGCGGCCAGCACGCCCACGGCCGTGGAGCTTTGCAGCAGGATGGCCAGAACCATGCCGGCGAACGCCATGCCGAAGCGCCCGCCCTTTGCCTGCCTCAGCGCATCGCGCAGAGCAGGCCCATGCGCCCGCTCCATACCGGTGCGCACCATCCGGACAGCCCAGAGCAGAAGCATGACGGCCGCAGCCAGATGCAGGATGACGAGAAAGGGATGCATGGCGGCTCCAAGAATAGCCCGTCAAACGGGAAGGCTGATTGTATACGCACTGCACAACCTGTTGTTCCTTCATACGCCCGAATGATGCAAATGATAAGGCGGAGAAGGAAAAATGCCGCTGAAACGCGCCATTTTGACATCAAAAAGAAAATAAGCTGGCAAAATTAATGAGACTTGGCAAGGGCGATGCCTGTGGTGCGGCGCTGCCGTGGTGATTTGGCGCTCAGGGTTGCATGTCTTTATGCCCCTTCGGGAGGAGGGGGCCGGACATGGCCGTTGTCCTGTTCAAGGAACTGTCGTACAACGTTCATATGAGCGACATATGCCGTTCATATGAACATAATAAGAAGCGCGGGGACAAACACAGACTGCAGCCGGAAAGCCCGTCTTTCAGGCCCGGTTCGAGTGTTCCAAGCGCTGTGTGGAGCCGGACCCGTGGAGCGGGGCGGTTCCTTGTTAGGGAGCAGAAAACCAATGGCTAAGCGTCATATCGCAGCCGGCCTCTTTGCCGCTGCCGCCCTCATGGGCACCACTTCCGTTTCGTTCGCTGCCACGGAAATCACCTGGTGGCACGCCATGGGCGGTGAACTGGGCCAGAAGCTTGAAGATATCGCCACCAAGTACAACGCCACCCAGAGCGAGTACAAGGTTGTCCCGACCTACAAGGGCAGCTACGCCGAGACCATGACGGCCGCCATCGCCGCCTTCCGCGCCGGCCAGCAGCCGCACATCGTTCAGGTGTTCGAAGTCGGCACCGGCACCATGATGGCCGCCAAGGGCGCCGTCTATCCGGTCTACCAGCTGATGGCTGACGCTGGCGAAGCCTTTGATCCGAAGGCCTTCCTGCCGGCCGTCGTCGGCTACTACACCGACACGGACGGCAACATGCTGTCCATGCCGTTCAACTCCTCCACCCCGGTGCTCTATTACAACAAGGACGTCTTCGAGAAGGCTGGCCTTGATCCGGAAACCCCGCCGAAGACCTGGGAAGAGCTTGAGAGCTTCTCCAAGAAGATCATGGAATCCGGCGCTGCCAAGTGCGGCTTCACCACGGCCTGGGTTTCCTGGGCGCAGACCGAAAACTTCTCTGCCTGGCACAACCTGCCGATCGGCACCCTGGAAAACGGCTTCGGCGGCCTCGGCACCGAGCTGACGCTGAACGGCGAGACCCAGGCCCGTCACTGGGGCAACCTGAAGAAGTGGCAGGACGAGGGCATCTTCCAGTACGGCGGCCCGGCCGGCGGCAACGACGCCCCCCCGAAGTTCTACTCGCAGGAATGCGCCATCTACATGAACTCCTCGGCTGCCCGCGCCGCCGTGAACGCAAACGCCAAGGACTTCAAGGTCGGCGTTGGCATGCTGCCCTATTACAGCGACGTTCAGGGCGCTCCGCAGAACTCGATCATCGGCGGCGCCACCCTGTGGGTGCTGCAGGGCAAGCAGGCTGAGGAATACAAGGGCGTAGCCTCCTTCTTCAGCTACCTGTCCTCCGCTGAAGTTCAGGCTGAATGGCACCAGGCCACCGGTTACCTGCCGATCACGCAGGCTGCCTATGACCTGTCCACGGAACAGGGCTACTACGAGAAGAACCCGGGCGCTGACGTCTCCATCAAGCAGATGACGCTGAATGCCCCGACCGCTAACTCCAAGGGCCTGCGCTTCGGCAACTACGTCCAGATTCGTGCGATCATCGACGAAGAGTTCGAGCAGCTGCTCAGCGGTTCGAAGACCTCGCAGCAGGCTCTCGATGACCTCGTCAAGCGCGGTAATGCGCTGATCCGCGAGTTCGAAGCAGCCAACAAGTAAGCCGGAAACGGCAAGCAAGCCCGCGCTTCCCGCGCGGGCTTGCTTCTTTTTGCGTTCAGGGTGGGACCCATGCAGACAAAACGCGCCATCTTTCCCAACAGGCTGCTGCCCTATCTCTTGCTGGCGCCGCAGCTTGCGATCACGGGTATCTTCTTCCTCTGGCCGGCAAGCCAGGCGATCTGGCAGTCGTTCCTCAGAGAGGATGCCTTCGGCTTCAAGACCACGTTTGTCGGGGTGGACAATTACATCCGCCTGCTGGCAGATCCCACCTATCTGAATTCGCTCTATGTTTCGGCGATCTTCGCCGTTTCGACGGCGCTGCTGTCGCTGGGTCTGGCGCTCGTGCTGGCCGTGGCGGTCAACAGCCTGATCCGCTCGCGCAATGTCTATTCCACCCTGCTGGTCTGGCCCTATGCGGTGGCCCCTGCGGTGGCGGGCATCCTGTGGTGGTTCATGTTCAACCCGTCCATCGGCATCTTCCCCTATCTGCTGCATGGGCTCGGCTACAACTGGAACCACAGCACCAGCAAGGTGGACGGGATGATCCTCGTGATCCTCGCCGCAAGCTGGAAGCAGATCTCCTACAACTTCATTTTCTTCCTGGCGGGGCTTCAGTCCATTCCGCAGTCGCTGCTGGAAGCAGGAGCCATTGACGGCGCCCGTCCGGTGAAGCGCTTCTTCACCATCGTGCTGCCGCTGCTCTCGCCCACCACCTTCTTCCTGATGGTCGTCAACTTCGTCTATGCGATGTTCGACACCTTCCCGGTGATTGATGCGACCACCAAGGGCGGCCCGGCGCAGGCCACCAACATTCTCGTCTACAAGGTCTATTCCGACGGCTTCGTCGGCCTCAACCTTGGCTCCTCGGCGGCTCAGTCCGTCATTCTGATGGCGATCGTCATCGTGCTCACCATCATCCAGTTCCGCTTCATCGAGCGGCGCGTGGCTTACTGAGAGAGGCGCAAATGGTTGAGAACAAACCCTGGCTGACCGTCCTCACGCATCTTGTGCTGCTGACGGGCCTCTTCATCGTCGCCTTCCCGGTCTATGTGGCGGTGATTGCCTCCACCCATGGCCCGAGTGACTTCATGACCGGCGTCATCCCCATGCTGCCGGGCAACGAGGCGATTGCCAATTTCACCACCATGATGACGAGCGGCAACAGCTCGGCCGGCGCCCCGCCGCTCGGGCCGATGATGTTCAACTCGCTGATCATGGCCCTGGCGATCGCCATCGGGAAGATCACCATCTCGATCATCTCGGCCTTCGCCATCGTCTATTTCCGCTTCCCCTTCCGCCAGCTGGCCTTCTGGCTGATTTTCATCACCCTGATGCTGCCGGTGGAAGTGCGCATCCTGCCCACCTACAAGGTGGTGGCGGATCTGGGCATGCTGAACAGCTACTCCGGCCTTGCCATTCCGCTGATCGCCTCGGCAACGGCGACGTTCCTCTTCCGCCAGTTCTTCCTGACGGTGCCCGAGGAACTGATGGAAGCCGCGCGTGTGGACGGGGCAGGCCCGATGAAGTTCTTCCGCGACATCCTGCTGCCGCTGAGCCGGACGAATATCGCGGCGCTCTTCGTCATTCTCTTCATCTACGGCTGGAACCAGTATCTCTGGCCGCTGCTGGTGACCACCGACACGTCCTATTACACGATCGTCATGGGCATCAAGCGCATGGCCGACGTGGCTGATGCGCATCCGCAATGGCATCTGGTGATGACCACCGCCGTGCTGGCCATGCTGCCGCCGGTCATCGTCGTCATCGTCATGCAGAAACTCTTCGTCAAAGGTCTCGTGGAGACGGAAAAGTAATGGCTACCATCACTCTTGATAACGTCCGCAAGGTCTATGCCGGCGGCGTCGAAGCGGTCAAAGGCGTGTCCATGGACATTGCCGACGGCGAGTTCATCGTGCTGGTCGGCCCTTCCGGCTGCGGCAAGTCCACCCTGCTGCGCATGATCGCGGGGCTTGAGGAAATCTCCTCCGGCGACATCCGCATCGGCGACCGGGTGGTGAACCGCGTGGACCCGTCCGAGCGCGACATCGCCATGGTGTTCCAGAACTATGCGCTCTATCCGCATATGACGGTCTACAACAACCTCGCCTATGGCCTGCGCAACCGCGGTGTGCCGAAGGACGAGATCGACCGCCGCGTCAAGGAAGCTGCGCGCATCCTGGAAATCGGCGCCTATCTCGACCGCAAGCCCAAGGCGCTTTCCGGCGGCCAGCGCCAGCGCGTCGCCATGGGCCGTGCCATCGTGCGCGAGCCGGCGGCCTTCCTCTTCGATGAGCCGCTGTCGAACCTCGATGCCAAGCTGCGCGTGCAGATGCGCGTGGAAATCAAGCGCCTGCAGAAGTCGCTGGCCACCACCTCCGTCTATGTGACGCATGACCAGCTCGAAGCCATGACGCTGGCCGACCGGCTGGTGGTGCTGAACGGCGGCCAGATCGAGCAGATCGGCGATCCGATCTCCGTCTATGAACGCCCCGCGTCCACTTTCGTGGCCTCGTTCATCGGCTCTCCGGCCATGAACCTGATCACGACGGCTTCCGCCAATGGCCGCCTGTCACTGCCGGGCGGTGCCGGTCTTGATGCGCCGGACATGGGCAAGGGCGCAGAGGTCATCCTCGGCGTGCGGCCGGAGCATCTGACCCTCGCCAGCGAGCAGCCTGCGGAAGCGGGCGGTCTGACGCTGGACGTGGTGGCCGGTGTGCTGGAGCCGGTGGGGGCCGAAAGCTTCCTCTATGGCACCGTGGGCAGCGAAACCGGGCCGCAGGTGGTCATCCGCGTGCCCGCCCATGCCCGCTACGAGCTTGGCCAGCGCGTCAGCTTCACCGCCAGCGCCGCCAAACTCCATGCCTTCGACAAGGCAACGGGCAAGCGCATCGAAGACTGATCACGGCACGCCCGCTGATCTGAAGGCCCGGCCCTGCGCCGGGCCTTTGCATGTCCGGGGCCGGCCGCAGCGTGATCAAGCCCGTGCGGCACCGGCATCCGGAGGCTGAAAGGGACCGGAGGCTGAAAGGGACGGGGGATTGTCCATGAACGCGCGGCAGGTGTTTTTCATCCAGCGTTCATGTTCGGCTCAGACGTATGACAGGATGGGGAGCTACATCTCCTTCAGGCAAGACGCCTGAACACGAGGAGATGAAAATGCTGACGTCAACCCGCCTTACCGCCACTGGCCTGCTGGCAGGCCTTGCCCTGTCCTTTGCCGTCCCTGCCATGGCCGTCACGGCCACCATCTTCCCCGCTTCGGAAATCACCCAGGCGGAAGTCGAGGCCGCTCAGCGTGCCTGGGCCGATGCCCTTCTGGAGATCGGCGCGGCCGGTGAACCGGACAAGGCAAAGGAAATCGCCGTCAAGCGCGTGGGCGAGCTTTATGGATATGAGATCGGCCCCGTCCTCTTCAAGCCGACCCTGACGGAGACCCCGCAGACGTTCCGGACCACGCAGGAGGGAGCCATTTCCTACTTCGTTGGCCAGAACCCGGACTATCCCAAGGACAAGGGCTTCGCGCTGCAGGGCTGGACGGACGTGCAGATCGAAAATGCCGCGATCTTCATCTCTGATGAAACGGCGCAGACCATGGGCAAGGTCCGTTTCACCAGCAAGGACGGCGGTATCGTCGAGGTGGACAAGACCTGGGGATACGTCCGTGACGCGTCGGGCAAGCTGCAGATCATGGTGCACCACTCGTCGCTGCCCAACACCCCTGCTCAGTGAGCCGGGTCCGCACTGTCTGAAGGTAGGATAAGCCGGTAGCCAAGTCCCCGAAGGGTCTGGATCTTTGGAAGATCCGGGCCCTTCCCGATTTTCTTGCGCAGCCGTGCCACATAGACATCAATGACATTCGTCAGCGGGTCCCTGTCCGCCTCCCACACCTCCGCCAGCAGCCGCTCGCGCGAGAACAGCCGCCCGGGTGCTGCGGCGAAGGTCATCAGCATGCGCAGTTCGGTTGCCGTCAGATCCAGCGGCGTTCCCCGGCATGTGGCTGTCATGGCATTGCGGTCCAGCAGCAGGCTTCCAAGGCGCGTCACCTGTGTGCTGCCGGCCGGACCGGCACTTGCCTGCGGCAGTCCTGCCCGGCGGGTAAGGGCTTCGATCCGCGCCAGCAGCTCCTCGAAGTCGAAGGGCTTGCACAGATAGTCATCTGCGCCCATCCGCAAGCCGGTGACCCGGTCGGTGGTTTCGCGCATGGCTGTCAGCATCAGCACGGGCAGTCCGATTCCCTGCCGCCGCAGAGTGCGGCACAGGTCAAGCCCGTGAATATCGGGAAGCATCAGGTCGAGGATCACGACAGCGCGCTCGCCGCCTGCCTGCAACTCGCGCGCCGCCTGCAGCCCGTCGCTGCCATTGGCTGCATGCCGGACATTGAAGCCCTCAGCCCGCAGGCCCCGGGTCAGAAATCCGGCGATCCTGGTATCATCCTCGATCAGCAGCACATGCGTCATGCAGGTTTCATCTCCGGCAGGGTGAGGGTGGCGATGGTGCCGCGGCCGGTTTCGCCGGTCTCCAGATGCAGGCTGCCCCCCATGCGGACAATCAGGTCTTCCGTAATGGCAAGGCCAAGGCCAAGACCGCCCGGACGCCTTTCCCGGGCGAGGCCCCCCCGGTAGGAACGGTCCCGCACATGGGGCAAATCTTCCGGATCTATGCCGATGCCCTCGTCAATCACGGCAAGCGACCACTGGCCGTCCTGCCAGCGCGAGGCCAGCTTCACCGTACTGTCCGAATAGTGCAGCGCATTGTCCAGAAGCGCGCCCGCCGCCTGCTGCAGCCGCAGGGGGTCGGCCATCACGCGGCGGCTGGTCATGCCGGAGGGCAGCCAGCGCGTGCGCTTGCTGTTTCCGCCGAAAAGCCGGATGGCGGCCTTCACTTCCATCTCGGGGTTGAGCGGCTGGACAGACAGCGTCAGGCTTGCATCCTCTTCGCGGGCAAGCATCAGCAGGTCATCGATCATCCGGCCCAGCTGGCGGCTGGACATGAGGATCTGGCCAAGGACTTCCTGATACTCCTCGACGGTGCGCGGCCCCTTGCGCAGGGCCACCTGTGCCTCCCCATGCAGAACGGTAAGGGGTGTGCGCAGCTCGTGGCCGATGTTGCCCATCAATTCGCGGCGGCGCAGTTCGGTCTGTTCCAGATCCGCGAGCGCCCGCCGCAGATCGGCGGTGCGCAAGGAGACTTCCGATTCCAGCGAGGCCAGCAACTGGCGCTCGCTCTCCTGCGCCTTCCGCAGCTCCGCCGCCATTGTGTTGGCATCATCGGCGAGACCTCCAAATTCGTCCTCGCGCAGAACCGGAATCCGGTGGCTGAGTTCTCCGGCGCGCATGGCCCGGAGCCCCTTGGACAGCAGCTGGATGGGTGCCTGCAGCCGGCGGGACAAAAGGAAAGCCATGCCGAGGCTGATGGCGATGAAAGCCGAGATCGAGACCCAGACGGCGATGCGCAACTCTGCCAGCATGCCATTGACGGCAGCCCGCTTGCGCTCGATGGCGGTCTCCTCCGCAGCTATGCTGCGGTCAAGAATCCCGCCGAAACCATCATCCACCAGAGTTGGGGAAGAGACTTGCTGCTCCGCTGCGGGGGGCTCGCCACGGGCGAGCGCCATGACCTCGACGCGTTTCCGGGCAAGGGCACCCCTGAGGCTTGCGAGTGCCTGCTCCTGGCGCCGGGCGTCTGCGTCCAGACCGTCATCCGTACCATTGGCGCTCCGGGAGGTTTTCGCAAGCTGCCCGATACGGTCGAGCCGTGCCTCCATCCGGTCCAGCAAGGTTGAGGCTTCCTGTTCCAGCGGCTGTGCCGGGTCTGGTCCGGAAACAATCCGCAGCTGCAGCAGCCGCCGGTCGGAACGCAGTTCCAGAAACTCGGCCATCAGATCGCTGCTCGCCCGGCTGCGCAGCACTCTCTCGGCAGTCAGATCAAAGATCTGCCAGGCAAAACCGGCGAAAATCACCGCCAGCCCCGCCAGCAAGGCAAAGGACAGTCTCAGACTGCGCAGAAAACTGGGCTGTGGCTTGGCTAGTGGCAGCAGGGCGGGCTCCTGGATCTGGCTGTCGAACATTCTTATACGGTGGCCGCCCTTCGCGTGGGGCTCATTACATATGGGGACAGCCGCGTCTCATCCCAGCCCCAGTTCGAGCCGGAGCTTGCGGGTGAGTTTGGCGGCAACGAGGCTGTGGGCGGCGCGGATATAGGCGAAGAGATCGGTTTCGCTCAGCGCATCAAGCTCATGCAGCTGGATCCATTTGGCGCGGGCGAGATAGGGGGCGGGAGCAAGGCCGGGCTGTTCGCTCAGCATCTGATAGGCCATGTCCGAGCACTTGAAGCTGACGGCGGGCGTGCCCTTCCAGTCAGACCAGATGGCAAAGATCTTGCCGCCGACCTTCCAGACGGACGCCCCTTCCCATTGAATGACGTGGGTGGTGGCAGGCAGCGAGGCGCAGAAGCTGTCGTACCTTGCTCTGGTGGCCCGGCCGGACGCTTCGTCTGCGATGTGCTCTTCATGAGCCTTTTTGTTAGCCATGTTTGGTCTCCCCTGTGCAGGGCGCTGCTGCCCCTTGCTTGAAACTGCTGTCGCCAGCCGCCATATTGAGGACAAGCGGGGTGATTGGCACCCCGGCTCCGGATGCCTCAAGAGAGGGTCCGGTTCTCAAGGTCGCTTTGTAGAGGACTTTGACGATGACGCGAATGTCAGCGTTTTCAAGCCCGTTCATGCTCGGCTTCGACGACATTGAACGGGTTCTCGACCGGGTGTCAAAAGCCGCCAATGACGGCTATCCGCCCTATAATATCGAACGTCTTCCCAAGTCGGACGAGCATGGCGAAGTCATTCGCATCACGCTGGCCGTGGCAGGCTTCACCCGTGATCAGCTCGATGTCTCCGTGGAGGAGCGCCAGCTGGTGATTCGCGGGCGCCAGTCCGAAGACAAGTCCCGGCAGTATCTGCATCGCGGCATCGCTGCCCGCCAGTTCCAGCGCGCCTTCGTGCTGGCGGAGGGCATCGAAATCCTCGGAGCCGATCTCAAGGATGGGCTTTTGTCGATCGATCTTGTCCGTCCGGAGCCCGAACGCGTGGTGCGCCGGATTGAGATCACTGCAAGGGACTGACTTTCAAGGGGGCAGGGTCTGCCGCCCAATCAAGGAGACAATGCCATGACGCGCGACACCAATGAACGCGCAATGGACCCGCATGACCTGACGCCGGAGCTGTTCGCACGGCTCGGCGCCGGACAGGTGGGTTATCTGCGCCAGATGAGTTCCGATGATCTTGCCCGGCTTTTCCCCGGTGCGGCCCATATCGCCAGGGGCTTGCGCCTGTGGGCGCTGCTCAACGCGGACGGCACGCCGATCATCGTGGCCGACAGCCGCGAGGCGGCCATCGCCAATGCCTACGAGCACGACCTGACCATGCTGTCGGTTCACTGACCGGCAGCCGCCAGACCAGAATAGAGAAAAGGCGCAGCCCGTGAAGCTGCGCCTTTTGCGTTTGAAGGGATCTGGCTGGCGCGTTCAGGCACCTTGCGGCAGGGCGCCCGGTGTCCGCGAAGGCCGTGCCGGCGGCCCGTAGGCGGGAACGGCGGTCCGGCCGGACGGAGCCGCAACAGGGGGCTTGGCCGGCAGCGGTGCCGGAGCAGGCTTGGGCACCTTGCGCCAGGGCTGGCTCTTGAACCAGGCAGCGATATAAGCGACGGCCGCAATGGCGGCGAGGCCTGCAATGTTGGAAATGGCCTGGATCAGCCAGTCACCGCGTCCGCCTGCCATGTCGCGCAGGATCGCCGTGGCCTGGGCGATGGGAAGGCTGGCGAGGAACACCGGCAGCGACTGCTGGCCCACCTTGCGCAGCACGGCCACCACCGGGCCGGTAATGCGCCCCTCGGCATGCAGCCGCACGCCGTTGGGGCCCACGGCGACATAGGCGATATAGGCCAGCGCCAGGAAGTGGATATAGCGGAGGATGCCGAGGTCGGTCTTGATCCAGAGCGGCCTTGAGGCATCCCGCAGCGCCTGGAAGCCCGGCACAGCCTCGTAGATCCGGAAATTGGTGAAGGGGATGCTGACCAGAACCAGCGCAACCGCCAGCCAGACAAGGCGCCGGTCGACGGGAGGCGCCGGAATCCAGCCCTTCATGAAGGCAAAACCGGTGAAGAACACCAGCTGCCAGGCGAAGGGGTTGAAGAACCACTGGCGGTTCGACCAGGGCTCGGCCGGAAAGCTGACCAGATGCAGGGTGGCGGCAACCCACATGCCGATCATCGCTGCAAAGAAGGCAATGCGGCTCTTGGCGGCGATGAACATCATCACCGGCACCATGGCGAGCAGCGCCACATACATCGGCAGGATGTCGAAGTAGTTCGGCACATAGGTGAGGCTGAGCAGGCCCGGCAGGTTGCCCACCGGATCATTGAAGAAATAGCGCAGGTTCAGAGCCTGCACGTAATCTTCCTTGAGCCCGCAGCAGCGCTCCAGATAGCCGCTGTTCATGAGCGCGGCAAGGCCTGCGGCGATCACCAGGAACTGGCAGATATGCGCCCAGTAGACCTGCCACATGCGGTGGCCGATGCGGGCGGTGCCCATCAGCATGCCGCTCTGGTCGAAGATCTTGCCGAAGGCAATGGCCGAGGCCATGCCGGAGCAGAAAACGAAGATCTCCGTGGCGTCGGAAAAGCCGAAGCGCGCCGGAATCCAGTTCGCCCACCAGCTCTGCGGCAGATGGGAGATGAAGATGATGAACATGCCAAGGCCACGAAACACATCAAGGCGAATGTCTCGTGGTCTTTGCACGGCCTGAGCCGGCAACTGAGGGGTCGGATGGAAGGTCAAGCGCTTCAGGCTCCCCGCTGGACAGTTGATCGAAATGCCACGCCGGAGCGGCACGGGGCCGCGAACCGGGCATGAAACATGTGCAACGCCGCGCAGTGGCACGGGCGGCAAATTGCTGTCCGGCGGTCGCGGCTGTGCCTGCGGCCCGGGTGAGGGGCGTGGGGCTTGGACGGCCGGACATCTCCGGCCGGACTTGCGCGCAAGGCTCCGGTCAGGCCTCTTGGCCTGCAGCCGGTGCGCCGTGCCCGTCCAGATGCAGACAGTCCGGGTGCAGCAGAGCGGCAAAGCCAGCCTGGCACGGGCATGGTGGGGGAGGCATAGCCCCCCGGCTGCCCATGCTCAACCCTGAAAGGTCCTGCCGTCTGAGGGGTCTCCACAGATTTAGCCAGCTCATGACCGGCATGAGAAAATGCAGCTCCATGTGCCAGCCTGCCGGCCCTATGCAATTGCCGCTGCATCGCAGCCTCCCTGTTGGACAAGCCAGAGTGCAGGATCCTGATGGCGGATCTGGGGATGATCTGTGGCGATCTTCGCCCAAATTTGCCGCCATCGTGCACCGGGTTTCATGCGGACTGGAACGCGGCGGTCCGCCATTTGGTTGCCTCTGGCGGCGCAGAATCTGCAAAATTGTGGCGGCATCTGGGAGAGGGTGAATAAATTCAGGGACTTGCGTTCGTTCGTCGCAGCGGCATTCACGGGTAATTGATCTTGCGCTTGCGGATGTACGCGTTAAGCTCATCCTGTCTGCAACTGTTGAAAGGAGGTGAGCCCATGTCGAGTGAGACCCCGAGCCTGACCCTGATGTCTGGGCGGAACGGAACGGTGCTGGAGCAGCCTCTGGCAGCGCGAGGTTTTGCCGGGATCTGATCCGGACGCGAGGTCAGCCGATCTCACGGAAGGGCCGCCAGCGCGGCCCTTCTTTGTTTTTATTGGCTTTGTTTTTGCAGGATCGGACAGTCAGCCTTCTGCGGCCCGGGCGTGGGAGGTAAGGCCAAAGACCTTGCGGGCCATGCCGAAGGCAAAGCGGCTCCAGTTGCCAAGCGGATCGGCAGGCGGGATGCCGGCGGACTGCGGCAGAAGGTGTCCCACCACGTCGCCGCATTCGAAGCTGAGATCGGCGGAGAACTTGCGGGCGAGGGCCTGCATGGAGCGGTTGGTGGCCAGGCAGTTCATGTAGATATGCTGGCAGTCGCGCGCTCTGGCGGCAATCAGCAGCAGTTCCATCAGTTCGGTGCCCAGCCCCATGCCGCGCCAGCCTTCTTCCACGCAAAAGGCGGCTTCTGCAGCCGCGGCGCTGCCGACGGGGCGCAATTCTGCCGTGCCGCGCAGCACTCCGTCCTCGAAATAGCCGTAAATGACTGTATCAAGCGCAAAGCTGGTTTCCACATAGGCCCGCAGAAAGCTGTCGCCGACGAGCATGGCAAAGCGGCTGCGGCGGGTCTCTGGGTCCAGACGCAGGAGATGATCACGGAAGAGATGTTTGTCGGCGCTGCCCAAGAGGCGGATACGCCCATTGGTGCTGCCATTGTTGTTAAGGTGCGGCATTCCAGCGGTCCTTCGGTGAAGTGACTCGCCGCCCTTGGGTCCTCCATAGACTTGGACCATATATGACGCGGAATGGCGTCCGGATCAATCACGTTTGCCCCATACGGTGAATTGGGGCATAGCGGGGGAAGAAATTTTTCGCCCTTGCGGTTAGACTAAACGTCCCTGTGGGGCAGGAAGGACTGATTCGACATGACACGAGTTGCAACGATCGCGGTTCTGGCATTTGCCGTTGGTGTGGCCGGCTGTTCGCGGCTGGGCATGGATGGCGGCCGGGCTCCGGCGCCGCTGCCGGCTTCCCCGACGACGCCGGTGGCCGGTGGTCAGCTGCAGCCGCTCACGCCTGCGCCGGGCATGGTGATGAGCGACCCGTCAATGTCCGGGCCGCAGCCCGGCCAGCCCATGGGCCAGCCGCTGGGTGCGCCGCAGCCAGGCACGGCTGCGCCCGGTGCCATGGCCTCGGTCACGCCGCCCGCAGGCGCCACGGAAGTGGGACGCAACGACATGCTCGGCGGCTGGAAGATCGCCTCCGGCAGCTCCAATTGCATGCTGTTCATGACCTTGACCACCTGGTCGGGCGGCTACCGCGCCAACACCCGCGGCTGCAATGACAGCACGCTCGCCGGTATTGCCGCCTGGGATCTGAGCGGCAAGCAGGTCGTGCTCAAGGATGGCACCGGCGCCACAGTGGCCCAGCTCTACGGCGCAGGCGGCGAGCGCTTCAACGGCCAGACCGTGGGCGGCATGCCGGTATCTCTTTCCCGCTGAAGCCGGAAACGCCTGAGCGCATACGGACTTGCACCCCCAAACCCGTTTCCCGGAAATTTCACGGGAAACGGGTAAGTGTGTCGGGGTGTAACTATCGGATGCTGCTGGCCCATGGCAAAATACGACCCGCTGCGTGAACATCTGGCCCGTCTGGACGAAGTCGTCTGGGCTGCGAAGCTTGACGAACTGGAGATGATCCTCGGCGTCAGCCTGCCAATGAGTGCCCGGGAGCACCGGACCTGGTGGGCCAATTCCGGCGGAAGCCTGGTGCACCAGAATGCCTGGCTCGACGCCGGCTGGCGGGTCGATCATACGGATCTGCGCCGGGATCTGGTCGTCTTCCGCCGTCTGCGTATTTCCGGCACCTCGGCTGCTGCCGAAAATGCCGGGCCCTCGCGCTCCGGGCGTCATCAGGAAAACCTTGATCAGTTGCGGCGGCATGCCCGCGAAATGCGGGAGCCGGTCAATCTGACCGTTCGCGCCGAATGGACCGAGATCGGCATCGTGACTGAAACCCCCTGCAACAGCCGCCTTGTGCCCGCGCTTCCGGGCCTCTACCGGCTGGCGGTGCTGGCCGGCGGCAAGGTTCAGACTTTCATTCTGGATACGGGCGATCTGGGCGCGCTGCACCGGGATCTTCAACGGCTCAGCCACCCGGATGGGCCGGATGTCACCCGGATCGCAGAGAAGCTCGGCCTTGCGGCGGGAACAGCCGCCATGGCCGACATGGTGACGCCCGGCAACATCTGGCTGATTGCAGATGGCCGCGGCAAGCCGGCTGATCTGGCCAGCCCGGCCGGGCGCGAGCTTGCGGGCCGCCTGCTGTGCCTTCATGAAAGGCAGAACGGCCGCAAATCCCGTTTCGTGCGCCTGTGACGGCCTGCCGTCCCTGAGTGACGGATACCAGCTCACGATGAGCCTGATGCCACGTAAGCTGGTTGAGCCCGTGCGGCGCTTGAGCAATTTCAAGGCGTGATACGTGAGCATTGGAAAACTGAGCATCCGAATGCAGCCGCATGTCTGAGCGGCTGCGCATTGCTGTACTCTGTCTGCCAGCCGTCTCCCGCAGCTGAGCGGGCAACGTGTGCCCGCCAACCAGCCGTCTGGCCGCATTTTTCCTGAAACTGTGCCGATTGCAATCCCGCGGGATACACCTTCCTGCCGGCGCCTCTGATGGTTGTGTTGCGGAGGCGCCGGGCCCGGGAAAGGCCGCGCTTTTGCCGCTTTCCTCTTGCAATTGACGAAGAAGCTTTACGTTTGGGTGCCCGTCTTGTGCTAAAAAGCGCGCGCCGGCTGGAGAAGGGGCTTGCGCCGACGTGGCTTTGTCCGTATCGCAACAGCGGAAAATTGTATGCGCTTGTGCGCAGTCGTGCAGCAGATGCCCGTCTGGCAGACCGTACAGGAAGGCGGAAGGCCATTCGGTGCAGGCGGAGAGCCTACATTGAAGCCGACGATGAACATGGATCTGCCGGTTGCAACCGCACTGGCCAGCAGGTACGACGCGCTGGTTGCATCCGGCGCAATTGCCCGTGACGACGCTCAGGCGGAAGTCGTCCGCAAACTCGATTCCCTCAATGCACGCCTTGCGGAAGTCCGCCTCGCCTCGAAGAAGAGTGCGCTGGGCTGGCTGTTTGCGCGCAAGAAGAACGAGATGTGGGCCGCCGTGCATGGCCTCTACATCTGGGGCGGTGTCGGGCGTGGCAAGACCATGCTGATGGACCTTTTCATGGAAGTGACGGTCATCCGCCGCAAGCGCCGGGTACATTTCCATGAGTTCATGGCCGAGACGCATGAGCGCATTTTTGCCTGGCGTGAGGCCCTGAAAAGGGGCGAAGTGAAGGGGGATGATCCCATCCCCCCGGTGGCTGACCAGATCGCCGCCGAGACCCGCCTCCTGTGCTTTGACGAGTTCTCCGTGACCGATATTGCCGATGCCATGATCCTCGGCCGGCTGTTCACACAGCTCTTCGCAAGAGGGGTTGTTATGGTTGCAACGTCGAATGTTGCACCCAACAATCTTTACAAGGACGGGCTCAACCGGCAGCTCTTCATGCCCTTCATCAACCTGCTGCAGAAACAGGTCGAGGTGCTGATGCTCGATTCGCCAACCGACTACCGGATGGAGAAGCTGGGCGGCGCCGAGGTCTATATCAGCCCGCTTGGCGAGGCGGCAAAAGCGGCTGCGGACGGCATCTGGGCGAAGCTCACGAACGGCTTTCCGGAAGAGCGCCAGCAGCTGGACATGAAGGGCCGGCATATTGACGTGCCGCGCGCCGCCAACGGCGTGGCCCGCTTCACTTTCGCAGATCTCTGCGCAAAACCGCTGGGTGCAGCGGACTATCTGCGCATCGCCCATACCTATGATACGGTCTTCATCGAGGATGTGCCTGCGATGGACCAGACCCGCCGGAACGAGGCCAAGCGCTTCATCAATCTCATAGATGCACTCTATGACAACGGGGTGAAGACGGTGGTCACCGCAGAGGTTGAACCCGATGGCCTCTACAGGGCGCCAAGCGGGGCAGAGGTGTTCGAATTCGACCGGACAGTATCCCGTCTCATCGAGATGAGGTCCGAGGCTTACCTGTCCGGAGACAACAGAAGTCATGCACGCGCTGATATGCATTCCGTATAGGTCATGCACGTAAGCGCGCAGGGGGCGCCAGAATCTTCAGGTGTCCTAGCGTAATATTCTTTTGATTGGCTTGCGTGAGCGGATCAAAGGGAGTAGTGCCATCCCCAGTCATCGGCGGATGGCATTGAGTTCCATCTTACGTAAAGGGAAACGTTCGGATATGGCGCGCAATAAGATTGCTTTGATCGGTTCGGGTCAGATCGGCGGCACGCTCGCTCATCTTGCCGGTCTCAAGGAACTCGGGGACATCGTCCTCTTCGACATCGCCGAGGGCACGCCGCAGGGCAAGGCGCTCGACATTGCCGAGTCTTCCCCGGTGGATGGCTTCGATGCCAAGCTGGCCGGTGCCAACTCCTACGAGGCGATTGCCGGCTCCGACGTGGTGATCGTCACTGCCGGTGTGCCGCGCAAGCCCGGCATGAGCCGCGACGATCTTCTGGAAATCAACCTGAAGGTCATGGAGCAGGTGGGTGCGGGCATCGCCAAGCACGCTCCGGACGCTTTCGTCATCTGCATCACCAACCCGCTCGACGCGATGGTCTGGGCCCTGCAGAAGTTCTCCGGCCTGCCCGCGCACAAGGTTGTCGGCATGGCCGGCGTCCTGGACAGCGCCCGCTTCCGCTACTTCCTGGCCGACGAGTTCAACGTTTCCGTTGAAGACGTCACGGCCTTCGTTCTGGGCGGCCACGGCGACACCATGGTGCCGCTGACCCGCTACTCCACGGTTGCCGGCATCCCGCTGCCGGATCTGGTCAAGATGGGCTGGTGCACGGCCGAGCGTCTGGAGCAGATCGTTCAGCGCACCCGTGACGGCGGCGCCGAAATCGTCGGCCTGCTCAAGACCGGTTCTGCCTTCTATGCTCCGGCTTCTTCCGCCATTGCCATGGCTGAAAGCTACCTCAAGGACAAGAAGCGCGTTCTGCCCTGCGCTGCTGCTCTCAGCGGCCAGTACGGCCTCAAGGACACCTATGTCGGCGTTCCGGTCGTGATCGGTGCCGGCGGCGTCGAGCGCGTCATCGAAATCGACATGAATGCCGACGAGAAGGCCATGTTCGACAAGTCCGTCGCATCCGTCGACGGTCTGGTTGAGGCCTGCAAGAAGATCCAGCCGTCGCTCGCCTGAGCCCGGTTGTAACCTCACAGGAATGACGTCCGCTGCCGGGTCCCCCGGCGGCGGTTCTCCGAACACACGGGGGAGAGAATGAACATTCACGAGTACCAGGCCAAAGCGGTCCTGAAGGAATATGGCGCTCCGGTTGCCGAGGGCGTTGCAATCTTTTCGGCGTCTGAAGCCGAAGCGGCTGCAAAGCAGCTCCCTGGCCCGCTCTGGGTCGTCAAATCCCAGATCCACGCCGGTGGCCGCGGCAAGGGCAAGTTCAAGGAACTGCCCGCTGATGCCAAGGGCGGTGTGCGTCTCGCCTTCTCGCTGGAAGACGTGGTCAAGCACGCTGGCGAAATGCTCGGCAACACCCTCGTCACCGCCCAGACGGGCGATGCCGGCAAGGTGGTGAACCGCCTCTACATCGAGGACGGCGCCGACATCGAGCGCGAGCTGTATCTCTCCATCCTCGTGGACCGTTCCGTTGGCCGCCCGGCCTTCGTGGTTTCCACCGAGGGCGGCATGGACATCGAGGCCGTTGCCGAACACACCCCGGAAAAGATCGTCACCCTGCCGATCGATCCGGACACCGGTGTGACGGATGCCGACGCTGACAAGCTCTGCGATGCGCTGAAGCTTGAAGGCGAGGCCCGCGCCGACGCGCTGAAGCTGTTCCCGATCCTCTACAAGGCCTTCATGGAAAAAGACATGAGCCTTCTGGAGATCAACCCGCTGATCGTCATGAAGAACGGCCGCGTGCGCGTTCTCGACGCCAAGGTCTCCTTCGACGGCAACGCCCTGTTCCGTCACCCGGAAATCGTTGCCCTGCGCGACGAGACCGAAGAGGACGCCAAGGAAATCGAAGCTTCCAAGTGGGAGCTGGCCTACGTTGCCCTCGACGGCAACATCGGCTGCATGGTCAACGGCGCCGGCCTTGCCATGGCAACCATGGACATCATCAAGCTCTACGGCAAGGAGCCGGCGAACTTCTGTGACGTCGGTGGTGGCGCAGGCAAGGAGAAGGTCGCTGCGGCCTTCAAGATCATCACGGCTGACCCGAAGGTCGAGGGCATCCTCGTCAACATCTTCGGTGGCATCATGAAGTGCGACGTCATCGCGGAAGGCGTTCTCGCCGCCGTGAAGGAAGTCGGCCTCAAGGTTCCGCTGGTGGTGCGCCTAGAAGGCACCAACGTCGAACTCGGCAAGAAGATCATCGCCGAAAGCGGTCTGAATGTGATCGCCGCTGATGATCTGGACGATGCCGCCCAGAAGATTGTCGCTGCCGTGAAGGGAGCCGCCTGATGTCCATTCTCGTCAATAAGGACACCAAGATCATTGTCCAGGGCCTGACCGGCAAGACCGGCACGTTCCACACGGAACAGGCGCTGGCCTATTACGGCACCCAGATGGTCGCGGGCGTGCACCCGGCCAAGGGCGGCGAAAAGTGGTCCGGCTCCAAGGGCGAAAGCCTGCCGATCTTCGCCTCCGTCGCTCAGGCCAAGGACGCCACGGGCGCTGATGCATCGGTGATCTACGTGCCGCCTGCCGGTGCTGCCGCTGCCATCATCGAGGCGATCGACGCCGAGATCCCCTTCATCGTCTGCATCACGGAAGGCATTCCGGTTGCCGACATGGTGAAGGTCAAGGCGAAGCTGGAGAAGTCCAAGTCGCGCCTGCTCGGCCCGAACTGCCCCGGCATCCTGACCCCTGAAGAATGCAAGATCGGCATCATGCCGGGCTCCATCTTCAAGAAAGGTTCGGTCGGTATTGTGTCGCGCTCCGGCACGCTTACCTATGAAGCCGTGTTCCAGACCTCCAACGCCGGCCTCGGCCAGACGACGGCTGTGGGCATTGGCGGTGACCCGGTCAAGGGCACCGAGTTCATCGACGTGCTGGAGATGTTCCTGGCCGACGAAGCCACCCAGTCGATCATCATGATCGGTGAAATCGGTGGCTCCGCCGAAGAGGATGCAGCCCAGTTCCTCAAGGACGAGGCCAAGAAGGGCCGCAAGAAGCCGATGGCCGGCTTCATCGCGGGCCGCACGGCTCCCAAGGGCCGCACGATGGGTCACGCCGGTGCCGTGATCTCCGGCGGCAAGGGCGGTGCGGAAGACAAGATTGCCGCCATGGAATCGGCCGGCATCCGCGTCTCTCCGTCTCCGGCCAAGCTCGGCGAGACCCTCGTCGAAGTCCTGAAGGGCTGATACGATTTCCGGGCGGGGCGCATGGCGCCCCGCTTCGGCAACCACCGGGCCCCCGGCGGCCACGCGGTAATCCAGGGGGATTTCCGCCAGCAAAGTGCCGGAAACGTGTCTTGGCTGCGTAGTTTGTTTACGTATCGTAAGGCATAAGGGACACCCGAGCGGACGCGGCGTCGCCGTCTCGTTCGCACTCTTGAGCGGGGTCCGCGCCGCAAGGCCGGGCCCGAACGTGCAAACCAAGGGCCTGCCATCCGGCCGGTCCGCCAAAATAAGGGCGGAGCAACCCTCCGCTGATGCAGCATGGCTCGGCAGGACGCGAACAATGTCTTCGCGATGACGTCGTTTCTCTACGGCGCCAACGCAGCCTATATCGAAGAACTCTACGCCCAGTATCAGGAGAACCCCGCCTCGGTTGACGCCGAGTGGCAGGACTTCTTTGCTGCGCTGAAGGACGACAAGGCCGATGTGCTGAAGGAAGCGCGTGGCGCTCCCTGGAAGCGCGCCGACTGGCCGCTCGCCGCGAAAGGCGATCTCGTCAATGCCTGTGACGGCAACTGGGCTCCGGTCGAAAAGGCCGTGGGCGACAAGCTGAAGCAGAAGGGCGATGCCAAGGGCAAGCCGCTCTCGGATGCCGAAGTGCAGCAGGCGACCCGCGACAGCGTGCGTGCGCTGATGATGATCCGCGCCTACCGCATGCGCGGCCATCTGCATGCCGATCTCGATCCGCTGCGCCTCTCGCCCCCGGGCGATCACGAGGAGCTGCACCCCTCGTCCTACGGCTTCACGGATGCCGACTGGGACCGTCCGATCTTCATCGATCACGTGCTGGGCCTGGAATATGCCACCCTGCGCCAGATGCTGGAGATCCTGAAGCGTACCTATTGCTCGACCCTCGGCGTCGAGTTCATGCACATTTCCGATCCGGCCGCCAAGGCCTGGATCCAGGAGCGCATCGAAGGGCCGGACAAGCACGTCGAGTTCACCCCGCAGGGCAAGCGCGCCATCCTGAACAAGCTGGTCGAGGCCGAAGGCTTCGAGAAGTTCATTGATGTGAAGTACACCGGCACCAAGCGCTTCGGCCTTGATGGCGGCGAAGCGCTGATCCCGGCGCTGGAGCAGATCATCAAGCGCGGCGGCCAGATGGGCCTCAAGGACATCGTTCTCGGCATGGCCCACCGCGGCCGCCTGAACGTGCTGACCCAGGTGATGGGCAAGCCGCACCGCGCCGTGTTCCACGAGTTCAAGGGCGGCTCCTACGCCCCGGACGATGTGGAAGGTTCGGGCGATGTGAAGTATCACCTCGGTGCGTCTTCCGACCGTTCCTTCGACGGCAACGAGGTTCACCTGTCGCTGACGGCGAACCCCTCGCATCTGGAAATCGTCAACCCGGTGGTGCTCGGCAAGTCCCGCGCCAAGCAGGACCAGATTTCCGCCGTTGACGGCCGCTGGATGGTGGATACCGCCCAGATCGACCGCTCCCCGGTTCTGCCGCTGCTGATCCACGGTGACGCGGCCTTTGCCGGCCAGGGCGTCGTGGCAGAGTGCTTCGGCCTGTCGGGCCTGCGCGGCCACCGCACCGGCGGCTCGATCCACGTCATCATCAACAACCAGATCGGCTTCACCACCAATCCGCGCTTCTCGCGCTCCTCGCCCTATCCCTCGGATGTGGCGAAGGTCATCGAGGCGCCGATCCTGCATGTCAACGGCGACGATCCGGAAGCCGTGGTCTATGCGGCCAAGATCGCAACCGAGTTCCGCCAGACCTTTGGCCGCCCGGTCGTGATCGACATGATCTGCTACCGCCGCTTCGGCCATAACGAAGGCGACGAGCCGGCGTTCACGCAGCCGATCATGTACCGCAAGATCCGCAAGCATCCGACGACGCTGCAGCTCTACACCGACCGCCTGATCGCGGAAGGCGTGGTTTCGGCTGAAGAGGTCGAGGGCATGAAGGCCGCCTGGCGCGCCAAGCTCGACACCGAGTTCGAGGCTGGCCAGGTCTACAAGCCGAACAAGGCCGACTGGCTGGATGGCAAGTGGTCCGGTCTGAAGCGGGCTGACGACGAGGAAGATCCGCGCCGCGGCTCGACCGGCGTTGCCATGGATGACCTGAAGGCTCTGGGCAAGAAACTTACGGAAGTGCCGGAAGGCTTCAACGTCCACCGCACCATCTCGCGCTTCCTTGCCAACCGTCAGACCATGATGGAAACCGGTGAGGGCATCGACTGGGCGACGGCCGAGGCGCTGGCCTTTGCAAGCCTGCTGAAGGAGGGCCACCCGGTCCGCCTGTCCGGCCAGGACTGCGAACGCGGCACCTTCTCCCAGCGCCACAGCGTGCTCTACGATCAGGAAGACGAAAGCCGCTACATCCCGCTGAACCATGTCAGCGACGATCAGGCCCGTTACGAGGTCATCAACTCGATGCTCTCGGAAGAGGCCGTGCTCGGCTTCGAATACGGCTACTCGCTGGCTGAGCCGAACGCGCTGACCATGTGGGAAGCCCAGTTCGGTGACTTTGCCAACGGTGCCCAGGTGCTGTTCGACCAGTTCATCTCGTCTGGCGAGCGCAAGTGGCTGCGTATGTCCGGTCTCGTCTGCCTTCTGCCGCATGGCTATGAAGGTCAGGGTCCGGAACACTCCTCCGCCCGTCTGGAGCGTTTCCTCCAGCTCTGCGCGGAAGACAACATGCAGGTCGCCAACTGCACCACGCCGGCGAACTACTTCCACATCCTGCGCCGTCAGCTGAAGCGCGACATCCGCAAGCCGCTGATCCTGATGACGCCGAAGTCGCTGCTGCGCCACAAGCGTGCGGTGTCCAAGCTCGTTGAGCTGGGTGAGGATTCCACGTTCCACCGCCTGCTGTGGGATGATGCCGAGTACCAGCCGGATGGCGCCACCCGCCTCGTCGCGGATGACAAGATCCGCCGGGTCGTCATGTGCTCCGGCAAGGTCTACTACGACCTGCTGGAAGAGCGTGAGAAGCGCGGCATCAACGACGTGTACCTGCTCCGCGTCGAGCAGATCTACCCGTTCCCGAAGAAGGCCCTCGCTCAGGAACTGGCCCGCTTCCGCAACGCCGACATGGTCTGGTGTCAGGAAGAGCCCAAGAACATGGGCAGCTGGTTCTTCGTCGAACCCTACATCGAATGGGTGCTCGACCAGATCGGCGCCAAGTGCCGCCGCCCGCGCTATGCCGGCCGCGACGCCATGGCCTCGACGGCAACGGGCCTGATGTCCAAGCATCTGGCCCAGCTCCAGGCATTCCTGGACGAAGCATTCGCAAGCTGATCCGGTCCGGCCTGCCATCCCCGGGATGGCGGGCCACCGGTCTACAGAATTGGCCAAGGCAGATTTTTTAAGAGAAGGCGACCATGGCAACCGAAATCCGCGTGCCCACCCTGGGCGAATCCGTGTCCGAAGCGACGATTGCCCAGTGGTTCAAGAAGCCGGGCGAAGCCATCAAGGCCGACGAGCCGCTGGTGGAACTGGAGACCGACAAGGTCACCGTTGAAGTTCCCGCTCCCGCTTCCGGCGTTCTGGAAAGCATCGTCGTCAAGGAAGGCGAGACCGTTGGCGTCAACGCTCTCCTCGGCTACATCGCAGCTGGCGAAGGCGCCGCTGCAGCTCCCGCTGCCAAGGCAGAGGCTCCGGCCCCGGCCCCGGCGGCAGCTCCGGCCGCTGCTCCCGCAGCTCCGTCCTCCATGCCCCCGGCCCCGGCTGCGGGCAAGCTGCTGGCCGAAACCGGTCTGTCGGCTGATCAGGTTGCCGGTTCCGGCAAGCGCGGCCAGGTGCTGAAGGGCGACGTGCTGGCAGCCGTTGCCGCCGGCGTTTCCGCAGCTCCGGCTGCCGCGGCTGCTCCCGCCGCCGTGCGTGCGTCCGTTCCGGCGGATGACGAGGCCCGCGAAGAGCGCGTGCGCATGACCAAGCTGCGCCAGACCATCGCGCGCCGCCTGAAGGATGCCCAGAACACCGCCGCCATGCTCACCACCTATAACGAGGTGGACATGGGCCCGGTGATGGAGCTGCGCAGCGCCTACAAGGACGTGTTCGAGAAGAAGCACGGCGTGAAGCTCGGCTTCATGGGCTTCTTCACCAAGGCCGTCTGCCACGCCCTGAAGGAAATCCCGGCCGTGAACGCCGAGATCGACGGCACGGATGTGATCTACAAGAACTTCTGCCACATCGGTGTGGCCGTTGGCACGGACAAGGGCCTTGTCGTGCCGGTGGTGCGTGATGCGGACCAGATGTCGATCGCCGAGATCGAGAAGGAAATCGGCAACCTCGGCCGCAAGGCCCGTGACGGCAAGCTCGGCGTGGCCGACATGCAGGGCGGCACCTTCACCATCTCCAACGGCGGCGTCTATGGCTCGCTGATGTCCTCGCCGATCCTCAATGCCCCGCAGTCGGGCATTCTGGGCATGCACAAGATCCAGGAACGTCCGATGGCCGCGAACGGTCAGGTCGTCATCCGTCCGATGATGTATCTGGCGCTGTCCTACGATCACCGCATCGTTGACGGCAAGGAAGCCGTGACCTTCCTCGTCCGCGTCAAGGAAAGCCTGGAAGATCCGCGCCGTCTGGTGCTGGACCTCTAAGCGCTCCACAGCTCATCCGCCGCCGGCTCTCCGGCGGCGGGCCTGCAAAAGGGCCGCTGGTCATGAGAGGCACGCTCGAAAGGCTGCAAGCCAACTGGGTCTACGGCGGTTTCCTCGCCGGTCTCGTCCTGCTGGCCATGACCAGCGTCTTCACCAAGACCTGGCCCTTTTCGGAAAAGCTCGTCTATCTGAGCCTTCCCTTCTATATGCTGCATCAGCTTGAAGAGCATGATGCCGACCGTTTCCGCCGCTTCGTGAACTATGTCATCGGCCGGGGGCATGATGTGCTCACGGTTCGTGCCGTGTTCATCATCAACGTGGCGGGCGTGTGGGGCGTCGTGGCGCTGTCGCTCTGGCTCATGCGCTCCATCGCGCCGGGCTGGGGGCTGATTGCGGTCTATCTGCTGCTGATCAACGCAGCCTTGCATGTGGCGCAGGGGCTTGTCCTGCGCCTCTACAATCCGGGCCTTGCCACCGCCGTGGCCCTGTTCATTCCCCTGGGCGTCTATGCGATCTATGGCCTCTGGCCTCTGACGACGCCCCTCCAGCACGGGGTGTCGATCCTCCTTGTGCTGGCGCTCCATGGCGCCATTGCCTTGCGCGTGCGCCAGAGGCTGCAACGGTTCGAAGCCGCAGCCGCATCTTCAAACGATTTCCCTTCGCAAACCTAGAGGCGACCTCATGTCCCAATACGATCTCGTCGTCATCGGCACCGGCCCCGGTGGTTATGTCTGCGCCATCAAGGCGGCCCAGCTTGGCCTGAAGGTCGCCGTTGTCGAAAAGCGCGCCACCCATGGCGGCACCTGCCTGAACGTCGGCTGCATTCCCTCCAAGGCGCTGCTGCATGCTTCGGAACTGTTCCATGAAGCCGGCCACGGCTTTGAAAGCCTCGGCATCAAGGTGGGCGCACCCACGCTCGACCTGCCGGCCATGATGCAGCACAAGCAGGCCACCATCGACGCCAATGTCGGCGGCGTCGGCTTCCTGCTGAAGAAGAACAAGATCGATGCCTTCCACGGCACCGGCAAGATCCTGGCCGCAGGCAAGGTCTCTGTTACCGCTGAAGACGGCAAGGTCACCGAGATCGAGACCAAGTCCATCGTCATCGCCACCGGCTCCGACGTGATGCCGCTGCCGGGCGTCGAGATCGACGAAAAGACGGTCGTTTCCTCCACCGGCGCGCTGACGCTGGAGAAGGTTCCGGGTCATCTGGTGGTCGTCGGCGGCGGCGTCATCGGTCTGGAGCTCGGCTCCGTCTGGGGCCGCCTGGGCGCCAAGGTCACCGTGGTCGAGTTCATGGACAAGATCCTCGGGCCGATGGACGGGGACATTTCCAAGCAGTTCCAGCGCATCCTTGCCAAGCAGGGCATGGAGTTCAAGCTGTCGTCCAAGGTGACGGACGTTGAGAAGAAGGGCGGCAGCCTTGCCGTCAGCATCGAGCCTGCCGCCGGTGGCGCTGCCGAAGTGCTGGAAGCCGACGTGGTTCTGGTCGCCATTGGCCGCCGTCCCTACACCGCCGGTCTTGGCCTTGAGGAAGCCGGCGTCAAGCTGGACAACCGCGGCCGCGTCGAGATCGATGGCCATTACCAGACCAACGTCCCGGGCATCTATGCCATCGGCGACGTGGTCGTTGGCCAGATGCTGGCCCACAAGGCGGAAGACGAGGGCGTGGCTCTCGCCGAAATCCTCGCCGGTCAGGCTGGCCATGTGAACTATGACGTCATCCCGGGTGTGGTCTACACCTCGCCGGAAGTCGCCTCCGTCGGCAAGACCGAGGAAGAGCTGAAGGCTGCCGGCGTCAACTACAAGACCGGCAAGTTCAACTTCACCGCCAATGGCCGCGCCCGCGCCATGAACCACACCGACGGTTTCGTCAAGGTTCTGGCCGATGCCGCGACCGACCGCGTGCTGGGCGTGCACATCCTCGGCCATGGTGCTGGCGAGATGATCCACGAAGCTGCCGTGCTGATGGAATTCGGCGGTTCTTCGGAAGACCTCGGCCGCACCTGCCACGCGCATCCGACCATGTCGGAAGCCGTCAAGGAAGCCGCCATGGCCACCTTCGCCAAGCCGATCCACGCCTGATTGGTGCTGGATCTGCAGACATGAGAAAGGCCGGAGCGGCAACGCTCCGGCCTTTTTTCTTTACGGGCGGCCTGCCAATTTTCTCCGTCATGCCATGGCTCGACCATGGCATCCATGCCGTTTCACCTCCGCACGCTCCCGCGCGTATGGGGTGGAGTTTCCTGAAATCTGCATGGTTGGAAAGGTCATGGAATGGATGGCATGATCAAGTCATGCCATGACGAAAAACAGATATGCCCCCTCACCCTTCCGGCACATACCAGAGCCCGTCATCGCCCTTTTCCAGCATCGGGGTCTCGAAGCAGCCCACGGTGCGGGTGGTCCAGTGGTCCGGGCCTTCGGCGCCCTCGCACCAGCGGCGGGACTGCAGCATGGCGGCGCCAATGACCACGGGAGTGAGGCCGAGACCGGCCAGAAGGGCAAGCGCGGCGCGGATGGAAGCGCCGCTGGAGATCACGTCATCCACCAGCGCGATCCGGCGGCCCTGAAGCAGGGGCAGCATGCGCGGGTCCACATAGAGCCGCTTGATCTGGTCCGGCGTGGTGATGGAGGACAGCGGCACGGAAAGGCTGTCGTCGTACCAGAACTTGCGTGATGTGCCGAGCGGCACATAGCGGCTGTGGTCGAGCCTGCGGGCGGTCTCGGCGGCGAGCGTCAGGCCCAGCGTCGGCAGGCCCACCACCACATCGGGGGCGAAAGGCGCGAGCCTCTCCGCAAGCCCTTGCGCCAGTGCATCCAGAACGGCAAAGCCCGCCTGATTGACGATGAGCGAGGCCAGCGCGTGCTTGCCATCGGCCAGCGGGCGGATCGGCAGGCGCAGCTGTTCGCCGTTGGCCAGCGTTGCCGGGAAGAAGGTGCGATGGCCAATGTTGACCGGGAAGCTGCCGGGCGCATGCAATTCCTGCCAGAACGCATGAGGCTCAAGTGCGGGCCGGTGCGGCTCAGTCATGGGCGGCCTCACCGGAAAGCTCCCGTTCCACCAGCCGCACCCAGAAGCGCACGCCCGGGCCGATGGCCGCGTCGTTGAAGTCATAGGCCGTGTTGTGATGCAGCGCGCCATCCACCGCCGGGCCATTGCCGAGCCAGACATAGCAGCCGGGTGCTTCACCGGCAAAGTAAGCGAAATCATCGCCTGCCGTGGAGGGCGGGAAGGCGGTGCGCACCTTGGAGCCAAACACATCCCGCGCCGCGCCAAGTGCCCGCTGCGTTGCGTCCGGATCGTTGATCACCGGCGGAATGCGGCGGGTATAGGTATAGTCTGCAGCAATGGCGAACATCTGCGCCGTGCCCTGCGCCAGACGGCCGATCTCCGCCTCCAGCTGATCGCGCACCTCCGGCGAATAGGCGCGGGCCGTGCCGCCGATCTCCACCAGATCCGGGATGACATTCAGCGCCTTGGGGTCGCCTGCCTGAACGGAACATGCGCTGACGACAGCAGGCTGCAGCGGATCGACAACGCGGCCCGGAATGGTTTGCAAGGCGGAGAGGAAAGCTCCAGCGGCAGTGATGGGATCGCGGCCCAGATGCGGCTTGGCGCCATGGGTGCCGGTGCCCCGGAAGGTGACGCGCCAGCTGTCGGACGAGGCAAGCTGCGGGCCTTCCACAACGGCCATCTCGTCCGGGTCCAGCCCCGGCATGTTGTGCAGGCCATAGACCGCATCACAGGGGAACAGGCGGAAGAGGCCGTCCTCCACCATGCGCTTTGCCCCGCCCCTGCCTTCTTCGGCGGGCTGGAAGATAAAATGCACCGTGCCGGAGAAATTGCGCGTTTTCGCCAGCGCCCGTGCCGCACCCAGCAGCAAGGTGGTGTGGCCATCATGGCCGCAGGCGTGCATCTTGCCGGGGACGGTGGATTTCCATGGCCGGTCTGCGGTTTCCGGCATGGCGAGCGCATCCATGTCGGCGCGCAGGCCAATGCTGCGCGGGCCGTTGCCGCAGCGCAGGGTGCCGACAACGCCGGTGCCGCCAAGGCCCCTGTGCACCTCCAGCCCCGCCTCTTCCAGCAGGTTCGCAACGATGGCGCTGGTGCGCTCTTCCTCAAAGCCCAGCTCCGGGTGGGCGTGCAGGCTGCGGCGCAGGTCCGTCAGAAACGGAAGGTCAGCGTCGATCAGGTCGCTCATGGCTGGCTTTCCCTGTCAGCTCAGGATTTCGAGAACGGGAGACTCCAGCACGTGCCCGGTCTCCACATCGGCAATGCCCCGGTCGGTCTGATGCGGTCCTGCATTGCAGGCCAGCGTGGCGCCGAAACAGGCCTTGAACACGAGATAGGGCGGCTGCCAGGTGACAACCTCGTCCATGGCGGTGCGGATGCGGGCAAAGCCTTCGGCCACTTCGCCCAGCGGGGCGTCCGACACAAGGCCGGAAAGCGGCAGGGGCAGCACGGCCAGCACCTTGCCATTGGAAGCCACGGCCATGCCGCCGCCTGCCTCGATCACCGCATTGGCGGCCATGGCGAGGTCTTCGGCACTGCCGCCAAAGACCGTCAGGTTATGGCTGTCATGGGAAACAGTGGTGGCAAAGGCGCCGTTCCAGCGGCCCCATTCGCGCAGGAAACCGACGCGCGGACGGCTGTCCGCCCGGCCATGCCGGTGGGCAACGGCGATCAGCGTTGTCTCCTCCGGCGGCACCACAAAACCGCCGCGCACGTCTGCCTCCACCGTGCCCCATCGGGTGAAACGGGGCCGGTCGATCGTGGCGAGTTTGACGCGGGAGCCTGCGGCCGGGACACGGAAATCATCGGGATTTAGCTGGCTAACCTTCATCGATCCGCGCAGGCCAGAGAGAGAGTTGGAGAGGGTCTCAGAGCGCAGCTCTGCCAGCATCTGTCCGTCCCGAGCCACCACTTTACCGCTGACGATCACCTGCCGGGCGGCAAAGGTCTCAAGGTCCGCGAAGAGGACGAGGTCGGCCCGGCGCCCGGCGGCGATGAGGCCCAGATCCTCGCGGCCAAGGCGTCTTGCGCCGTTGAGCGTTGCCGCCTGCAGGGCCCATTCGGGCTTGAGGCCATAGCGCACCAGCCGCCGCACCACGTCATCAAGGCCGCCGGCCTTCGCAAGGTCATCGGGGAACACGTCATCGGTGCAGAGCGTCACGGTCTGCGGCAGATGGCCGAGCGTGTTCAGGGCCTCCACGAACTCCGGCAGCAGATGATCGTGGGAGCCGCGCAGCTCGATGGAGAGCCCGGCACGCAGTTTTTCCATCAGGTCAGCGGCAGAAGTCAGCTCATGATCGGAGGTGACACCGGCGGCCATGAAGGCGGCAAGGTCCTGGCCGGTGAGGCCGCGCGCATGGCCGCAGACCGGCTTTCCGGCGGCAAGCCCAGCCTGCACGATGCCGGTCATGCGCGGCTCGCCCGCGATGACGCCGCGCATGTTCATCACTTCCGCAATCCCGGCAATGCCGGGGCGGGCGAGCAGGGCGGCGATTTCTTCAGGCCCGAAATCAGCGCCAGCCAGCTCCAGCCCCGGCGCGGAAGGCACGCAGGAAGGGGCGAGCACGGCAAAGCGCAGCGGCAGACCGGCGCTGGCGGCAAGGGCAGCATCGACACCCGCAAGCCCGTGCACATTGCCGAATTCATGCGGGTCCCACACGGCGGTGGTGACGCCCCGGGGCACAACGGCTGCGGCATAGGCGGCGGGTGTCATCATGGAGCTTTCGACATGCATATGCGTGTCGATGAGGCCGGGGGAGAGATAGCCGCCCTGCGCGTCGATGATGTCCGTGGCATCGCTGCGGCTGCCGGGGGCGTGGACGGAAGCAATCAGCGGCCCCGTCAGCCCCACATCGGCGGCGCGGCGCTCGCCGGTCACCATGTCGATAAGGGTGGCGTTGACGATCAGCCGGTCAAACGGGGCATCGCCTCTGGCAGCAGCAACGGCGCGCAGGCGAAGGGCAGGATCTGCAAGATCGAAGGGCTCGCGTGTCTGGTGTGTGGTCATGGCCGGGCTGCCTCCCGCGTCAAGGCGGTGAGGATCATGCCTCGCACGGCGTCCACATCGCAGGCACAGGCATAGGCGGCGTTGAAGCGGGCATGGGTGGCGCGGGTTTCCACCACGGTGCGCCCGCGCGTGTGCTGACCGGCCGTTTCCATGGCGATGTGCGCCGGGGTGAAGGTGGCGAGTTCCGGCCGGGCGAAGATGGCAGCAACTGCCGGATCGTAGAGCGCCATGGCGGGCCGTCCCCGGCTGGTGGCGATGGCGATGAAGCCTTCCAGCATGTCTGCCAGAAGCGCTGCGTTACGCCCGCCTGCGGCCCGCACGGGGGCAGCGTCCTCGGGGCTTGCGAGGATCTGGCGGCAGAAATCGAGGTCCACCATCTTCAGCGGCAGTCCCTGCGCCAGTACAATGGCCACGGCCTCGGGGTCGGCATAGGCGTTGAATTCGGCAGAGGCGGTGTGGTTGCCTTTCGTCAGCCCGCCGCCCATCCACACCAGCTCGTCAATGCGCGCAGCAAGGGCAGGGCGGGCGAGCGCCAGCGCCGCAAGGTTCGTCAGCGGCCCCAGCGCCAGAATGCGGCGGGGGGCAGGGGCGCTCTCCAGCCAGTCACAGAGTGCTGCAAAGCCATCGCCTTCCGGCAGCGGCTGATCCTGCGGCACGGTGAGACCAATCGTCGGAATGCCGGTTGCGCCGAGAATGGCCTCCGCCGTCTCCATCTGGCCCATGACGGGGCGGGCAAGGCCGCTGTGCAAGGGCACGCGCCAGCCGAAGGCCGAAGCCGCGCCCGCAGCGTTGCGGCGCACCTGATCCAGCGGCGTGTTGCCGAAGACCAGCGAAATGCCGTCCACCTCAAGCCCTGCATCCATCACGGTCACAATGGCCGCGATGTCGTCAAAGCCCATATCCGTGTCGATCCACACACCCATGGTCTATCCGAACCTGTTGAGTTCCGCCGCGCCGGAAACCGGCATGTCGAAGGCAAGGCTGGCCCCCAGCGCATGGGCGGGAAGGGCGGCGTCTGTTTCGGCTTTTACCAGCCCCAGCGGTGTTTCCAGCACATATTCGCGGGCGCTGCCTGCAAAGGATACGCCGCGCACGATGCCCTTGTGCGGCCCCGTTTCAAGCTGGATGGCGCGGGGCCGCCAGGCAAGGCCGGCCGCCTGCGGCAGCGGGCCGGACACTTCCAGAGCGCCTGCGTCCGTCACCAGCCTGTTGCCGTCGATGCGGGCGATGTTTTCGAAGCCGACGAAATCGGCGACGAAGCTGGAAGCCGGGTGATTGTAGATCTCCTCCGGCGTGCCAATCTGTTCGATGGCGCCATTGCGCATGACGACGATGCGGTCGGCGAGAGCAAGGGCTTCCACCTGATCATGGGTGACGAAGATCATCGTTACGCCGCTTTCCTTCTGCACGCGCTGCAGCTCCGTGCGCATTTCAAGGCGCAGGCGGGCGTCAAGGTTGGACAGCGGCTCGTCCAGCATCAGGAGCTTGGGCTGCATCACCAGCGAGCGGGCCAGCGCCACACGCTGCTGCTGGCCGCCGGAAAGCTCCGGCGTCTTGCGAGCGGCAAAGGCGGACAGGCCCACGGTCTTGAGCCCGGCCTCCACCGTCTGCTTCAGCGCCTCGCCGCTCATGCCCTTCAGCCGCAGCCCGAAGGCGACATTCTCGAACACCGTCAGATGTGGGAACAGGGCGTAGGACTGGAAGACGAGGCCGATCTCGCGCTTGTTCGCGCCCACGCGGGTGATGTCGCGGCCATCCAGCACGATGCGGCCCGACTGCACCGGCATCAGCCCGGCAATGGCGCGCATGGTTGTCGTCTTGCCGCAGCCGGACGGGCCTAGCAGGGCGAGGAGTTCGCCGCGCCGGATGGTAAGGTCAAGGCTCTCCACGGCCGTGGTCTTGCCATAGGCGAGCGACAGCTTGTCCAGGGTCAGATAGGTGGCGTCAGACATAGCGTGAGAACCCCAGGAAACGTTCGGCGGCAAAGACGATGCCGATGGACAGGAAGGCGAGCAGCGACGACAGGGCGGCAATGGAGGGATCGAAGACGATCTCCATGTAGCCCAGCATGTCGATGGGCAGGGTGCGCACGCCGGGGCCGGAAAGGAACAGCGACACCGGCACCTGATTGAAGCTCGTCACGAAGCCGAGGATGAAGGCGGAGAGAATACCGCCGCGAATGTTGGGCAGCACCACCCGGAAGAAAGCGCCGAGCCGTGAGGAGCCGAGCAGCACGGCCGCCTCCTCCATGTCGGAACGCAGGTTCGCAAGGCTGGCGGACACCACCCGCACCGCATAGGGCAGCACCAGCGCCGTATGGGCGACGAACAGCGCCAGGCTGATCGACAGGCCGATGGGCAGCACGAAATAGCGCAGCAGGGCAAGGCCGACAATGATGCCGGGCACGATGATGGGCATCGACACCATGAAGCGCACGGTCTCCGCCCCCGGCAGCCGGTAGCGCGACATGGCATAGGCCGCAGGCACGCCCAGAACGAGCGCCGACAGGGTGCCGCCAATGGCGAGGATCATCGAGGTGACGAAGCTCTGCTGGAAACTCTCCACCGTGAAGACCTTTGCGATCCAGCGGAAGGAAAAGCCCTGCGGCGGAAAGGCCAGGGTCTCGCCGGCAGAAAAGGACGCGGCGACGATGATGAAGAACGGACCGATGAGGAAGGTCAGCACCAGCGTCAGGATGATCCAGCTGGACAGTCTCTGGGTCATGACTTGCTCCGGGCCGTGGCAATGCGGCGCAACAGGATGTTGGCGGCAAAGCTCATGACGATGAGGATGAGGGCGATGACGCTGGCGGCAACAAAATTGCCTGCGACGGTGACCTGCTGGTAGAGCAGGGTTTCCAGCATCAGCACCTTGGAGCCGCCGAGGATGGCCGGGGTGATGTAGGCGGTGAGCGATCCGGTGAAGACCAGCGTGCCGCCAACCACCAGCCCCTCGCGGGAGAGCGGCAGGATCACCTTCCAGAACACCTGGAACCAGTTGGCCCCCAGCACCCTTGCGGCAGGCACGGCATCACGCGGCAGGTTCTCCAGCGCGCTGATCAGCGACAGGATCATCAAGGGCAGGAACAGCTGCAACAGGCCGATGAAGACGGCAGTCTCGGTGAAGAGGATGCGCAAGGGGCCATCCGTCAGGCCGATGCCCTGCAGCGCCTGATTGACGATGCCGGTGCGCCCCAGAATGACAATCCAGGCATAGGTGCGGGCCACCGGCGAGATCATCAGCGGCAGCACGATCAGCCCCGTGACGCGGCCCTTGGAGCCCGGCGGCAGGGTGACGATGGCATAGGCTGCGGCATAGCCGATGACGGCGGCCACCACGGTGACCATCGCCCCCAGCTTCAGCGTGCGCAGGAAAACCGTCTGGTTCAGCGGCTGCGAAAAGAAATCCGTGTAGGCCGACAGCGTCCAGCCTTCGGCGGAGCGGAAGCCCTCCGACAGCAGCAGCACGACAGGCACGAGAAAGACCACGGCCGCGAAGAGCGCCGCAGGCAGCGCAAGTGCCAGAGCTTCCGCCCGGTTCTGGAACATGATGTCCGCCTTAGCTTCTGGAGGGAGAAAAAGTCGGGGTGCGGCGGCAGAGCGGAGCCCGCCCGCCGCACCCCCAGCCTTGGGAGGCATTCGTCCGGCAGCGCGAAGCTGCCAATGCTGGTTCGGAAGCCGGGCCTTACTGGGCGACCTTGGCGTTCCACTCCGTTAGCCAGGCGTCGCGGTTGTCCAGAATGGTGGCGGACGGCATCAGCTTCAGGGTCTCAGCCGTTTCTTCGCCGAAGGTGATGTTGTCGGCGATGGCCGGGGAAACGGTCACTTCCTTGTTGGCCGGGCTGTCGACCAGCTTTTCGGCAAGCTTGGTCTGCACTTCGGTGGAGAGCCAGTAGTCCATGAACTGCAGCGCCAGATCCTGGTTCTTGGAGCCCTTGGTCAGCACCATCACGTTCATGCCGCCGGTCTGACCTTCATCGGGCATCGCCCATGCCAGCGGCAGGCCGAGCTTGGTGAAGGGCGCCCAGGAGAAGCGGCCGATGGGGGCAGCCCAGATCTCTTCCTGCTGCATCAGCTGCACCAGCTGGGAGGACTTGACGTAGAAGGTGACGATTTCGTCCTTCTTGGCGCCAACGGCCTCGATCGGGCCCTTCAGATCCGGCGTGTTGTTGCCGAGGGCTTCGCCCAGCATGTACAGCGCCGGCGGGCCCTGATTGGTGGTCACGTTCGGGAAGGCGACATGGGAGACATATTCGTCCTTCAGCAGGTCGGCCCAGGAGCGGATGGTCATCTTGTCGGTGCGATAGACGATCGACGTGGCATAGAAGGTGTAGCCAACGCTCATGCCGTCGCCATTCGGGTCCTTGGCGATGTCATAAAGCTTGTCGAAGTTGGACAGCTTGGCGGTCTCGATCTTGTCGATCAGGCCCTTGCGGGAAGCGGCCAGCGCATCGGCCATGGAAACGACGGCCATATCCACCACCGGATTGGCCATGTTGGCTTCCATCTTCGCAAGACGCTCGACGCTGTTGCCGGTCTCCACCACCAGCTTGCAGCCGCATTTCTCTTCAAAGGGCGTGTAGAGCAGTTCCTTGAACTCGTCCTGCGCAAAGGCATAGACGGAGATTGTCAGGGTCTTGTCCTGGGCAGCGGCTGCGCCCATGGTCAGGGCAAGCGCGGTGGCCGCGCAGAGCATCCGTTTAACGGTCATTGGCTGTCTCCTGCTGGTGTCTGTTGTTGTTCTGCGGTTATGCGGGGGGATGGGCCGCAGGTCTGGCGGACCACCAGGCTCATGGGCACGCTGGGGCGGCTGGCGCGGGCAATGCCCGGGTCGCGCGGAGCAGTCCCCGTGTCCTGGCTTTCGATGAGGCGGAGGAGGGCCTGGATAGCCTCTTCCGCAATGGCGGGCATGTCCATCCGCACGCTGGTGATGGCCGGCGTGATGGCGGAGGACCAGATGAGATCGTCAAAGCCGGTGAGGCTGGCGTCCTGCGGTACACGCAGTCCTGCCTGCTGCAGCTCGGTGAGGGCGCGCAGGGCCTGAAGATCGGAGAGGGCGGCAAAGGCGGTGAAGCCTTCCGCCACACGGGCCGCGAGCCCAAGGCTTGCACCCGGTCCATGCAGGGCTTCATGCGGTTCGATCCACAGCACCTCAACCCGCCGGTCCGGCCCGAGGGCGGAGCGGATGCCGCCCACCCGGTCGTTCTGCACGTTGGAGGCCGGATTGCTGCCGATGATCACCACGTCCCTGTGGCCGAGGGCTGCAAGATGGGCGCCGGCCAGCGCACCACCCTGCCAGTGGTCGGCCGAAACCGTGTTGCCGGGGGTGGAGGGGCTGTCGATCACCGCTACCGGGCTGCCGGTGCTGATGATCCGCGTGCCCCGGCGCGGCACGATGATGATGCCGTCCACGCCCCGGTCCTGAAGGCGGGTGATCGCCTGTGTCTGCATGGCCGCATCACCGCGCGAGTCGGCGATGAGCACGCCATAGCCGGCAGCAGCGGCCGCATGCTCGATGGCCTGTGCGATCTGCGGGAACAGGGGATTGGCGATGTCCGGCAGCACGAGGCCCAGAACCTGCGACCGGCCGGTGCGCAGTGCCCGTCCCGCCTGGCTGGGCATATAGCCGAGTTCGGCCGCCTTTGTCCGGATCCGCTCTGCCAGTTCAGCCGAAACGCGGCCCTTGCCGGACAGCGCATTCGACACCGTTGCCGCTGAGACATCCAGCAGCGCGGCGATCTGGGTGAGGTTTGGCCGTGACCGGGGGGCGTTCATCCTGCGGGCACCTGATTAATCGATTAATCCGAGTGCTAGATGAAGTTTCTGCCGCTGTCGATGGCTTTTCAGGCCCAGAACGGCTCTTGCCTAAAAGAAATGCAACTTCATGTATCGTACTGGTTGAGCCTGGTGACGGGGTGCCGCTTCTGATCAGTGGTCGCTGGCGCAAAGGGCGTGATTGCCGAGCGCGCGTAGCACCTGACAGTCGGCCACCACATGATCATGTCCGCAGGCGGCGACGATGCGCTTGAGTTCGGATTCCAGCCGCTTGAGGCGGGCAATCTTGTCCTGCACGGCCTTGAGTTGGGTCGCGGCGATCTCGTCGGCGCGGTTGCAGGGGGCTTCCGGGTGGGCGCTCAGCTCCAGCAGATCACGGATGGCCTCCATCGGCAGGCCGAGATCGCGGGCATGGCGGATGAATTGCAGCCGCTCCAGATCCGGCTGGCCAAAGCGGCGCTGGTTACCTTCCGTGCGCACCGGCGGCGGCAGCAGGCCTGCCTGCTCATAATAGCGGATGGTCGGTACCTTGACGCCGCTCAGCCGTGCCAGATCGCCAATCGAAAAGTCCATCGCCGCTCTCCCCTCTTGCGCTTGCAAGGAGAAGTCTAGGAAGCCCCCGGAGCCTTCGCAAGAGGCTGGCTGCCTATCTGCGGCGTGTCAGCATATGGGTGGTGATCGTCTCCACGAGACGTGGATCATGAGGATCGGCAATCACGGTTGCTTCCATCCGCTGGTCCCCGAACATGCGCATATCGATGATGCGCATGCCATAGAAGCCCTTGAGTTCCACTCTCAGGCTGCCATCCGCCCTGTAGAAGGCCTCGGTCCAGCCCCATTTGCAGTCGCGGGGGATGCAGGAGGTGAAGGCGCGCGCGCGAATGAACACACGGTCGTCCTCGCAGCGGCTGGTGACCTCGATCTGCGTCAGCTCTCTTGGCTTGGCGCCACGGGTGACCCAGGTTCCATGCTCGGGAATCGGGCAATAGCTGCGCTGCTCCTGCGCTGTGGCGGGCACAACGGGCAGGATGAAAAGACCGGTCATGAGCGCCAGGGCGGCAAGGCCAGTGTTGAACATCACGTCCTCCTGTCCTCAGCCTGAAGCCTGCGCATTAACGTTGCGTTAACGGATTGGCAGGAAAGGGCACAGGGTGTGACGGGCAAAAGAAAAACCCCCGCTGGCAACGGGATCATCCCGTGTCAGTCAGGGGTCTTTTCATCCGGCTGTCCGGAGATGCCCTGCCAGATGCTTCCATCCGGCAGATCGGCAATTAGCGGCGCGGACCTGCGGCGGCCTTGCGCTTCGGACCTGCGATCAGGCCTTCGCGCTGGGCGAGCTTGCGCGCAGCCTTGCGGGCGCGGCGAACAGCTTCGGCCTTTTCACGGACGCGCTTTTCGGACGGCTTTTCGAAGGAGCGGCGCGCCTTCATCTCACGCAGCACGCCCTCGCGCTGCAGCTTCTTCTTCAGGACGCGGAGCGCCTGCTCGATGTTGTTGTCGCGAACGAGTACCTGCAAGGTAAATCCTGACGTTGCCTGCGCCGCAGCACTCATGTGAGGGCAGCAGGGGTTAGACCTAAAGCCATATGGCACGAGAAGTGGCGCAACCTAACAGGTTCCGCGCAAATTGCACCCCCTTGGGCGCAAAAAAATGCTGCGAGCCCGAACTTTCTTTGTGGCGCGCCAGTTCTGACCGGTTTTTCCGGGTCCGATACATGACGTTCCGCGCTGTCTGCTGAACTGCGGGGAAGGTTTCCTTGGCCCGGACAGTCCCCATTCGGGCAGAGCTGCCGGTCAACAGAAACGCCGCAGATACAGGCTTGCGCCACGCTGAATGCAGAAACGGGCACCCCATGGATGCCCGGTCCTTGTCACGTGCAGAGGAAGCAGGTCTGCTGCCGTGCCCTTTCAGGCTGGCGCAGGGGGCGCTTCCGCCTGAAATCAGGCGATCTGCAGGTTGGCAGCGGCGCTGCGGCCCTGACGGTCGGTTTCCAGCTCGAAGCTGACCTTCTGACCTTCATTGAGGTGGCCGATGCCAGAACGCTCGACGGCACTGATGTGAACGAACACATCGCGCTCGCCGTTGTCCGGCTGGATGAAGCCGAAGCCCTTCTGGGTGTTGAAGAACTTTACGGTTCCAGTTTTCATGATGATAGTACCTTGCAAAAAGAGTCATACCCGCCCCGCAGGACAGGCGTCGATACATCGCCGGATTTTTCGAAGAAAGATTTGGCGGGTCGATATCGTTGACACCGCAAACAGCCAAGTCAGGCCCAAAAAGACGATGACTTACTGTGACGGGAGAATGAGGCTTATGCAAGGCATTCTTTTATTTTATTTTCGCGGGTGAGCCTTGTCATAGGCCTCCAGCAGCCGTGCCGCATCCACTTCCGTATAAATCTGGGTGGTGGAAAGGCTTGCGTGGCCCAGAAGCTCCTGAATTGTACGCAGGTCCCCGCCCCCGGCCAGAAGATGGGTTGCGAAGGAATGACGCAGGGCATGCGGCGTGGCGCTGTCCGGCAGGCCGAGCGCTCCACGAAGCTTTGCCATGGCCAGCTGGATCAGGCGCGGATTGAGCGGTCCTCCGCGTGCACCAAAGAACAACGGCCCGTTGGGCTCCGGCGTGTAGGGGCAGAGCTTGAGATAGGCCTCCACGGCCTCGCAGACGACCGGCAGCACCGGCACCACCCGTTCCTTGCCGCCCTTGCCCATGATGCGAAGGCTGCGCGTACCTGTGCGCGGCGCATTGCGCCCGGTGATCGACAGGGCCTCGGAAATGCGCAACCCGCAACCATAGAGCAGTGTCAGCACCGCGGCATTGCGGGCCTCGATCCAGGCCTCGCTTTCCATCGCCAGGTCACCGGAGGCAACGGCGGTGGCATCAGAGGCGGTGAGTGGCTTGGGCAGGGAGCGGGGCTGGCGCGGCGCGCGCACGGCACCGGCTGCCGCAGCATTCACCTCGCCCTTGCGTTCCAGAAAGCCGAGAAAGGACCGGATGCCGGCAAGGCCGCGCGCCAGCGAGCGGCTGCCCGTTCCGCCGGTGCGGCGGCGGGCCATGAAGGCGCGGAAGTCGGCAGGCTTCAAATCCTGCACATCCTTGAGATCCGGCGCCCCGCCCAGATGGCCTGTCAGAAACCGCAGGAACTGGCGCACGTCGCGCTCATAGGCAACCAGCGTCTTGTCTGCGAGGCGCCGCTCATCGCCCAGATGATCCAGCCATGCCCCAACGCGGGCGTTCAGCTGCGGTGTTGCGGTGACCAGCAGGGAATCAGTGTCGCTCATCGTGTGAGTTTACCGTGCCCAAGGGCAGCACCAAAGCGAAAGAGGCGGCCCCTGCAAGGTGCCGCCTCCTGACACGGTTGCGCTCGTGCCTCGGGATCAGGCCGTTGTGTCGACGCCGCCGGTCTGGCCACCTGTCTGGCCGGCCTGCGGGGCTTCCTTGGGGCCGCCCTTGGACACGCCAACGAGAGCCGGGCGCAGCACGCGGTCGCCGATGACGTAACCGGCCTGCACCACCTGCACGACGGTGTTGTTCGGCACTTCGGTGTTGGGCACTTCGAACATGGCCTGATGGAAGTTCGGATCGAACTTCTGGCCTGCCGGGTCCAGTTTCTTGACGCCGTGCTTGTCGAGCTGGTTCAGCAGCTCGCGCTCGGTCATTTCCACGCCTTCGATCAGGGCGGTCAGGCCGGCATCGGCGCTCTCGCGGGCGTCAGCGGGCAGGGCGTCCAGCGCGCGGCGCAGATTGTCGGACACGGTCAGGATGTCGCGGGCAAAGCCGGTCACGGCATAGACGCGGGTGTCCTTGATTTCCTTTTCCGTGCGGCGGCGCAGGTTTTCCATTTCGGCCATGACGCGCAGCGCACGGTCCTTCAGCTCCGCGTTCTCCGCCTGGAGAGCCTCAATGGGATCGACGGTGGTCCCGGCCTCGGGCGCAGCGGCTGCTTCGTTTTCCGCTTCGGGGGTCTTGTTCTCGTCGGTCATCTGGGTTCCATCAATTGGGTCTGCGAATATGAAAACGCAGGCCGTTTCACCGTCAGGCAGGGCGTGTTTCCGCTGGGGAAACGTCTCACCCGATCCTTGCCCGTGGCTGAAAGCGGCCTGCGGCTGTCTTTATCCATTCCCGCCGCCGCTGCCAACCTCTGCGCGCAGGGGCATGGCGTGCGGCGGGAAAAGGAGCTGCGGGATCAGAGGGCGCTCTTGATCCAGTCGGACAGCTTGCTCTTGGGAGCAGCGCCAACCTGAACAGCCATCGGCTCGCCGTTCTTGAACATGACGAGCATCGGGATGGAGCGCACGCCATACTTGACGGCCATGGCCTGGTTCTCGTCGATGTTGATCTTGGCGATCTTCACCTGGCCTGCCAGCTCTTCGGAAATTTCCTCAAGAGCCGGGGCAATCATCTTGCACGGGCCGCACCACTCGGCCCAGAAATCAACCACGACCGGCTCGGACGACTTGAGGACGTCGGCATCGAAGCTGGCGTCGGTGACTGCGGTGGTAGCCATTTGCGTTCACTTTCCATGCGGTGGTCCCTTGAAACGGGCGTTTGCCCGGACTCACCTTGTTGCGTTGTCCCGAACGTAGGAAGGCGGGCCTTCTGCGTCAAGTAATCTGGCCCGTGCTCTTCAGGTTTGCCAGCACTGCGTCCAGTGCATCGCCGGGGACTGGCATCAGCTTCGGCGCGCTGGTCCACAGCAGGGCGGCCGTCACCTTGCGGTCCGGATAGATGTCCGAAACCAGCCGCCGGTAGACGGCAAGCTGAGCGAGATAGTCCGGCGGAATGCCTGAAGCATCGGCCGGCACGTGCCGGTTGGTCTTGTAATCGGCAATCAGCACCTCGTCCGGGCGCACCACCAGCCGGTCGATCTGGCCGGACACAGAGGCCGTCACCCCGTCCGCCGTCACCATATGGCCGGAGATGGGCACCTCCGCCCGCCCGCCGGGGGCAAAGAGGGGAGCAAGATCCGGGTCTTCCAGAATGGCCATCACCTCGCCCAGCAGCTCGTCCTTGCGGGCGGCAAAACGGGCGGGCAGGGAGGTTGCGACAAAGCGCTGCCCGGCAGCCGCGCGTTCGGCTTCAGGCAGATCCGGCAGCAGTTCCAGCAGCCGGTGCAGCAGACGGCCGCGCTCCAGCGGATAGGCCTCCGCCTGCCGGTGTGCTTCCAGCGCGGAAAGCCCGTCCGGCGCCTCGATGCCCTCCTTCATCTCCATCGCGTCAAACACGCGGGAGGGCTGAAGCCGGGGCATGCGGGCGGGCGGCGTCACCGGGCGGGTCAGCCACTCCGGCACAGGGGCGGCGGGTTTTTCCGCTTCAGGCTCAGCGTGGGCACTGTGCTTTTTCAAGGGAGCAGCCGGATCCGTGCCGGGCTTGCGCCACAGCCAGGCGGTGACGGTGCCATCGGGGGCGGTCACTTCCTCGGCTTCCGGCTTCAGCGCGCTGGCGGCCAGATCATACCAGCAGCCTTCTTTGGGGCCCTTGGCAGGCTGCCAGCCGCAGACGATCAGCCGGTCCTCGGCGCGGGTCATGGCCACATAGAGCAGGCGCCGGTATTCTTCGGCGGCGCTGGCGCGGAACTTGTCGATGGCCGCAGTCTGCCAGCCCATGCGCTCTGCCTTCACCGGCAGCCACACCAGTGCGGGGGCCTGTTCTGCGTCATCCTTCGGCTTGAAGGGCAGGAAGGACGGGTCGTGATGGCTGCTGACGGGGGCATTGCAGGGGTCCACCAGAATGACAATCGGTGCTTCCAGCCCCTTGGAGCCGTGCACAGTCATGATGCGCACAAGTCCGGCGGCATTTGTCAGCTCGCGCTTGATCTCGGTGGGAGCAGCGGCGAGCCAGGCAAGAAAGCCTTCAAGGCCGGGAATGCCGGTCTGCTCATAGCCCATGGCCAGGGCCAGAAACTCGTCCAGCACGTCGTCCACTTCAGGCCCCATGCGGCCCCGGAAGGCCCGCCGCCCGCCATCGACGGACAGCAGCCTTGCGTAGAACTCGAAGGGCGGCATGAAGTCGGCCCTTGCCCGCCAGGCTTCCAGCTGCTGGCGCACATGGTCCCAGCGGTTGCCGTCTAGCGCCTTCTTCAAAAGCCCCTGCCAAAGGGTGCCGGGGCGCAGCCGTTCCACCGGATCGCGGGCAATTTCCAGCAGGGCATCGTCATCAAGGCCGAACAGCGGGCTCTTCAGCACGGCGGCCAGCGACAGGTCGTCTTCGGGCAGCAGCATGAAGCGGCCAAGGGCGACCAGATCCATCACCGCAATATGCTCGGTCAGCACCAGCCGGTCACTGCCTGCGGCAGGCACGCCAAGCCGTTTCATCTCCCGGTTCAGTGCTTCCACGAAGGGCCCGCGCTTGCGCACCAGGATCATCACGTCGCCGGGCCCAGCGGTGCCCTCATCCATCCACTGGCGCAAGGTGGCGGCAATGCGCCTGGCCACCCGCAGCATGGGTGATCCGGTGCCCAGATGGTCCACCGGCAAGGTCCAGTCCTCCGGTTCTTCGTTTTCCAGCGGCTCTTCCAGAGGCCAGATTTCAACGAGCCCCGGATCCCGGCGGATCGCCTCATGCACCGGGGGCTTCACCTCCTGCGACAGGCCGACATGGGCTTCGGCGGGCAGGAACACCCGGTCCACCGCGCCCAGCACATCCGGCGTCGAGCGGAAGGACAGCTGCAGCTCCACCGGATGGAACGGCTGGTCCGCCTGGCCGGCGCGCTTGTCGAAATAGCGGCGCATCTCGTCGAAATAGGCGGGCACGGCGCCTTGAAAGGAATAGATCGACTGCTTCTCGTCGCCCACGGCGAAGATGGTGCGCGGGCCGCGTCTTGCGCCTTCGCCGGAGAAGAATTCCTCCGCCAGCGAGCGGATCACCTGCCACTGCCGGGGGCTGGTGTCCTGCGCCTCGTCCACCAGAATGTGGTCAAGGCCCTGATCCAGCTTGAACTGCACCCACTGGGCTGCATCGCTGTTGGCCAGAAGATTGGCGGCACGCACCACGAGGTCTTCAAAGTCCAGCAACCCGCGCCGGGCCTTGCCCGCCTCGTAATGGCCGATGACGCCATCAGCGAGGCGGAAGATGGCGGCAGTGCCTTCCAGCGTGACGATGGCCCGGCGCTTGTCCAGCAGGGCCACAAGCCGGGCCTGCTCGGCCAGCATGGCCTCTGCCACTTGCGGAAACTGCTTGGTGACGCCAGCCGTGCACAGGCGCTTCGCCGGTTCCATGGCCTGCGTGAAGAATGCCCGCAGCCAGTTGTGACGGAAGGCGGCGGGATCGCCGCCGGGCTTCAGTCCTTCAGCGGCAGCGGCCAGAAGGTCCGCCTTGTCGCCATCGGTCTTGGTGCCCTGCCGCAGCGCTTCGGCAACGGCCAGCGGATCGCGGATGAGGCGGCCTTCCAGAAGCTCCTCCTCCAGCGCCTCAAGGCTTGCCTCCGGTTCCAGCCCGAAATCCCGCGCAAGGCTATCGAGTGCCGCGTCCAGATCTCCGGCGCTGACGATCCAGTTGCGCAAGGCATCGCGGCGGTTGATGGCCTCGGCCAGGACCTCCTCGACAGCCGCATCCGGCATCAGGCCGATCAGCCGTTGCAGGGCCGCGCCCAGCGGGCTTTCCGGCGCGGTTTCTGCGGCATGCAGCACGAAGGCGCGGGCTTCCGCCATCAGTTCTGCCGCCAGCCGGTCGTCGAGCACCGAGAAATGCCCGGCCACATTGGCTTCCAGCGGAAACTGGTGCAGCAGCGCCTCGCAGAAGGCGTGGATGGTCTGGATCTTCAGCCCGCCCGGTGTTTCCAGCGCCTGCGCGAACAGCCGCCGTGCCCCGGCAAGGCGGGCGCGGGAGGGGGGCGTTCCATCGATGGCGGCAATTTCCTTTGCCAGCTCATCATCGCTCAAGGCGATCCATTGGCCGAGGATCTTGAACACACGGGTTGCCATCTCGGCAGCGGCGGCCTTGGTGAAGGTGAGGCACAGAATGCGCGAGGGATCGGTGCCATCCAGCAGCTGGCGCACCACCCGGCGGGAGAGAACGAAGGTCTTGCCCGAGCCCGCATTGGCACTCACCCAGGCCGAGGCGTGAGGCCGGGAGGCAAGGTCCTGCCGCTGAAGCGTTGCAAGGGGGATCTGCGGCCCGCTCATTCGCTGTCCTCCGAACCGCTGGCCCATTCCTTCACCCGGGCAAGGTGATCATAGGGGCCGTTGAGGTCGCGCTCCTTCTCCACCCTTGCGCGGGAGAGATAGCCGCGTCCCTCGTCCTGATAGGCGGCCACCAGCTGTTCCAGCCGCTTCCAGGCATCTTCCGCCAGTTCCTCGATGGTGCGGTCCTTCGGCTGGCGCGATTCCACCTTCAGTGCCGTGCGCCCGCCTTTCAGCTCGATGTAGAGCATGTCGGACACCGGGTCGCCCGCAGGCACGCTGCCAAAGCCGCCGCGCCGGATCATGGCGACTTCCAGCGGCAGCTGCGGTGAGAGCAGCGCTTCCACCTGTTTGATGCTGGGCACCGCGCCGGTCTTGTAGTCGATTACCGCCAGCGTGCCGTCCTGCATCAGGTCGATGCGGTCGGCGCGGCCCGTGAGCCGGAATTCGGCACCCGGCAGGGTCAACTCGACACCGCCGGAAATTTCGAGGAAACGCTGGCGGATGGAGGGTTCCCGCTGGCGTTCAAAGGCGACAAACTCTTCGGCAATGCGCAGGAAACGCGGCCACCACAGGGCGCGGATGGCGGGGAAGGCATCAAGCGGGGCAAACAGCTCCGCGCCGATTTCGACCAGCCGCGCCACGGCCTTGTGGTCGAGATCCCCATGCCATTCGGACAGGAACAGCGCCAGCGCGTCATGGATGATCGAGCCCTTGTCCGCCAGCGTCGGCGAGCCGCCGATGGGGTCCACCGGCTCAAGGCCGAGGATGCGGCGGGCAAAGATGGCATAAGGATCACGCACCAGCCGTTCGACTTCGGTGACGGACAGGCGCACCGGCCTTGCGCTCAGGGGCGGCTTCGGGGCAGGCCGTTCCGCCGGGGTGACGGGCCCTTCGGCAAGATCGAGGAGGCCGGCGAGCTCCGTCCAGCGCCGCCCGCGTTCCAGCATGGCAGCTTCCGCCTCAGGTCCGGCCAGTGTCAGCAGCCGTTGCAGCCAGCGGGAGGTCACAGTGGGGGCGCCATCGGCTCGGCTGGCGCGGGAGAGGATCACCCGGCGTGCGCCCAGCCCTTGCACGAAGTCATGGGCGCCAGCCCCGATGCGCCGTTCCGGCGGCTCCAGCCCCATGTCGCGCTTCATCGGGCGGTTCAGCCATGGGTCGTTGCGGGTGCGCTGCGGCCAGATGCCTTCGTTGAGCCCGCCGAGAATGACCAGGTCCGGCCGCTGCAAGCGCGCTTCCATCGGGCCGAGGATCTGCACCCGCGGATCCCCCGGCAGGCGGCGGCGCACGGCGGTTCCGGCAATCAGCGCTGCGAAGACGGAGGGCCATTCGCGCGCAGGCACGGCAAGGCCTGCACGGCTGCTGTCCATCAGCCCGGTCAGCATCAGCGCCAGCGCATCGCCCGTCTCGCCCCGGTAAAGCTCCGCATCCGAGCCGGTGGGGTCGCCTGCAATCTGTTGCAGCACCCTTGCATGGGCACGGGCGAGTTCATCGACGGGAATGGGCTCCTTCCGCTCCAGCAGGCATTCCAGCGGCTCCAGCGCCGTGATGAGGCGGGTGGCGAGGTCACTGACTGCGGCCCAGTCCTCTTCCACCAGCTTCTTCCAGCGGGGCGTATGGGCGTCCTCGGCCGCAAGGCGTGCGGCGGCAATCGCATCAGGCAGCCCGCGTGAGCCGAATTTCGGCGCAGGCCCGCGTAAGACGCCGCGTTCCAGCGAGCGGGCGGCGGAGCGGATGTCTTTTGTCTCCAGCCCGAGGCGTGCCAGCGGATGTTTCAGCAGGGCGAGAAGATCCAGCGGCGCGCAGCCTTCCAGTGCAAGGCGCGCGGCCAGCATCGCCAGCACGGCGGGCGGCGTCTGGTCGAGCGGGCGTCCGGCGCTGTCATCCACGGTGATGTTCCAGCGGCCCAGCTCTTCCGCCACGCGGCGGGCGAGCAGGCGGTCGGGGGAGACAAGGGCTGCCGTCCCGCCGCGCTCCACCGCCTCGCGCAGGGCAATGGCGAGGCTGAGGGCTTCTTCCGCCTCGTTGCGGGCAATCACCAGTTCCACCCCGTCAAGCGCGGCCTTGCGCTCCTCCGCTGGGGTCTGCTGCAGGAAGGAAGTCCATGCGTCGGTGGTGGAGGCCGGACGCAGGGCTTCGCTCACCAGCGCCTCGCGGGCGGCCAGTTCCGGTGTTTCCGGCGGGCAGAGCGGTGTCACCTCGCGCCGGTCTACACCAAGCCGGTCGAGCAGCTGTTTCAGGCCATATTGCGGGTGGCCGTTGGCGCTGGGCTCGTCCTGCGGCAGTGCGGCTTTACCTGCATTCACCCGCCGCTGCGGGGCGCGGCCAAGGGCGGACCAGGAGGCATCATCCATGCGCATGTCCAGCCCCGGCAGCACGATGGCGCCCTGCGGCAGGTCTGCAATGGCTTTCAGCAGCTCGGCTGTGGCGGGCACGGTGCCGGTCGATCCGGCGGCGATCACGGGGCCCTTGGGCGGGTTGAGGCGCAGGCGCTCCGCCTCACGCCGGATCAGCGCCGACCGGCGGGCCTTGGGGTCCATGGCGCCGCATTCGGCCAGATAAGCAGGCCAGGCAAGGCGCACGATATCAAGGAATTCCAGCGTCACCTGCCAGTAACGGGCATGATCCTCCGGCACGAGGCTGGCGAGCGCCGACCAGTCGGCTTCCTCGGTTTCCAGCTCGTCCATCAGGGTGATGAGGTCACCGGCCAGCCACGCGGCATCAGCGGCGGAAGCAGGAAGGCCCAGCGGCTCGTCTTCGCCAAGGGCCAGAACCTGACGGCGCAGGGCCGCCTTCCAGCCCATCACCAGCCGCGTCATCGCCAGCTTGCGCTCCAGCGGCGGCAGTTCGGGTGGCAGCGCCTCGCCGTCACCGGGGGCGGAGAGAAGCTGCAGGTCCTCATCCGCATCGCCCAGCGGGCGGATGCGCGGCAGCAGCACGGGCCGGCCGCCGAACATTTCCTGCACCAGCGCGGGCAGGGCGCGGGCGGCACGGCGGGTCGGCAGATAGAGGGTGACATCGGAGAGCAGCAGCGGATCATCCAGCGGCCGGAAGCCCTCGATCAGCCGCCCGTCCACCAGCGCCGCGATCAGCTCCCGGGAAAAATCCGCCGAGGGCGGAATGGAGAAAATCCGCGCTGCCATCAGTCCTGCCTGCCGTCTGGATCGGGTTTCAGTCTGCGCTTTCGCGCACGGCCAGTTCCGCCTCGGCAATGGCTTCCGGCGTGCCGATATGCAGCCAGATGCCTTCCATCAGCGTGCCATGCAGGCGCCCGGCCTCGATGGCCCGGTCAAACAGCAGGTTGAGCGAGAACTTGCCCTCCGGCGCATCGCGGAAGAGGCGGGGATGCAGGATGGCCGCGCCCGCATAGGCAAAGGGCGCCACCGAACGCTCCGGCCGGCGCTCCAGTACGCCGTTCGGGTCCATCAGGAAATCGCCGCGCCCGTGATAGCCGGCGCTGTGTACCATGTCCGAGAGCAGCAGCAGCGCATCCATGCGCTCCGGATCAAAGGCTTCGATCATGTGTTCCAGATTGGGCTTCACGCCTTCCACCCAATAGGCGGTGTCGGCATTCAGCACGAAGAACGGATCATCACCCAGCAGCGGCAGGGCCTTGGCGATGCCGCCGCCGGTTTCCAGCAGGGCCTCGCGCTCGTCGGAAATCATGACCTCAAGGTCCTTGCGGCGGCGGGCATGCACTTCCACCAGATCGGCAAGGTAATGCACGTTGACGACGCAGCGCTTCACCCCGGCAGCCGCCAGCTTGTCCATGCCATGGTCGATCAGCGCCTTGCCGTTCACCTCGATCAGGGGTTTGGGTGTTGTCGCCGTGATCGGGCGCATGCGCTTGCCAAGCCCGGCAGCCAGGATCATTGCGCTATGGGGACGGAAAACGCCGTTCGTCATGAGAAACCTGCAAACTGCTCCGGTTGAAATCGCCTGCCGGAGATAGGAAGTGCCGAAGCCCCCGGCAAGCAGGGGCCACTGCCTAGCAGTGCCTGCTTCGCGCTCTCAAGGCAAGTGCAGCCGGGTGCGGCTTGAGAGCCTCTTGCAGCCATGAGGCAGCAGGATGACCAGCAGGCAGCTGGAACGTGACTGAATCTTCGCGGCACATGAGCATTTTTCGCGATGTGCCGTTTGACCGGTCTTTCCCGCCATGCAAAGCACAGGGTACGTTGGTGAGGCCTCTCAAGAGTCCGGTCCGGAGTTCGCCATGACAGTGAATGCGTCAGTTCTGCTCTTTTCCTACGGTACGCTGCAGCTGCCTTCCGTGCAGCAGTCTTCCTTCGGACGGCTGCTTTCGGGGGAAGAGGACGCCATGACCGGCTACACCACCAGCATGATCGAGATCACCGATCCCGAAGTTCTGCGCCAGAGCGGGCAGCGGTTCCATCCGGTCGTCGTGCCCAGCAGCAATCCGGACGATGAAGTGAAGGGCACCGTGTTTGCGATCACGGACGAAGAGCTTGCAGCCGCGGATGCCTATGAAGTGGATGACTACATCCGGACCGAGGTGCAGCTGAAGTCCGGAAAGCGGGCCTGGGTCTACGTCAAGGCCTGATCTGACGGCATCAGAGACACTGGCGCCTCACAGTTTGCCAATGCCCGGGCACCGCGTGAGCCTAGCTAATCCGCGCCCGGAACCAGTTCGCCAGTTCCTCCAGCGCCGGATGGGCGAGGGTGCGGTCGAGATAGTCCGTCATGCGTGGCATGTGGGCCATGTACTGCGGCTTGCCATAGGCATATTTCAGCCGCACGAAGGCCCCGAGGATCTTGGCGATGCGCTGCGCGCCCATGACGGCATAGGCAGCCCGGAACAGCTCTTCGTCAAAGCCCGCGTCCTGCGCCTTGCGGCGGGCGAGATAACCGGTCAGCAACTCCTCTTCCAGCGCGCGCGGGATATCCACCCTTGCATCGAGCAGCAGGGAGGCAAGGTCATAGGCAACGGGGCCAATGACGCAATCCTGATAGTCGATGAGACCCAGCTTCGCGTGCCCCTCGCGCCCGTCCAGCCACAGGATGTTGGGGGAGTGATAGTCCCGCATCACCCAGCCGGTCTGCGCATCCCTGATCCGGGCAAAGGCCGTCTGCCACAGGGCGCGGTATTCCGCCCGCTCCTGCGTATCCGGCGCTGCGGGCAGGGTGGCGGGATCCGCTCCGGCACGCCAGGGCACATACCATTCGAGAAAGAGATCGGCCTCCGTCAGCAGGGCATTTTCCGAATAGGCCGGGATGATGTGGCGGGCCAGCACCGTACCGTCCATGCCGGTCACGGGCAGATCCTGCGGCCAGTCCGTGTCCGAGTGCATGTCCGCCAGCAGCTGCGCGGCGGCGGCGTAGCGCTCCGCGATGGGCTGCCTGTCCGGCGTGATGATGCCTTCGCCGCCAAGGTTCTCCTGCAGCAGCAGGCCCGCATCCCGGTCGATGGCGTAAAGCTCCGGCGCGCTGTAACCGCGCCGCCGCAATTCACCCGTCAGTGCGATGAAGGCATCGACGGTGCGGGCGCGGTGCACGGTCTCGCTGTAGCTGGGTATTTCGCCCGGCTTCGCCAGGTCATAGGCAGCGGGAGAGTTCATCAGCACGGCGGATTTCTGCGGCGTGCGGATCACCTCATAGGCCCGCGCCGAGGCATCGCCGGTCAGATAGCGCCGCTCCGCGCCTGTGAAACCGGCCTCCTCTGCCAGTGCCCGGATGCGCTGCGTCCGCGCCAGCCGCTGCACCCAGCGGCCTTCTGCGGCAGGGCTGGCATATGAGAAAGTCACCGCACGGGCGTCATTCTCGCCGGAATGGGCGATGGACAGGATCAGCCGGCTGGCGGGAAGGAAACGGCCGGCCTTTTCCGGCCATTCGATCAGCGCCGCGCCCGTGGCCGTCAGATCCTCCAGACCCAGTTCTTCCAGCTCCTCCGGCTCTTCCAGCCGGTAAAGATCGAGATGGGAGATGGTCAGCCGGTTCAGATCATAGGTCTGGACGAGGGTGAAGGTGGGGCTCGGCACTTCCAGCGCGGGATCACCGGCAAAGGCGCGCAGCAGGGCGCGGCTGAAGGTGGACTTGCCCGCGCCCAGATCACCGCTGAGCGCAATCACATCGCCGGGGCCAAGGATGGCCGCCACGTCTTCGGCCAGCCGTTCCATGGCGGCTTCATCCGGGATGGTGAGGCTGAGCGTGGGGGAGAGCGGGTGCGCGGGGCTCATGCCGGGCTTACTCGGCAGCGACCCGGCCGGTCACTTCGGGCTTGGCGGGAAACGTGCAGGTCACGGTCGTGCCGTTCCCCTCCCGCGACTGGATCTCCACATGCCCGCCGTGCAGTTCCACGAAGCTCTTGACGATGGACAGGCCCAGCCCGGCGCCCCGGCGTCTTGCGCCCGAGTCATGGCCGACAAAGCGGTTGAACACGGCCTCGATCATCTCCTGCGGAATACCGCAGCCGTGGTCCTTGACGGTGAAGACGACGCTGGCGCCCTGCCGGGTGCAGGTCACATCGATGATGCCGCCTTCCTCGGAATAGCGCACGGCATTGGCAATCAGGTTGAACAGCACCTGCCGCAGCCGGCGCTCATCCGCCAGCATGGTGCCGATGTCATCCGGCACATGGGTGCGCAGCACGATCTGCGATTCGACCAGCCGGTCCTTCAGGCCCTCGACGGCGGCGGACACGGTCTGCGCCACATCCACTTCGCTGAGGTCCAGCTCCATGATGCCGGCATCAATCGTCGCCAGGTCGAGAATGTCGTTGATGATAGCGAGCAACGCCGAGGACGAGGACAGGATATATTCCGCGTATTCGCCCTGCTTGTCGGAAAGCTCGCCGAATTTCGGATCGGACAGAAGCTGCGCAAAGCCGATGATGTTGGTCAGCGGCGAACGCAATTCGTAGGAAACATGCTGGATGAAGGCGTTCTTCAGATCGTCCGCCTGCTGCAGCGCCTCGTTCTTTTCAACGAGCGCACGCTCCATGTTGACGCTGTCGGTAACGTTAACGAAGGTCACCAGCGTGCCGCCATCCGGCAGGGGCACGGTGGCGTAATCCAGCACCGAGCCATCGCGCCGCTCCATGCGGCCGGCCAGATGCGTGCGGCTGTCCATCAGCCCGGTGATCGAGCCTGCCAGCAGGCGCCAGGCTTCCATCTCGCCGGTGTTGGCGGCGCAGGTGTTCACGATGTCATTGACATGCGGCATGACCGAAAGCTGGTCTTCCGGCATGGCCCAGATTTCGCTGAAGGCCGGGTTCCACAGGCGCAGGCGCCCGTCGGAGCCGAACACGGCGACGGCTTCGGACAGATTGTCCAGCGTCTCGCCCTGCACGCGGATCAGGGCGTTGTAGCGGCTTTCCAGATCCAGCCGCTCGGTCACGTTCTCGTAGATGTAGGTCACGCCGCCCTGCGGATGCGGGTTGGCGATGACGCGCAGCGTGCGGCCGTCCGGAAGGTGCCACCAGCTTTCGCGCGCTTCCAGCGACTGGTAGCTTTCCAGCATCTTGGTGCGCCAGACGCGGTAATCGGCCTGTTCGGGCAGCTTGCGCCCGGCACGCAGCGTGTCGAGCACGATGCCGTCTTCCGGCTGGCCATCGAGGAAACCGGTGTCGAGATCCCACAGCGCGCGGAAGGCGGCATTGTAGAACTGCAGCTTGCGGTCAGCGCCGTAGATGGCCACCGCTGTCGCCAACTGGTCCAGCGTGCGCCCGTGGAATTCCTCGGTGCGCTTCAGTTCCTTCTTGGTGCGGTCCAGCTCGGAAATGTCGATGGCCATGCCGGCGCTGCCGACGTTGGAGCGCACATCGGTGACTTCAAAGACGCGGCGCTCACCGGCCGCCACAATCGGCATGCGCGAGCGGAAGCAGCCGTCGTCATTGCGCTCGCGGCTCATGGCCTCGCGCGCCGGGGCATCGAGGAATTCGACTGCGCCGCTGACGGCCGCCTCGGGCGAGGCGCAATCGACGGCGCGGGCATAGGCGCGGTTGGCCCAGTTGACCTTGCCTTCCGCATCCGTCTGCCAGGCCGGGGCGGGCATCGCCTCCAGCAGGGCATGCAGCATGTAAAGTTCGCCGGAGAGGCGCGCGTTGCGGGCGGCAAGTTCCGCCTGCGACTGGCGGTCGCCGGTCAGATCGCGCAGACGCAGCACGGAGGCAGCACCCGCCGTGCGGCCCACGGCCTCGATATAGGTGCGGTGGCGGGTTTCCAGCGTGATGCAGAAAGCCTCGCCGATGCTGCGCAGGCGCGCCAGATGATCTTCCAGCAGCTCGGCCGATTTTGCATCCAGCCAGCTGCCGAAGCTCAGAAGCTGGGCGGCGCTGCGCGGCGCGCCGCAGCTGTCCGGCAGATTGCCCCAGACATGCGGCGTCAGACCCGGGCGTTCGCCAAGTCCGGTCCAGGCAATGATCCGCTGCTCTTCGGTGTTGAGCATGGATTCCAGCCGGTCGACGAAAAGCTTGAGATCGCGGTTCTCGCGCGAAAGGGCACCGATGCGGGCAGCGCTGGTGCGGCGGTTGCGCAGAAAGGCGAAGGAGGCCGTGACGGCAAAGGCGCAGGCGCCGCCAAGGGCGGCCAGCCAGACCATCTGGTCGGCGCCGAACTGTGCGGTGGAGGTGCTTGCCGCCTGTGCCAGGCTGCTGCCCATGCTGGCGGCGAGGGCAAGGGCGCTCACGCCCGAGAGGGAGAGCGTTTTCAGAATCCGTCTCCGCCGCCCTGCGCCCTTGCGCAAGCGTGAACCGCCGTCTACCGGCATCTGCCTACCTCTTTTGCCGCCATTCAGTCCGGCCGGAGGCCGGAGTCGTCAGGGAGCTGCCTCAATCCCCTGATTCGTTTTGACCATACCTTGTTCGGGAATCGCGCTAAAGAGTCTGTTGATGAAAAGTTAACAGGCCCCGTCCGGGTGGACGGGGCCTGCATTTGTGCTTCTACGCAAGTCAGATTCCATATGGCACAATATGTAGTGTGTCGTATGCTTGAAATCAGTACTTGTAGTGTTCCGACTTGAACGGACCGGTCTTGTTAATCCCCAGATATTGGGCCTGGTCGTCCGTCAGTTCGGTTAACGAGACGCCCAGCTTGGCGAGGTGCAGGCGGGCCACCTTCTCGTCCAGGTGCTTCGGCAGCACGTAGACCTCGTTCTGGTACTGCTCACCGCGGGTGAAGAGTTCGATCTGCGCCAGCACCTGGTTGGTGAAGCTGGCGGACATCACGAAGCTCGGATGGCCGGTGGCATTGCCAAGGTTGACGAGGCGGCCCTGCGACAGAAGGATCATGCGCTTGCCGTCCGGGAAGACGACCATGTCGACCTGATCCTTGACCGGGCGCCACTGCAGGTTCTTCAGCGCGGCAACCTGGATCTCGTTGTCGAAGTGGCCGATGTTGCAGACGATGGCCATGTCCTTCATCGCCCGCATGTGGTCGAGGGTGATGATGTCCTTGTTGCCGGTGGCGGTGACGAAGATATCACCCGTGCCGGCCACCTGATCCAGCGTCTTCACGTCGAAGCCGTCCATGGCGGCCTGCAGGGCGCAGATCGGGTCGATTTCGGTGACGATGACGCGCGCGCCCGCACCAGCCAGCGACTGGGCCGAGCCCTTGCCCACATCGCCATAGCCGCAAACCACGGCGACCTTGCCCGACATCATCACGTCGGTGCCGCGGCGGATGCCGTCCACCAGCGATTCACGGCAGCCATAGCGGTTGTCGAACTTGGACTTGGTGACGCTGTCGTTCACGTTGATGGCCGGGAAGGGCAGCTGGCCCTTCTTCTGCATCTCGTAAAGGCGCAGCACGCCCGTGGTGGTCTCTTCGGTGACGCCCTGGATCAGATCGCGCTGCTTGGTGAACCAGCCCGGGTTCTTGGCCATGCGCTTCTTGATCTGGGCAAAGAGGTATTCTTCCTCTTCGGACTTCGGGTCTTCGATGAGGCCGGTCTCACCGGCTTCGACGCGGGCGCCGAGCAGGATGTAGAGCGTGGCATCGCCGCCATCGTCGAGGATCATGTTGGCGCCTTCCGGGAAGTCGAAGATCCGGTCGGCATAGTCCCAGTATTCTTCCAGCGTCTCGCCCTTGATGGCGAAGACCGGAATGCCCGCAGCGGCAATGGCGGCAGCGGCCTGGTCCTGGGTGGAATAGATGTTGCAGGAAGCCCAGCGGACTTCGGCGCCAAGGGCCACCAGCGTCTCGATGAGCACGGCCGTCTGGATGGTCATGTGCAGCGAGCCGGCGATGCGGGCGCCCTTCAGCGGCTTGGACGCGGCGAATTCGGCGCGGCTGGCCATCAGGCCCGGCATTTCGGTTTCGGCGATCTCGATTTCCGTCCGGCCCCAATCGGCGAGCTTGATGTCCTTGACGATATAGTCGGTCATGACCCTGATCCTGTTCTGATCTGTTTCAGCAGCCGCCCGCTGGCGGCACGAAGGTGCACTGCACCCGGCCAGGCCTGCCCGCCTCACGGCAACAGCCCCGGAATCCCATTCCGCTCCTTATATAGCGGCCTTTCAGCCCTATCAATGCGGATATAAAGATTTCTTTATATGAGGAGGGAAATGCGGGAACGGGGTTAAGGGAGTGTTGGCGGGGACGTCAGCGCAAGGATGATGGCTTCAACGATTTAAGCGGAAGTTCGAACATCGAGCCGGGTGCGACATTTGCAGCGATCGATTCTATGGCAGGCCACAGAGCAATCAGGCGCTCAGCCTGTTTCAGGACGGGTGATTTATACAGACCTGATGACAGGAACATCCCGATAATCTTGGAGGACTGGAAAGCCGACTTTTCAGTCTTGTTGCGGGTAATGCGCCGGTCACCCGATATCAGAACCCAGCCCCCTTCGCGGTTAAGTGCAGTGATAAGATCTATGTCTTTGATGCTGGGATCGAATTTTTCTTTCAGAGCAATGATCTCATATCCATCACCCATTAAGGCCTGTAATGCCCGGGGAATGCGTGGTGACAGATTATGGTCAAACAACACTTTCAAGCGGCTAGCTGTTCCTCATATGCGACGGCGTCACGGACGACTTGAACAGGAACCTCATAAAGTTCTGAAACCAGCTGCTCTGATCCTTCGGCTTTGACCGCCTGTGCCAGGGTAATGGTGGGAATGTTGTAGTGAGCAGTCGTTGGCTGGCCGAAAACAAGGTCCGGGTCGATGATGATGGAAGGCTTTCCCTTGAACGGCCGCCAGCGGGTAACCGAGCCCTCTTCAATATCAAGATCCTTGAACGTCCGCTCAATCACGCTCTTCAGGACATATTGCTTCTGGCGCAGGTCAAGCAGTGTTTCCTGGTCGTCAGGTGAAACACTGTTGAGGAATATGGTCCGTCCATCGGTCAGGAAGCGCTGGGTCGAAAATGGATGTGAGGCCCCGACACACTCCTGAGCATGGATGAGACAGCGCCTGATTGTCTGGACCGCAAGTCCTGCACTGATGAATTCCTTCACGAACCGAAGTTCTATCAGGTCCCTGAAGCCCAACTCGAGAGTGTCATCGTCTGTCTGGAGCTGTGGCTTCCAGAGGGGGGGCACTTGAACATGTTCCGCATCATGCTTGTAGCTGTAGCCGCCAAGCCAGCGGCGGATGCTGCGCACAGGTATGCCGAGCAGGCGGGCTGCGTCGCCTGCCGTATAGAAACCCGTTCCAATAGCTGCTGATGGCGCACTCATTAGTGAGCACCCTTATGCGTCAAACTTCAAATACAGTATCGGCCAGAGCTGAAGCCGGTCAAATGAGAAAGATAAAAACTGCAAATATAAATAGATGTAATATCCCGGTTGAGCGTGTGAGGAAGCAGCGCCCCTCAATCCTCCTCGCCGAACCTGTCTGCCACAAGCGCGGCGATGGCGGTCAGGGCGGCTTCGGCTTCGGGTCCGGTCACTTCCACGTGGATGCAGCAGCCCGGCGCTGCGGCCAGCATCATCAGGCCCATGATCGAGGTGCCGCCAACCGTCTGCCCGTCCTTCGACACGCGCACATCCGCGTTGAACGTATCGACCAGCTTCACCAGCTTGGCGGAGGCGCGGGCGTGGAGGCCGCGCTGGTTGACGATCAGCAGGCTGCGTTCGAGGCGTGTCATGTTTGGCGCGGCATCCATCGTGGTCAGTGTCTTTCTTCGGGGCGCGGGCGTCAGCCGTTGCCGGACAGAACCTGGCTGGCGACGGAGATGTATTTCTGGCCGGCCTTGCGGGCTTCCTCCACCGCATCGGCAAGGCCCCGGTCGGCGCGCACGCTCGCCAGCTTGATCAGCATCGGCAGGTTCACCCCGGCAATCACCTCGATGGTCTTGCCGTCCATCACGGAGATGGCAAGGTTCGAGGGCGTGCCGCCGAACATGTCGGTCAGGAGCACGACACCTGCGCCGGTGTTCACCTCCTCGACAGCGCCGAGGATATCCTGACGGCGCTGCTCCATGTTGTCCTCCGGACCGATCGCAATCGTTGCGACCTGCGTCTGCGGGCCAACCACGTGCTCAAGTGCCGCCTTGAACTCTTCCGCCAAGCGGCCATGGGTCACGAGTACCAGTCCAATCATGCCTTGCCGACCTGTGTCTTTCGTCGTGGGTCCGGTCTGTCCGGTTTCCCGGGGCTTGCGCCGGATCTGAACGCTGTTGCCGCAATGTCGGCAAGCGTGGCGCCCAAAGCAAGCAGTTTTCTCATTAACACGGCCTAAACAGGCGGCCGCTTTCCCGGATAAATCGCGCGCAGGGCCTCCCGGATCAAGGCCACTGCGCCTGCCGCATCGCCGGAGGGCACCGGCTGGCGGGCAATCAGCCGGTCCAGCAGCACCGTGGAAAGGGCATCTGCCTCCGGCATGCGCTCGAGTTCTGCTGCCGGCTCAAGATCGGCCACAAGGCTGATCAGGGCCGCAGGCTCATGGAGAACCGGCACGATGCCGCGCCCGCGCAGCTCCGCCCGCCCGGCGATGGTCTGCGGCGCCCGCGCCCTCAGGCCTGCCGCTGCCGCGTCCAGCAGGCACTGGTCATCGGCCACATGGGCGGCGAAATGGCCGTTGCGGCCAGCCCGCTCCACCAGTTCTGCCGCCAGCCGCGACTTGCCGGAGCCCGAGGGGCCGCGGATCAGCACACCCGTGGTGCCGAGGATGACCGCGCAGCCATGCACCAGCAGGCCGCCATGAGCTGCATGGCCGCTCATGCACTGCCGCCTGCGGGCAGGGTGATGATGAAGCGCGCGCCCAGAATGGTCTTCTCACCGGTTTCCGGATCGGTCTCCGTGCGGTTCTCCGCCGTGATCGTGCCCCGGTGCGCCTCGATGATCTGGCGCGAGATGGAGAGGCCAAGGCCGGAATTGTTGCCGAAGGCCTCGCCATCGGGCCGGTCGGTGTAGAAGCGCTCGAAGATGCGCTCGATCTTCTCGGCCCGGATGCCGGGGCCATCATCATCAACGGTGATGACGACCGCGCTGCCCTTGCGGCTGGCGCCGATGCGCACGGTGCCGCCGGGGGGCGAGAAGGAGCGGGCATTGTCGATCAGATTGTTGATCACCTGCGCCAGACGGCTGTCATGGCCGAGGATCAGATAGCCTTTCTCCTCCGCCTTTTCTGCGGCCTTGTCGGCATGCCGGTCCTGACGGGTGCTGCTGCCCTTCACATTGGCATTCTTCACGTCCGCGATGGTCAGGATCACGCGCGGGGCATCTTCGGCGGCACGCTGGTTGGCCATGTCGGCGACATTGCGCAACAGGCGGCTCGCATCCAGCGCTTCCGCACTGCCGCGCGCCAGTTCCGCATCCAGCCGCGAGGCGTCGGAAATGTCGGTGATCAGGCGGTCGAGGCGGCGCACGTCATGCTGGATCACTTCCAGCAGGCGGGCGCGCGAATTGTCTGATTTCGCCAGCGGCAGCGTTTCCACGGCGCTGCGCAGCGAGGTCAGCGGGTTTTTCAACTCATGCGCCACATCGGCCGCAAAGCGCTCGATCGCATCCATACGGTTATAGAGCGCATTGGTCATGTCGCGGAAGGAGCGGGCAAGATGGCCGATTTCGTCCTGCCGGTCCGAGAACTCCGGGATCTCCTGGCGCGATTTGCCACCGCGCCGCACCCGCTCTGCCGCCGCAGCAAGGCGGCGAACGGGGCCGGCAATGGTGCCGGCCGTCAGGATCGACATGACGAGCATGACGCCTGCGGCCACCATGAACACGCGGATGATCGCGATCCGTTCGGCGCTGACGATGGCGTCAATGTCTCCCCCTTGCGTGGAGAGCAGCAGCGCGCCCACCACCTGCCGGAACCGCTGGATCGGCACGGCCACCGAGACGATCAGCTCGCCGCGCGGCGACAGGCGCACGATGCTGGCGGGGGAGCCGGAAACGGCGGCTTCCACCTCAGGATAGATCAGCCCGTCACCGGCACCGGCTTCCTGATAGACCGGCAGATCACCGCGCCGCAGCCAGATCTTCACCGACTGCCAGATCCGGTCAAAGAAGCCGTCCTCCTGCACCGTGGGCGGGGACAGGTCGTAGCGCATCACCTGGCTGTAAAGCTGGCGCGAATCAAGGATCAGCATGCCTTGCGTGTCATAGATCCGGGCGCGGGTCTTGGTCGGCGAAATCAGCCGCCGCAGCACCGGCCCGACACGCTCGGGATTGACCGGGAAATCGAGGGATTCCACCGTTGTCGTGCTCGGCATCAGAGTTTCGCCCGCCTGCATCTGCAGCAGGCGTTCCGGGTCAACCGTAATGGCGCCCGTGTCCACCGTGGCCGAGGCGGCGATGGCGCCGGCGATGATTTCGCCCTGCGTCAGAAGGCTCTGCACACGGGCGTCGATCAGCCCGGCGCGGAACTGGTTGAGGTAGAGAATGCCGGAGACCAGCGCGATGAGCCCCGCGAGGTTCAGCACCACGATGCGCCGGGTCAGCGAGGAGAAGACATAGGTGCCGAGCAGTGCTCCGGCCCGGTTCAGGAACCTTCGGCGCAGGCGCGGGTTGCCAAGGTGGCGCAGGGCGGCCGGAGACGTGCGTTCGCCCGCGCTGTCCTCTGCGCGGGCGTTGCCGTCTTGCTCCTTCGCGTGAAGGCGCATGTCTTCCCCGGTGTCAGTTGCCATCTGGCGTCAGGAACCCTCAGGTCTCCCGGAACCGGTAGCCGACGCCATAAAGGGTCTCGATCATGTCGAAGTCGTCGTCCACCATCTTGAATTTCTTGCGCAGGCGCTTGATGTGGCTGTCGATGGTCCGGTCGTCCACATAGACCTGATCATCATAGGCCGCGTCCATCAGTGCATTGCGGCTCTTCACCACGCCCGGGCGCTGGGCCAGCGCCGAGAGGATGAGGAACTCGGTCACAGTCAGCGTCACCGGCTTGCCGTTCCAGGTGCAGGTATGACGCTCCTGATCCATCAGAAGCTGGCCGCGTTCCAGCAGCTTGTCGCCATCCTCGCGCGGGGCGGAGGCATCGCGCGGCTGCACCCGGCGCAGCACGGCGCGCACGCGCTCCACCAGCAGGCGCTGTGAGAAGGGTTTGCGGATGAAATCGTCCGCGCCCATCTTCAGGCCGAACAGTTCGTCGATCTCGTCATCCTTGGAGGTGAGGAAGATCACCGGCAGATCCGAGGTCTGGCGCAGGCGGCGCAGCAGTTCCATCCCGTCCATCCGCGGCATCTTGATGTCGAAGATCGCAAGATTGGGTGTGTCGCTGAGAAGACCATCCAGGGCGGAAGCGCCATCCGTATAGGTCTGGACCCTGTATCCTTCCGATTCCAGCGCAATGGAAACCGAAGTCAGGATGTTACGGTCATCGTCGACGAGTGCAATAGTCGGCATGATGCGGGTCTTCGTCCTTTGATCCGTCAATGTCGTAACTCACCTTCAGCCTTTGGCCCCGCAATTGCGCATAAAATAAGGCAAAGGCAATTGCATACCAACTCTTTAATCTTCTGCCGGTTCCATTAGCCGCCGTTTTTTATACGGCGGGAACCTCGGCGCCCGTCTGTCATGTGGGTGTGATCTGCGAAAGACAAAGTGTTCTGCGTCACAGTTTTGCTTAAATTCACGGTCCAAAATAAATCGATCTGCCAAGTCTTTGTTTTTTAATCGATTAAATGGTCAAATCATCCTTTCTGTTCTCTTGTTGCGCGGCGGCAGATCAACTAGGGTCCGCCTGCGCCGGGACTTGAGGGGAGGCAGATCAGTTGCGTCTCTCCGGCCCTCCGGCGCGTGTAGACAGATTAAGGGACTGCGCGATCATGAAAGAGACAGGTGTCCGGAACCCGGCCTGCGGCCTTGAAACAATCGGCCTGACGGGGCTCGGTGCGATTTATTGGAACCAGAACGAGCCGTCTCTTTACGAATACGCGCTGCAGCGCGGTGAGGCGCGGCTGTCGGCCGGCGGGGCTCTGGTGGCTGACACCGGCACCCACACGGGCCGTTCGCCGAAGGACAAGCTCGTTGTCTGTGATGCTTCGACCGAAGATCAGGTCTGGTGGGACAACAACGCAAAGATGACGCCGGAGCAGTTCGACGTTCTGCTGGGCGACTTCCTCGATCATGCCAAGGGTAAGGATCTGTTCGCGCAGGATCTCTACGGTGGCGCCGAGGCAGCCTATCGTCTTCCCGTGCGTGTCTATACCCAGTTTGCCTGGCACTCGCTGTTTATCCGCAACCTGCTGATCCGCCCGAAGGCGGAAGAGCTGGCCACCTTCGTGCCGAAGATGACCATCATCGATCTGCCGGACTTCAAGGCCGATCCGGCCCGTCACGGCTGCCGCTCCGAAACGGTCATTGCCTGCGACCTGTCGCGCATGATCGTGCTCATCGGCGGCACGTCCTATGCCGGCGAGATGAAGAAGTCCGTCTTCACCTTCCTCAACTACCTGCTGCCGCCGCAGGGCGTCATGCCGATGCATTGCTCGGCCAACGTCGGCAAGGACGGTGACACGGCTGTCTTCTTCGGCCTGTCGGGCACCGGCAAGACCACGCTCTCCGCTGATCCGGAGCGCACTCTCATCGGTGACGACGAGCACGGCTGGGGCAAGACCGGCGTCTTCAACTTCGAAGGCGGCTGCTACGCCAAGACCATCAAGCTGTCGAAGGAAGCTGAGCCGGAGATCTTCTCCACGACGCAGCGCTTCGGCACCGTGCTGGAAAACGTGGTGCTGGATGACGCCCGCGTGCCGGACTTCGACAATGGCTCGAAGACCGAGAACACCCGTGCGGCCTATCCGATCCACTTCATCTCCAACGCCAGTGCCACGGGCGTTGCACCGCAGCCGAAGACGATCATCATGCTGGCCGCCGATGCCTTCGGCGTGATGCCTCCGATCGCCCGTCTGACCCCGGCGCAGGCCATGTATCACTTCCTTTCCGGCTACACCGCCAAGGTGGCCGGCACGGAAAAGGGCGTGACCGAGCCGCAGGCGACCTTCTCGACCTGCTTCGGCGCACCCTTCATCCCGCGCCACCCGAGCGAATATGGCAACCTGCTGCGTGATCTCATCGCCGAGCAGGGCGTGGACTGCTGGCTGGTGAACACCGGCTGGACGGGCGGCGCCTATGGCACCGGCAGCCGCATGCCGATCAAGGCAACCCGCACGCTGCTGCGCGCCGCGCTGGATGGTTCTCTGAAGACCGCCGCCTTCCGCATGGACCCGAACTTCGGCTTTGCCGTTCCGGAAGCCGTGCCGGGCGTCGACAGCGCCATCCTGAACCCGCGCGAAACCTGGGCCGACAAGGCCGCCTATGACGCGCAGGCCAAGAAGCTGGTGCAGATGTTCATCGACAACTTCGCCAAGTTCGAAGACGCGGTGGACAGCTCCGTTCTGGCTGCAGCTCCGGCTTCGCGCAACGCGGCTGAGTGATCCGCTTTCCCGTACGGGAATGACATGAGAGACAGCCGCAGCCCCGCTGCGGCTGTCTCTCGTTTTACAGCTTTCCAAACGGGCCCCGGCATGCGCACCCATCATGCCTGGTTCCGCTGCAGCGCCCCGGCCCTCCGGGGCGCTGTTCCTTTTCCGGCCAGTATTTTGGCAGCAGCCCGGTTGAATGGGTTTTTCTTTCCAGCGCCTGCATCCTCCCTGTATCCTTGCGGGAAAGACCATGAGGGAGAGTGCCATGGCGGATGAACTGGCAGTGGCAGAAGCTTGGGTGAAGGCGGGCCGCAAGGTGGCGGTTGCGACGGTGGTGGAGACCTGGGGTTCTGCGCCCCGGCCGGTTGGCTCCCATCTCGTCATTGATGCGCAGGGCAATTTCGAGGGCTCCGTCTCCGGCGGCTGTGTCGAAGGCGCGGTCGTCGCCGAGGCGGCGGACGTGATTGCCTCCGGCAAGGCCTCGATGCTGGAATTCGGCGTCGCCGATGAAACTGCCTGGCGGGTCGGCCTGTCCTGCGGCGGGCGCATCCGCGTCTATGTGGAGCCGGTCACCCATGCAGCTTGATCTTCTTGCCGCTCTCAATGAGGAGCGTTCGGCCCGCCGTGCAGCCATTCTGGTGACGGAGCTTGCCAGCGGCGCCCAGCGGCTGGTGAAAAAGGGGGTGGTCGCGGCTGAGGACCCTCTCGCCGCAGAGCTGGAAAAGCGGTTCCTGTCCGGCGCGTCCGGGCTGGTGAGCGCGGAGGATGGAACGCAGTCCTTCCTCACCGTTTCCGTGCCATCGCCGCGCCTCGTGATCATCGGCGCGGTGCATATCTCGCAGGCGCTTCTGCCCATGGCGCAGATTGCCGGGTTTGACGTGACGGTGATTGATCCGCGCACCGCCTTTGCCAGTCCCGAGCGGTTCCCGGCGGATGTGCTGATGGCCGAATGGCCGCAGGATGCACTGCGCGCGCGCCCGCTGGATGCCTATACGGCGCTGGCCGCCGTCACCCATGACCCGAAGATCGATGACTTTGCGCTGGAAAGCGCGCTGCGGGCGGGGTGCTTTTATGTGGGCGCGCTGGGCAGCCGCAAGACGCATGGCTCCCGCCTGCAGCGGCTGGCGGCGGCAGGTGTCGCAGAAGCGGATCTTGCCCGCATCCGCGCGCCCATCGGCCTTGATATCGGGGCAGCCTCACCGGCCGAAATCGCCGTCGCGGTGCTGGGTGAGGTGATTGCCGCGCTGCGCAAGCCGGGTGGAGGGCGCTGATGCAGTTTGGTCCCCTCCCTCTGGCGCAAGCCGAAGGCGCGCTGCTGGTTCATGCGACGCGCACGGCTGGCGGCTTGCTGAAGAAGGGGCACCGCCTCACCGCAGCCGACATCGAGGCGCTGGCCGCAGCGGGGCTGACGGATGTGACGGTGGCGCGGCTGGAGCCCGGCGATGTGGATGAAAACACGGCGGCCCAGCGGCTGGCAAAGGCCGCAGCGGGCAGCGGCTTGATCCGGGACGGGGTGCAGACCGGCCGCGTCAATCTTCATGCGGAGGTGAATGGTGTGCTGGTGATCGACCGGCAGAAGGTCGATGCCATGAACCGCATTGATCCGGCGCTGACCTTCGCCACCCTGCCGGAATTTGCCGCCGTTAATGCGGGCCGGATGGTGGCAACAGCCAAGATCATCCCCTATGCGGTGGCCGAACACCATCTGGCTGCGGCGGAATTGGCTGGGGCAGGGGCAATCCGCGTCGCGCCCTACCGCGCCCGCCGGGTGGGGCTGGTGGCGACCCTGCTGCCGCAACTGAAGCCGGTTACCCTGGACAAGACCCGCAAGGTGCTGGAGCGGCGGCTTGAGGCCTCCGGCAGCGTGGTGATTGGCGAGCACCGGGTGGCCCATGACAGGGACGCGGTGGCAGAGGCGCTTGCCGCCCTGAAGCGTCAGGGGGCGGATTTCTTCGTGCTCTTCGGCGCCTCCGCCATTGCCGACCGGCGCGATATTCTGCCCGGCGCCATCGAACAGGCCGGTGGCAGGGTGATCCACTTCGGCATGCCGGTGGATCCGGGCAATCTGATGCTGCTGGGCGAATTGGACGGCATGCCGGTCATCGGCGCGCCGGGCTGTGCCCGCAGTCCGGCAGAAAACGGCTTCGACTGGGTGCTGGACCGGCTGCTGGCGGGGCTTCCTGTCACGCCAGAGGTGGTGACCGGGCTTGGCGTCGGCGGCCTTCTGATGGAGATCGCCAGCCGCCCGCAGCCCCGGCAGCAGGGGGCGGGCAAGTTTTCAGCCGCCAGTGCCAGCGGGCGCTATGGCGGCATCATTCTGGCGGCGGGCCGTTCCAGCCGCATGGCGGGCGGCAACAAGCTTCTGGCGCAGCTGGATGGAAAAAGCGTCGTACGCCATGTCATTGACGCGGCCGCAGCCAGTCAGCTCGAAAAGGTGATCCTGGTCACCGGCCACATGGCGGAACGGGTGAGTGAAGAAGCAGACGGAAGCCGTGTGCGGGCGGTCATCAACCCCGGTTTTGCGGAGGGTATGGCCAGTTCCATCCGCCTTGGGCTGCGGGCCTTGCCGGACAATCTCGATGGCGTCGTGATTCTGCTGGGCGACATGCCGCGCATCACCGGTGCCATGATTGATGCGCTGATTGCGGCCCATGACCGCAGCGAGGGGCATCTGATCGTGCTGGCGACGGCAGAGGGCAAGCGCGGCAATCCGGTGCTCATCGACATGCGCTTCCGCGAAGATCTGATGCAGCTTCAAGGTGATACGGGTGCCAGGCATCTCATCGGCGCGCATGATGATGTGTGTACCGAAGTTGAACTGGGCCGTGCCGCGCGGCTTGATCTCGACACGCGTGAGTCTCTGGCCGCGGAGGGCGGAGTATTGACAGAAGGTTAACTGCAGTTGCAGCCATGCTTTGTCTGCAGGTCTTCCATGACGGCTAAGCTCTTGCGCAAAGTCTGCAGGGGCATTATGTAACCTGCACTTGATTTGCGGTTGCTGGCCTGACCTTGTTCCGGTTCGGCGCCGCCATGAGATTCCAGCACGAGAATGCGACGTCTGGCCGCCCGGCAAGTTCCGGAGGAGCGGCCGGTCTTTTGCGTTTTCGTGCAACAGAGACCGGCAAGAAGGAAAAGAAGATGGATAATGCTCTGAGCCTCCCGCGTCCTGGCCGCTGCAAGTGGGCCGAAGGTGACAGCGGCAACTACACGTTCCCGTGCAATGTGCGCGTCGAGTCCGGAACGTCCTACTGCACGGACCACCGCGCGCTGGTCTACATGCCGCCGGAAGAGCGCCGCCGCTCCAGGAGCGCGTCTGCTCCGGCCTTCAAGCGCATCGCGGCCTGAGGCACGGAAACTCAAGACAGGGCAGCTTTCCTCCTCCCGGCTGTCCTCTTTCAACCCGGCTCCCCGTTGAGCCGGGTTTTTTCTTGTTCGGGCCAACGTGGAGCAGGGAGGAGGATTGTCCTGCGGCAAACAAAAAACGCGGCTCCGGAGAACCGCGTTTCGAAAAATGTCCGCTCTGAGCGAGACCGGCCGCTATCCTCAGGCTGCCTTGAGCGCCGTCTGGATTTCGATCAGCTGGGCCAGCGTTGCTTCGGCCTTGGTGCGCGCTTCGTCGTCGCGGGCGTCGGCAACGTCCTCACGGGCGTCCTGCACCTGCTGGGCGATAACGTCGGCCTTCAGCTCAGTCACCGGAATGGCCTGTTCGGCCAGAACGGTGAGACCGCTGGTGGACACGTCGGCAAAGCCGCCGCGCACGAAGTACTCGACCAGCTTGCCTTCGCCGGTGCGGACCTTCAGCAGGCCCGGACGCATGGTGGCCATGAACGGGCTGTGATCCTTCAGGACACCAAACTCGCCTTCGCTGCCGGGAACGGTGACCTCGAGAACCTTGTCCGACAGGAGAAGGCGCTCAGGGGAGACAAGCTCAAACTGAAATGGCTGTGCCATCTGGCGTGTCCTTTGTTCGTCGCAATGCGGGCGGCAAAGCCGCCCTGCAAGAAGCGGCGCCACGCGGGCGCCCGCCAATTATACCAAGTCTTACGATGCTAACGCATCATGCCTTGAACAGGCTCAAACGCCGCACGGGCTGGTATTACAGGCCGCTGCCGGGAAGCCCGGCAGCGGCAGATTGCATCAGGCAGCTTCAGCAGCCAGGCGCTGGGCCTTCTCGATCGCTTCCTGCATGTTGCCGACCATGTAGAAGGCAGCTTCCGGCAGGTGATCGTACTCGCCTTCGACCAGGCCCTTGAAGCCCTTGATCGTGTCTTCGAGGGCGACGAGCTTGCCCGGCGAACCGGTGAAGACTTCGGCCACGAAGAACGGCTGGGACAGGAAGCGCTCGATCTTGCGGGCGCGGGCCACGGTCAGCTTGTCTTCTTCAGACAGCTCGTCCATGCCCAGGATCGCGATGATGTCCTGCAGGGCCTTGTAACGCTGCAGAGTCTGCTGCACCTGGCGAGCCACATTGTAGTGCTCATCGCCGATGATGCGGGCATCCAGCATGCGCGAGGTCGAGTCCAGCGGGTCCACGGCCGGGTAGATGCCCTTTTCGGCGATCGAGCGGTTAAGAACCGTCGTTGCGTCGAGGTGGGCGAAGGTCGAAGCCGGCGCCGGGTCGGTCAGATCGTCGGCGGGCACGTAAACGGCCTGCACCGAGGTGATCGAGCCCTTGGTGGTGGTGGTGATGCGTTCCTGCATGGTGCCCATGTCGGTCGCCAGCGTCGGCTGGTAACCCACGGCCGACGGGATACGGCCGAGCAGAGCGGACACTTCGGAACCGGCCTGGGTGAAGCGGAAGATGTTGTCCACGAAGAACAGCACGTCCTGGCCCTGGTCACGGAAATGCTCGGCGACGGTGAGACCGGTCAGAGCAACGCGTGCACGTGCCCCGGGGGGCTCGTTCATCTGGCCATAAACAAGTGCAGCCTTGGAGCCTTCGCCGCCGCCCTTCTTGTTCACGCCCGATTCGATCATTTCCCAGTAAAGGTCGTTGCCTTCACGGGTACGCTCACCCACGCCGGCGAACACGGAGTAACCGCCGTGCGCCTTTGCGACGTTGTTGATGAGTTCCATGATCAGAACGGTCTTGCCGACGCCGGCGCCGCCGAACAGGCCGATCTTGCCGCCCTTGGCGTAAGGAGCCAGCAGATCCACCACCTTGATGCCGGTGACCAGGATCTGGGCTTCGGTCGACTGCTCGACGAAGCTCGGAGCTTCCTGGTGGATGGCGCGCTTGGCGTCATGGGGGATCGGGCCGGCTTCGTCAACCGGCTCGCCGATCACGTTCATGATGCGGCCCAGGGTACCGGCGCCAACCGGTACAGCAATCGGCGCACCGGTGTCGGTGACCTTCTGGCCGCGCACGAGGCCTTCGGTGGAGTCCATCGCAATGGTGCGAACGGTGTTTTCGCCGAGATGCTGGGCAACTTCGAGCACCAGACGGGTGCCCTGGTTGTCCGCTTCCAGGCTGTTCAGAATCTGCGGCAGGTGGCCGTCGAACTTGACGTCGACCACGGCGCCGATGACCTGGGTGATCTGTCCGACTTTGTTGTCAGCCATCCCTCAATCCTCGATCCGGTCAGAGCGCTTCGGCGCCCGAGATGATTTCAATCAGTTCCTTGGTGATCTGAGCCTGACGCTGGCGGTTGTAGCGCAGTGTCAGTCTCTTGATCATGTCGCCTGCGTTGCGGGTCGCATTGTCCATGGCGGACATGCGGGCGCCCTGCTCGGAGGCGGCGTTCTCAAGGAGCGCACGGAAGATCTGCACCGACACGTTGCGGGGCAGAAGGTCGGTCAGAATAGCGGCCTCGTCGGGCTCGTACTCGTACACCAGCGACGCGCCATCGGCAGCCTTGGCCGTCTCCGGCAGCTTGGCCGGAATGAGCTGCTGCGCCGTCGGCACCTGGCTGATCACCGACTTGAATTCGGCAAAGAACAGGGTGCAGACGTCGAACTCGCCGGCCTCGAACATCTTGAAGACGACGTCCGAGATGTCAGTCGCGTTGGCATAGCCAACGGACTTCACGCCGCGCAGCTCGATGGTGCGGATGACGTACTTGCCAAGCTCGCGCTTGATGGCATCGAAGCCCTTCTTGCCGACGCAGAGGATTTTCACCTCCTTGCCCTGTGCAATGAGGCTCCGGGCCCGCTCGCGCGCCAGCTTGGCGATCGAGGAGTTGAAGCCGCCGCACAGGCCGCGTTCGGCGGTGGCGACGATCAGGAGATGTACCTGATCGCGCCCCGTTCCGGTCATCAGCTTCGGCGCATCATCGCGGCCTTCAAAGGCAGCGGCAATGTTGGCCAGCACCTGCTCCATGCGTTCCGCATAGGGCCGGGCCGCCTCCGCAGCGTCCTGGGCGCGACGCAGCTTCGCCGCGGCCACCATTTTCATGGCCTTGGTGATCTTCTGCGTCGCCTTGACCGAGGCGATACGGTTTCTTAGGTCCTTCAGGCTCGGCATGGCCGCCCCTGCTCCTTATCCCGACAGCGTTTCTGGTTTACGAGAAGCTCTTGGCGAAAGCTTCGATCGCGGCACGAAGGCGCGCGGTCAGCTCATCGTCGAGGGCCTTCTTCTGCCAGATGGCGTCGAGGAGGTCCGCATGCTCACCACGCAGGGAGAGCAGCAGGCCAGCCTCGAACTCGCGAACGCGGTCCACCGGGATCTTGTCCAGGTAGCCGTTCACGCCGGCGTAGATGACCGCAACCTGCTCCTGCGTCTTCAGCGGCGAGAACTGCGGCTGCTTCAGCAGTTCGACCAGACGGGCACCACGGTTCAGCAGGCGCTGGGTGGTGGCGTCGAGGTCGGAGCCGAACTGGGCAAAGGCCGCCATTTCGCGGTACTGAGCCAACTCGCCCTTGATCGGGCCTGCCACCTGCTTCATCGCCTTGATCTGGGCCGAGGAGCCGACGCGCGACACCGACAGACCCACGTTCACGGCCGGGCGGACGCCCTGGTAGAACAGGTCGGTTTCAAGGAAGATCTGACCGTCGGTGATCGAGATCACGTTGGTCGGAATGTAGGCCGACACGTCGTTTGCCTGGGTCTCGATGACCGGCAGAGCGGTGAGCGAACCGAGGCCGTTGTCCTCGTTCAGCTTGGCCGCACGCTCCAGCAGACGGGAGTGCAGGTAGAACACGTCGCCCGGGAAAGCTTCGCGCCCGGGCGGGCGGCGGAGCAGCAGGGACATCTGGCGGTAAGCCACGGCCTGCTTGGAAAGGTCGTCGTAACCGATCACGGCATGCATGCCGTTGTCGCGGAAGTATTCGCCCATGGCGCAGCCAGCGAACGGAGCCAGGAACTGCAGCGGGGCTGCATCCGAAGCGGTTGCGGCGACGACGATGGAGTAGGCGAGAGCACCGCTGTCTTCCAGGGTCTTCACGAACTGGGCGACGGTGGAGCGCTTCTGGCCGACTGCGACATAGATGCAGTACAGCTTGTTGCTCTCGTCCGAGCCTTCATGAAGCGGCTTCTGGTTGAGGAAGGTGTCGAGGATGATCGCGGTCTTGCCGGTCTGGCGGTCACCGATGACGAGCTCGCGCTGGCCGCGGCCGATCGGGATCAGGGCGTCAATCGCCTTGAGACCGGTGGACATGGGCTCGTGCACGGACTTGCGCGGCAGAATGCCGGGAGCCTTGACGTCGACGCGGCGCATTTCGGCAGCTTCGATCGGGCCCTTGCCGTCCAGCGGGTTGCCCAGCGGATCGACAACGCGGCCGAGCAGGCCCTTGCCGACCGGGACTTCCACGATGGCGCCGGTACGCTTGACAGTGTCGCCTTCCTTGATGTCGCGGTCGGAACCGAAAATCACGACACCGACGTTGTCGGTTTCAAGGTTGAGCGCCATGCCCCGGATACCGCCCGGGAACTCGACCATTTCACCGGCCTGGACGTTGTCCAGTCCGTAAACGCGCGCAATACCGTCACCGACGGAAAGCACTTGACCGACTTCGGACACTTCGGCTTCTTGGCCGAAACCCTTGATCTGGTCCTTGAGGATAGCGGAAATCTCCGCGGCCCGAATATCCATCAGCCGACCTCTTTCATTGCGAACTTGAGAGTATTGAGCTTGGTGCGCAGCGACGTGTCGATCATGCGGCTGCCGACCTTGACGACAAGGCCGCCAATGAGGGCAGGATCAACGCTCGCGGCGATCTTGACGGACTTGCCCGTGGAAGCAGAGAGCGCTTCCTTGAGGGCAGCGACATGCGCATCCGACAGGGGAGCAGCGGAAACGACTTCAGCAGTCGTCTCGCCACGCTTCTCGGCAAGAAGCGCCCGGAAGGCCTTGATCATGTCGGGAAGAACGAAGAGGCGGCGGTTCTTTGCAGCCAGCTTCACGAAATTCGCGGCAAGACCGGTGATACCGGCCTTGGCAAGCAGCGCGTCCAGAGCCGCAAGCTGCTCATCGGCGCTGAATACGGGGCTGCGCACCAGACGGACGAGATCCGCGCTTTCGGCAAGCATGCCTTCAAACGCATTGAGATCACGCTCGACGTCTGCGGTCACGCCGCCGTCCCCGGCAAGGTCCAGCAGGGCAGAAGCATAGCGCTTCGCGACGCCGGATACGAGAGATACGTTGTCAGTCACCAGGTCCGAGCTCTCTGACACATTTCTTGGCACCGGCAAGGGGAAACCCCGAGTCAATGCCTTGAAAATTATTGGTTTTTCAGGGTCATAAGGTTTGACGGCAGAACCGCACCCCCCAGAAGCCGCGCCTCGAATAACACAGCCCACCGAGGTGTGCAACTTTGCCAGTGGGCAGAAATGCTGCATTTTGGGCGGAATCTTGCCGCAACGCGCAACAGCGGTCACAAAAACTGCTGCGGGTCGATATCGATCTGCAGCCGCAACCCGCCGCGGGCGGGTGGAACAAGGCTCATCCAGTGCCGCAGATAGCTCTGAAGGTCCACCTGACGCGGCGCCATGGCGAGCAGGCGGAACCGGTGCCGGCCGCGCACCAGCGCCATCGCCGCCTCGGCCGGGCCCAGCACGGTGATGCCCTGATGCGGCGGGGCAGCGCGCAGCACGGCACGGGCAAAGCCTTCCGCCTGCGCCTTTTCCGGACCCGAGATGATCAGCGCCGCCAGCCGGCCGAACGGCGGCAGGCCAGTGACGCGGCGGGTCTCGATCTCGGCCTGGTAAAAGGCCTCGCGGTCGGCGGAAACCAGCGCTTTCAGCACCGGATGATCGGGCGAATAGCTTTGCAGCAACCCGCGCCCGCCGCCGGTCATCCGTCCGGCACGCCCCGTCACCTGCGCCAGAAGCTGGAAGGTGCGCTCGGCCGCGCGCGGGTCGCCATGGGCAAGGCCCAGGTCCGCATCGACCACGCCGACAAGCCGCATCAGCGGAAAGTTGTGGCCCTTGGCGACGAGCTGCGTGCCGATGATGATGTCGGCACCGCCCTCCTCGACGATCTTCATCTCCCGCCGCAGCCGCTCCGGGCCGCCGCTGATATCCGACGAAAGGATGAGGGTGCGGGCCTGCGGAAAAAGCCCTTCCACCTCTTCGGCGATTCTCTCCACGCCGGGGCCGCAGGCGACCAGGGCATCCTGCGTGCCGCAGGCGGGGCAGGCGCGGGGCACGGGTTCCTGATGGCCGCAGTGGTGGCACACCAGCTTGCCCTTCATCCGGTGCTCCACCAGCCAGGCGCTGCAATGGCTGCACTGGAACCGGTGGCCGCAGGAACGGCAGAGCGTCAGCGGCGCATAGCCGCGCCGGTTTAGGAACAGGAGCGACTGGTGTTTTTCGGCAAAGGTCTGGCGGATGGCCTCGATCATGGCAGGCGCCAGCCAGCGGCCGCGCTCCGGCCCTTCGGTGCGCATGTCGATGAGCCCCAGCTCCGGCAGGGCGGCGCCCGTGGCGCGCTCCGGCAGAACATGGCGCACGTAGCGGCCCGTATCCGCATTCACCCGGCTCTCGACCGACGGCGTGGCTGAGGCCAGCACCACAGGAAAGCGCGCCAGATGCCCGCGCACCACGGACATGTCGCGGGCGTTGTAGGACACCCGGTCATCCTGCTTGAAGGCGGTGTCGTGCTCTTCGTCGACGACAATGAGCCCCAGCTTGGCAAAGGGCAGGAACAGCGCCGAGCGCGCGCCCACCACCACGGGGATCTCGCCCTTCGCCACCCCGCGCCAGACGCGGGCGCGTTTCTTCGGCGTGATTTCCGAATGCCACTCAGCAGGCGGCACGCCGAAGCGCTGCTCGAAGCGGCGCAGGAATTGTTCCGTCAGGCCGATTTCCGGCACCAGAATCACCGCCTGCCGTCCGCGCCTTATGGCTTCTGCCACGGCCTCGAAATAGACCTCCGTCTTGCCCGAGCCCGTGACGCCATCGATGAGCGATACCACGCCGCCTTTCTCGAAGCTCTCCACCAGTGCGGATGACACGGCACTCTGGGCAGGTGTCAGCTGCGGCGGGGCAAAGGCCGGATCCGGCGGCAGGGGCAGGGGGCTGGCGGTCATCGCCACGGTTTCCAGAACGCCCTGCTGCAACAGCCCGTCGATGACCGAGGCGCTGACACCGGCCGTCGAGGCAAGGCCGGCTTTCGTCCAGGCCATGCCGTCTTCCATCAGCGCCAGCACCTTGGCGCGGGCAGGCGTTGCCCGGTCCGGCGCGGCGTCCTCGACGCGGATGACGCCGGAAACGGGCGCCTCCGGCTCCAGCGCATCTTCCGAACGCAGCACCATGCGGGTCACCATGCCCGGCGCGGCCAGCGTCCAGTTGGCGACCCAGTCGATGAAGCGGCGCAGTTCATCGCCCAGCGGCGGGGCGTCATAGACATGGGTGATGGACTTGAGCTTGCGCGGATCGATGCCCGCCTCCGGCTCCACATCCCAGACGACACCCACCACCTCGCGCGGGCCCAGCGGCACACGCACGATGGCACCGGGCCGCACGCTCATCTCCGCCGGCACCTTGTAGGTATAGGGCGCAGGCACGGCGACCGGCACCAGCACGCTGACGATGGTTTCATGGTTGCGGGGCAGATCGTCAAACAGCATGGGTCCTCGCTTCGCGGAGGCTCATGCGTCCTGCGCCAGAAAACCGGGTCAAATGCTGAGGTGCGTACCGCAATCGCTTGTCACATTCCGAATCGGGGGTGTTGCTCGGCGCAATCCTACGCTAAAGAGGCAGGGACGGGACAGACGCGCGGCACCTCCATCGCACGCGTCTCAACTCATGCCTGATTGCCCCAGAGGGCAAGCCGGGCGCAAGGGGAGTGGATACTCGCATGAAATTCTTTGTCGATACCGCAGACACCGCCGAGATTGCCGAGCTGGAATCCACCGGCCTGCTCGATGGCGTCACCACCAATCCGTCGCTCGTGATGAAGGCCGGCCGCCCGATGAAGGAGGTCATTGCCGAGATCTGCAAGATCACCAAGGGCCCCGTGTCCGCCGAAGTGGCCGCGACCGACTATGAAGGCATGATGCGCGAGGCCAAGGTGCTGGCCGCCATTGCTGACAATGTCGTCATCAAGCTGCCGCTGACCATGGATGGCCTCAAGGCCTGCAAGGCGCTGACCTCTGCCGGCCACAAGACCAACGTCACCCTGTGCTTCTCCGCCACGCAGGCGCTGCTGGCTGCCAAGGCCGGTGCCACCTACATCTCGCCCTTCATCGGCCGTCTCGATGACATCAACATCGACGGCATGGAGCTGATCCGCGAGATCCGGGTGATCTACGACAACTACGGCTTCCAGACCGAAATCCTGGCCGCGTCGATCCGCACCATCAACCACGTCAAGGATTGCGCCATCGCCGGCGCCGATGTTGCCACCATTCCCCCGGCAACGCTGAAGGCACTGGTCAAGCATCCGCTGACCGACAAGGGCCTCGAAACCTTCCTGGCCGACTGGGCCAAGACCGGCCAGTCGATCGCCTGATTGACCGGTTCACCGGGTTTCGAAGATGCACGGCGCCCCCAGCGGGCGCCGTTTGCTTTTTGGCGGGCTATTCCGCGTCGGGCTGATTCTGCGGGGCGGCGGCGATGAAGGCGGGGAGGTCCATGGCGGCGGCGTGGATGCGGGAGATCACCGGATAGGGGCTCATGTCCACGCCGAAGCGGCCGTTGTTGGCCACCTGCGCCACAAGGCAGAGATCGGCCATGGTCACTGCGTCGCCGTGGCAGAAGCGGCCGGTTTCCGGGCTCTGCGCCAGCAGCATCTCCAGCGGAGCGAAGGTCTCGGCCACCCATGTGCGGAACCAGTCCGCGACGGCCGCGTCATCGGCGCCGAAGCGGCTGCGCAGGGCGTTGAGGATGCGCAGGTTGTTCACCGGGTGGATGTCGCAGGCAATCATCTGCGACAGCATCCGCACCCGCGCCCGGCCCCTGGCATTCTCCGGCAGCAGCCGCGGCTCCGGCACCATCTCGTCCAGAAACTCGATGATGGCCAGCGACTGGCTCAGCACCGTGCCGTCGCTCCACTCCAGCGTGGGCACCAGGCCTTGCGGGTTGACGGCAAGATATCCGGGCTCCCGGTGCTTGCCGAGGCGCAGGTGATGAAACACCGGCTCATAGGCAATGCCCTTCATCGCCAGCGCAATGCGCACCCGGTAGGACGTGGAACTGCGGAAATAGGTGTGAAGGACAACGCGGCCCATAAGCCCCTCCCAAGGCGGACTGGAAATGCAATTGATTGCAAATGCAACTATATGCCGTCAAGCGGGGAAGGGGAATTCAAGGGGGACACGAACGGACAGCCGCGCGCTTCCCTCAGACGTGCACCAACCCCCTCCCCACGAGGGCTACCGGATTCACACATCGTGCTTGAAGCCGGAGACGGCTTGGGGAAAGCCCGCAGTCTGGTCATTCCGGCACGGCGTTTCAGCCCCCCTCCCCCTCGTGGGGAGGGGTTAGGGGTGGGGGGAAGGCCTTTCCGGCTGGTAGAGTATCCATTGATTACAGATAGATTCCCCTCGTAATGCCTCTTCAGGAAAATATCTGTCTTTCATATAGTTGCGGGCTCAGATCCCCCCACCCCTTACCCCTCCCCACCAGGGGGAGGGGAGCGGCGAGGTCCTGCCACAGATCAGATGCATCACTGCGGCCGATGTCCGCAACGGATGTGTGCATGCCGTAGCTCAAGGAAGGAGAGGTCGGCAAAAGGAGGGGGCCTTTCGGCCCCTCACAGCCCGTCGAACCAGGCCTTCCACTGCGGGGTGGCGCGGGCGAAGGTGCCGCGGTGGGTGGTGTCGCCGGTGGAGACGGCTTCCACAGCCGGGTTTCCGGCGCCGATGGCCTGCTGATAGGTCATGGCCATGCGGCCGACGCCCACGGAGATGGCTTCGTCCGTTTCGCCGTAATAGTTGCGCACCGGGGTCTTGTAGATCCAGCGGAAGACCTCGTTCTGCGCCGCAAGGCGGCCAAAGGCGGAGGCGGCGAAGAACTGGGTGTCGAAATATTCCGGCTTCAGCAGCTTGTGCAGGTCACCCGGGATCGTGGACGGATCAATGGGCTCGCGCAGATAGGCCTTCTGCGCCACGTCATAATATTCCTCCGCGATCATCGAGCGGGCAAGGCCGGGCAGGCCGTAGTAGTGCTCGTAGGAGAAGGACGACAGGATGAACAGGCTGTTGACCCAATCCGCATCGAACTTGCGCGGGAAATTCAGGAAGCCGTTGAGCGCGGCGAAAATGTCGATGGGCGCGCTGGCGGTGGCGGCGGCCGTGACGGGCACACCGGCCTGTTCCAGCTTCTGCACCATGGCCATGGTGACATAGCCGCCCTGCGACCAGCCGGCGAGGAACAGCTTGCTGTCCTCCAGCTTCATGGCAGTGAGCACGGACCGGCTGGCGGTGAGCATGTCATAGGTGGCCTGCTGGTGGCTGGCCTTGACCATGTAGCCTTCCGTCTCGGGCGAATCGCCGAGGCCGAAATAGTCCGCACCGATGAGCAGATAACCCTGCCCGGCGAACTGCGCGATCATCAGCTGGGTTTCCGGCGACTGATCCGGATAGGACGGCACCTGCTGCTTCAGGTAGACCGTGCCGTGCTGGTAGGACACGACGGGGAAGCTGCTGCCGTCCACGTCTGGAACGGCGAGCAGGCCGGTGGCGGTGGTCGGCTTGTTGCCGCGCTCCGGGATCACGGACGGATAGGTGACGCGGTAGAGCTTCACCGCATTGCGGGCCGGGGTGTAGGTCTCGGTAATGCCGGCAAAGGCAGGCGTATCCTTGGTCAGGATTTCGTTCAGCTTGTCCACGTCCCAGCGGTCGAGATATTCGTAGGTCACGCCCTGTTCGACGGAGACAGGGCCGTTATCTGCGGCGTAAGCTGCGGGCGCCACGGCGAAAATGGCGGCGCAGAAGCTGGCGGCGGCCAGCAGATGACGGAAAATCGAAAGCTGCCCTTGCACGGAAGGTCCCCTTCATGGCTGCGGCGCACCCCGCGCCGGATGCCGTGTTTTACCGCAAGGGAAGCGAAAAAAGCGTTAGGACCTCAAACCCTTGATGTCAGGCGTGCTCCATCACCAGCAGCAGCACCGTTCCGGGCTCAAGGGCTTCGTAGAGATGGGCCGTATCGCCGGGATAGGTGTAGTAATCGCCGGGTGAGAGGTCTTCGGTTTCCGTCTCCGGGCCGACGCGGGCGCGGCCGGATGCGACCAGCACATGTTCCGTCGAACCGGCAATATGGGCCGGAGAGCGCCGCGCGCGTCCGGGTTCAAGGTCCATGCGGTAAATGTCCCGCCTCGCGCCGGTGCTGCCGGTGGACAGAAGCGTTGCGCGGACGGCGGCTTCTTCCGAAAAGGTGTAAGGGCCTTCGCCCGCCCGCACCAGACGGGTGCTGCGCTCCGGCCGGTCGACAAGGCGGCTGAAGGGAATGTTGAGCGCGACCGCCAGCATCCACAGCGTCTCGATGCCCGGATTGCCGTTGCCCGCCTCCAACTGGGACAGGGTGGACTTGGAAAGGCCCGCCCGCCGCGCCAACTCGCTGAGGCTCAGTCCCGCCTTCTCGCGCTCGGTCTTGAGTGCGATGGAAATCCATTGCCGGAGGGCTTCGGCGGTGTCTGACATGCGGGGCCTTTGTGCCTGGTTTGGTGTTTTTAAGTCGAACGAATGTTCGACTTGACGAACGATGTGGCTTTGTCCATTTTATCGCACATGCGGACGATATTTCAAACACTCACGCGCCGGGACTGGATGGACGTGCTGCTGGTCTGCGGCGCCACCACCATTGCCGGTGTTTCCTTCGGGGCCATAGCCACGGGCGGCGGATTGCCGTTCTGGGTGCCGCTGGCCATGTCCACCATCGTCTTTGCCGGGGCCTCGCAGTTCGCTGCCGTTGGCGTGGTGCTCGCGGGCGGCGGGCCGGTGGCTGCGGTTCTGGCCGGGCTGGTGCTCAACGCCCGGCATCTGCCCTTCGGCTTTTCGGTGGCAGGCCTGCTGCGCGGCGGGCTCTTGCAGAAACTGCTCGGATCGCACCTTCTGACCGACGAGGCGCTGGCCTTTTCGCTGAAGGACAGCAACCCGGAGCGCGCTCGTGCGCTTTACTGGGCCTGCGCCATCGGTCTCTACATCCTGTGGAACGTGGGGACATTCGCCGGGGCGTTGCTCGGTCAGGCGGTGGGCGATGCTTCGGCGCTGGGCCTTGATGCGGCCTTCCCGGCGGTGCTGCTGGCACTGGTGCTGCCGGCGCTGAAGGATGCCCGGCTGCGGCTTGCTGCGGGTCTGGGGGCGGCCATCGCCTTCGTGCTGACACCGGTGCTGCCCGCAGGTGTCCCGGTGCTGGCCGCACTCAGCGGGCTGGTGGTTTTCATCGTCTGGCCGCGTACTGTCCCGCCAGAGGGAGATCCTGCACATGACTGAGAACCTGATGCCGATGGCCGCCATTCTGGCGCTGGCGGCTGGCACCTTCGCCTTCCGCGCCACCGGTCCCCTGCTGCATGGGCGGCTGGTCCTGTCGGGGCGCATGCAGCAGCTGTTTCAGGCTGCGGCTGTCGTGATTCTGGTGTCGCTGATGGCCAGTTCCGCCCTGCTGGACGGGGCTGCCTTTGCGGGCTGGGCGAGACCTGCAGGCGTTGCCGCCGGTCTTGGGTTCTATCTGCTGCGGGCGCCGTTTCCCGTCATCGTCATTGGCGCGGCTGCCGTGACGGCGGCGCTCAGGGCCTCCGGCATCGCCTGAGGCTTGATACCAAGGCTTTCGATGCTGACGCATCACGCCTTGAAATTGCTCATGCGCCGCACGGGCTTGACCAACCCTCAATGAGGCAAGCTCATCGAGGGTTGGTATGAGCCGCTTATCCGAAGAAATAGAGACCGGCAAAGCCGGCAAGGCCGACGCCAATGCGCCACCAGGCGAAAGGCGCAAAGCCGTGGCGCGAGACGAAGTCCAGCAGCCTGCGCACCACAAATACGGCCGCCACGAAGGACGTGACAAAGCCGATGGCGATGATCGTGGCGTCGTCCATGGAGAGAACATCGCGGTTCTTGTAGAGGTCATAGGCAAAGGCGCCTGCCATGGTCGGCATGGCCAGGAAGAACGAGAATTCCGCTGCAGAGCGCTTGTCCGTACCCATCAGCAGGGAACCGGCGATGGTCGAGCCGGAGCGCGACACGCCCGGAACCATGGCAAGGCACTGGACGAAGCCGATGGCAAGGCACAGGTGCAGGGGGAAATCCATGGCGTTGTGATAGCGCGGCTTCAGCGGCAGCCGGTCGATCACCAGCAGTGCAACACCGCCCAGCAGCAGGGTGGTGCAGATCAGGGCCGGTGATTCAAACAGCACCGACTTGATGAAGCCATGCGCCAGCACGCCGATGACGGCTGCCGGCAGGAAGGCAAGCAGGATGCCCGCGACAAAGCGCTGGGCGCGCCGGTCGTTCGGCAGGGCGGTGGCGATGGACCACAGGCGGCCGAAATAGACGCTGAGGATGGCGAGGATCGCGCCGAGCTGGATCAGCACCTCGAAGGTCTTGCCCGTGCTCTCAAAGCCGAGGAAGTGGCCGAGCAGCAGGATGTGGCCGGTGGAGGAGACCGGAATGAACTCGGTCAGACCCTCGACAATGCCCAGAATGAAGGCGCTGATGATCGTATCGCTTGTCATCGGAAATGAACTCCTGAAAAGACCTGTTGAGAGGCTATTGAATCCCGCTGCGGGGCATGATCTATGCGGGCGCGCTGGCTCGCGGGAAAAGAGGGCGGCAGCAACAGGATGCTAACCATATCCTACTAGAGTTGTGGCGGGCGCTTGGGGGGCACCCGGCGCTGAAGGTCCAAATCACTGAATGCTCACGCTTTATCATCATCCGTTCTCGCCGTCTTCCCGTTTTGTGCGTCTCATCCTCGGGGAGTACGGCGCAAATTACGAGATGCACACCATCAACCCCTGGGAACGGCGCCGGGAATTCCTGATGCTCAATCCGGCCGGAACCGTGCCGGTTCTGATCGAGAACGGCGGCACGCCGGTCTGCGGTCCCTATGCCATCATGGAATATCTCGATGAAACGCGCGGCTATGCGATGGGCGACCGGCGGCTGATGCCGGACCATCCGGAGCTGCGGGCAGAAACCCGCCGTCTGGTGGAATGGGGCCTGCGCAAGTTCGATGATGAGGTGGCCGGCCATTTCGTGCGCGAGCGCATCTACAAGCAGGACATGCCCCGCTCTGTCGGCGGCGGCGAGCCTGATTCGGCCATTCTGCGCGTGGCGCGCGCCAATATTCACCATCACATGCGTTATTTCGGCTATCTTGCGGCCTCGCGCAAATGGCTGGGCGGCGACCGGCTGAGCTTTGCGGATTTCGCGCTCGCCGCCGAACTGTCCTGCGCCGATTATCTGGGCGAAGTGCCATGGGACACCGAGGAGAACGTCAAGGCCTGGTATGCGCGGGTGAAATCGCGCCCGAGCTTCCGTCCGCTCCTGAGCGAAAAGATGCTCGGCATGCCGCCGTCGATGACCTACGCGGATCTGGACTTCTGACGCAGAGCCGCAACAGCCCAGCCGTGCCTTCAAACCCGGTGCTTTCGGCAAAGGCTCTGGACCGCCTTTGCCGCCAGCTCAGGGACAAGGCCGCCCAGCTGGGCTTCGATGATCTCGCCATCACCCGGCCCGATGCCATTCCGCTAGCGCCGCAGCGGCTGGCGCAGTTTCTCGCCGATGGCCATCACGGCTCCATGGGCTGGATGGAGGAAACGGCGGACCGGCGCGCCAGCCCCGGTGTGCTGTGGCCGGACGTGCGCTCGGTCATCATGCTGGCCATGAATTATGGCCCTGCCGGGGATGCGCTGGAGAACCTTGCCCATCCGGACCGGGGCAATATTTCCGTCTACGCCCGCCACCGGGATTATCACGATGTCATCAAGGGCAAGCTGAAAGAGCTGGCGAGCTTTCTTGTCTCGCGTGCGGGCGGCGGTGATGTGAAGGTCTTCGTCGATACGGCGCCGGTGATGGAAAAGCCGCTGGCACAGGCTGCAGGCCTTGGCTGGCAGGGCAAGCACACCAATCTGGTGTCACGGCGGCTCGGCTCCTGGTTCTTTCTCGCCAGCATCTTCACCACGCTGGATCTTGCTGCCGCAGAGCCGGAGCGCGACCATTGCGGCTCCTGCCGGGCCTGCCTGTCCGCCTGTCCGACAGACGCCTTCCCGCAGCCCTACCGGCTCGATGCCCGCCGCTGCATTTCCTATCTGACCATCGAGCACGCCGGACCGATTCCGGACGAGTTCCGCGTGGCCATGGGCAACCGCATCTATGGCTGTGACGATTGCCTTGCCGCCTGCCCCTGGAACAAGTTTGCCGTGGAAGCCCGCGAAGCCAAGCTGCAGGCGCGGGAGGATCTGGAGGCGCCGTCACTGGCCACGCTCTTGAGGCTGGATGATCCGGCCTTCCGCCAGCTTTTTTCCGGCTCGCCGGTGAAGCGCATCGGCCGGGACCGCTTCATCCGCAACTGCCTGATCGCGGCAGGAAACAGCGCCGATGCCGGTCATGTGCCACAGGCCGTGGCGCTGCTGGACGATGATGCGGCTGTCGTGCGCGGTGCCGCCGTCTGGGCCCTGTCCCGCCTGCTTGCGCCGGAAGCCTTTGCAGCATTGGCAGAGGACCGGCTCACCCAGGAAACAGACGCAGATGTGCGCCGCGAATGGCAGGCCGCAAAAGCCAGGGCGGCATCAGAGACAAGGTAAAGCCGGAGCCGTGCCACACACCGGGCGTCGTCCCGGACGCAGCGGAGCGAAGATCCGGGATCCACTCGTTTGCAGAGCGGTGAGGTTGAAGCGCGGCGCAGACACTTGCTCCGGGCGGGAGCCTGCCGCAAGACTGTGGAAACAAGCATCTCTCTGCGAACGAGTAGGCCCCGGCTCGCGCTGCGCTTGGCCGGGGTGACTCAGTGCCTGTTACAAGGCGCAGTGCCTCGTGGTGGGGCTATCCGCAAAGGCCAAGGCGGCATCAGAGACGAGGTAAAGCCGGAGCGGTGCCGCAGGCCCGGACATCATGAATGCGCCCTGGAGCAGGATCAAAGCCCCGGCACAAGCCTTGCGAAGGCCTCAACCACCTGCTGATAGACATGCCGCTTGAAGGGGACGATCAACTCCGGAAGCCTTGCAGCCTCCTCCCAGCGCCAGCCGTCAAACTCCTGCGAATGGCCCTTGGGCGGGGTGAGGATGTCGATCTCGCTGTCCTCGCCTTCAAAGCGCAGGGCATACCATTTCTGCGCCTGTCCCCGGTATCTGCCATGCCGGGTGCTGGCGAGCACTTCGGGCGGATAGTCGTAGGTGAACCAGCCGGGGGCTTCGGCAATCAGCGATGCGGAGCGGACGGAGGTTTCCTCATAGAGCTCGCGGAAGGCTGCGGTCAGCGGATCTTCACCCGCATCGATGCCGCCTTGCGGCATCTGCCAGGCGTATTCTTCCTCGATCTTGCGCCCCTTGTGGGCGGCCTTGGGATCGAACCGGTGACCGGCCCAGACACGGCCTTCCCGGTTGACAAGCATGATGCCCACACAGGGGCGGTAGGGCAGCTGGCCGGGTGCACCCGCACCCGGAAAATCATGCAAGGCCTTGCTCACGTCTTACTCCACATCCCGTCAGCCAGGTCAGACTATCACAAAACCGCAGGCTGCCATCCGCTGAAATACGGGCGGCCTCTCCGGTATCAGCCTTGCGGTGCTCTGTCGATGGTGGCGCTGACGGGAACCAGCTGCAGGCCGCGCCGTTCCAGATCCGCAGCCCATTCCTGCAGCGTCTTGATGGTAACGGGCAGGGCCGTGCCCGATGCAACGGCAACGCCGCGGGCCCGCGCCAGAGCCTCCAGCTGCAGAAGCTGGCCGTTGATATCTTCTGCCCGCGGGACGGCATCCAGCACAACATCGACCCGGCTGAAGGGTGTGCGGGCCGCAGAGGCGGCCGCCGGTGCGACCGTGCGGGAGGACGATCCGTCATCCACATACATCAGGCCCCGCTGGGTGACCTGTTCCAGCAGCAGCTGCATGGAAGGCTCGGCTGCGGTGAAACGGCCGCCTTGCGTGTTGATTACACCGGCATAGTTGGTGGTCCGCGACAGAAGCCAGCTCAGCCGGTCAAGAAACTCGGGGCTGCGCAGGCTCACCAGCAGCGTGTGCGGGCCGGGATCATTGTCCGGATAATCGAACGGCTCCAGCGGCAGCTGCATCAAAAGCTCATGGCCTGCCGCCCGCGCCTGTTTCATCCAGCGGTCGGGTGTGGCGGCATAGGGCGCGATGGCCAGCGTGACTTCCGGCGGCAGGCTCTTCAGCGCATTCTGGCTGCCTGCTTCCGACAGGCCGATCCCGCCGATGACAACGGCAATGCGTGGTGCGGACAGAAGATCACCTGACAGCGGCCTTGCATAAAGATCCAGCGGCCGGATGCCATCACCGCCAACCTTGGGCAAATAGCCATATTCGACACGCTCTGTGACCCGCTGATCGGGCGTCACCGACAGGCCTTCGCCGATGCGGCTGGGCTGGTTGGCCTCATCGTCAAAGCGGGGCCCCAGGGTGGCGTGCTGCTTGCCTGCCCGGCCATCTTCGTCGGAACTGAGATCCTGCTGCACGCTCAAGGCTGCGATGTCACGGGCGGCCAGGCCCTCGACCGTGCGTTCCAGCGGCACCACGGCGGTGGGCTCACCGCCGAGCGGATCATCGACGACGCCCATCCACAGCAGGCCGGTGGTGATGACCACCGTCATCAGTCCCATACCGATCAGGCCGAACGGCAAACGGATCAGTTTCCGCTTGCCCATGCCCAAAGGCGCTGTGAGGTCCTTCGCCGCCATGACGCTCCAAATATCCTTGCGCCGCCTTCCGGGTGACGGAACGCGGCGCCTGCCTGCTGGTTCAGATGCTGCTCAACTCCGGCAGGCCTACAAGCGACGAAGGGCCTGCCGGAGAGTGATTTTGCGGACGTCTCCGGTCAGTTCGGAACAGCTGCCTTCTGCTGGTCAGCCGACGGCGGGAAGGCGCTGTTGGCCTGCACGCCGCGCAGAAGATCCAGTGCAAGGTTCAGCTGCTTGTCGTCCTTCGGGTCGGCCGGCACATAAGCCTGGCTGCCGGATTCTTCCTTCTGCTCGGCGTCTTCCTGATTGCCGGCCGAAAGATGCCCGCGCAGGCCTGCCTCGCCGGTGGTTTCAGCGCGGCCCTGCATGTCTTCCGGCAGGTCCTGCAGGGCAATGATATCCGGCTGGATGCCCTTGGCCTGGATCGAGGTGCCCGACGGGGTGTAGTAGCGTGCCGTGGTCAGCCGGATCGCCCCATTGGCGCCCAGAGGAATGATGGTCTGCACGGAGCCCTTGCCGAAGGACCGGCTGCCCAGAACGGTTGCGCGGCGGTGGTCCTGCAGGGCGCCAGCCACGATTTCCGAGGCTGAGGCCGAACCGCCGTTCACCAGCACGATGACCGGCTTGCCGCGGGTCAGATCACCGGCGCGGGCGTTGTAGCGCTGGGTCTCCTCGGCGTTGCGGCCGCGCGTCGAGACGATCTCGCCCCGGTCAAGGAAGGCGTCGGAGACGGCAATCGCCTGATCCAGCAGACCGCCCGGGTTGTTGCGCAGGTCGAGCACATAGCCCTTCAGCTTGTCGCCACCGATCTTGGTGGAGATTTCGTCGATGGCCTTCTGCAGCCCGTCATAGGTCTGCTCGTTGAACTGGGTGACGCGGATATAGCCGACGTCGCCTTCTTCACGCCAGCGGACGGAGCGGATGCGGATGGTGTCGCGGGTCAGGGTCACGTCAAAGGGGTCGGCACGGCCGTCCCGGCGGATGGTGACCTTGATCTGGGTCTTGACCGGGCCGCGCATCTTCTCGACCGCCTGGTTCAGGGTCAGGCCCTGCACCTGCTCGCCATCGATCTGCACGATGAAATCGCCGGCCATGAGGCCTGCCTTGGCGGCCGGGGTGTCATCGATCGGCGAGACGACCTTGACGAGGCCGTCTTCCATCGTCACCTCGATGCCAAGGCCGCCGAACTCGCCGCGGGTCTGCACCTGCATGTCGCGGAAAGCCTTCGGTGGCATGTAGCTGGAATGCGGATCCAGCGAGGTCAGCATGCCGTTGATGGCAGATTCGATCAGCTCAGCGTCATCCGGCACCTCGACATAGTCCGAGCGGACACGCTCGAACACGTCACCAAACAGGTTCAGCTGGCGGTAGGTATCCGAAGCTGCTGCGTTGGCTGCGCCGCTCAGACGAATGGGCAGGTTTGAAAAGGTTGTGACCGCCACAGCGCCGATCAGTGCGCCGGTGAACAGCAGAGAAGCTTTCCGTATCATCCGCGAGCCTTTTCTTCCTCTGTGCTGGCCCACCAGGGGGTGGGGTCAATCGCACTGCCATCTTTTCTGAATTCAACATATAGGACCGGGCTGGTCGATCCCAAGCCATAGGTCGAAGCACTCGCCCATTGGGTGGAGCCCATCACACCGACGGGCTCTCCGGCAAGAACAAACTGCCCCAGTTCGACATCAATCCTGTCCATTCCGGCAAGCAGCACATGATAACCGTCGCCGGCGTTCAGGATCAAGAGTTGGCCGAAAGACCGGAAGGGGCCGGAATAGACCACCCAGCCGTCGCCGGGGGCGGTCACCTGCGCGCCCGGACGGGTGGAGAAGGTCTGGCCTTCCGTCTGCCCGCCATAGTCGTCGCTCTGGCCGTAGTCCTTCAGCATGCCGCCTGCAACTGGCCGTGCCAGCAGGCCTTTTGTCTCTGCAAAGGCGACCGCCGGGCTGAGCCGGCCCGGATCGGGCGGCGCCGTGCGGGAGGGTGCGCGGCCGCTCTGGCGCAGGGCCGTAGCAGCCGCTGCCGCCTCCGCAGCCTTGCGGGCGCTCTCGATTTCCGTCTCCAGCGAGGCGATCAATTCCTTGAGAGATCCAGCCTGCGCTGCAAGGTCCTCTGCCTTCTGCCGCTCTGCGGCCAGTTCCCCGGCCGATCTTTCCCGCTCCTGCCGCTTGGCGGCCATCAGCAGTTCCAGACGTGATTTTTCCTCTGCAAGCCGTGTGGCATCGGCCCGCAGCTTGTCCTTCTCGGCCACAATACCGGACTTGAGGCGGTTCAGTTCCTCAAGATCGGAGGCAAGCGCTTCTGCCTCGATGCGCAGGCCCGGCATCACCGCGTTCAGCAGGATGGCGCTGCGCACCGCTGACAGGGCGTCGCTCGGCTGCACCACCAGCGCAGGCGGCGGACGCCGCCCGATCCGCTGCAGCGAAGCGAGGATTTCGGCCAGCGTGTCCCGGCGCTGCCATAGTGAGGCGCGCACGGTGTCTTCATTGGCCGTCAGCCGCTCCAGCCGGCGTTCGGTATCGGCAATGTTGCCTTCCAGTCCCTTGATCCGTCCGGCCGTGCTCAGGATCGAATTGGTCAGGGATTCGCTATCCCGGTCGAGCGAGGCAATTTCCTGCTCGATTTCCTGCTGGCGCCCGGAGGACAGCTCGATGTCCCGCGACAGGGCCGCCAGTTCCGCTTCGCGCTCCAGCTTGCGCTTCAGCACCTCTGCCGCATGGCCGGACACGCCGGCCTCCACGGCCGGGACAGCCTGAGCCGCGGCGGGCTGCGGAAGAGCCGAAATGAGCGCAAGCAGACCCGCCAGCGCCAGAGGGCGCCGCGACTGCAAAGCTCTGCTGCTTCCCGCCATTCGCAAGGGCTGCACCACGATCGTCCTGTCAGATGTGCCGAGGCACCTGTCTCGGCATACCCTCCGCCCGGAGAGTGATTCCACCGGGACAGCCAGATATGTGAGGCGAGGATGCGGCCTTGTCATTAACGAAGCGTTTACCGTCCCGTTCGCTCCACAGCAGAGAAACTAGAGCGCAAATGCGGCGGGATCCGGGCCGGAAAAGCTGGTGCAGATGATCATTTTGTCATCTTGCGTGAAGCTGACCGCAGATCTTGCCCATGCCAGGGCGCTGGGATGCCAGCGCATCACGCCTTGGCCTTGCTCAGACACCGCACGGGCTTGCCATCAAACTCTGTGATAGGGGTGGCCGGACTGGATCGTCAGCGCCCGGTAGACCTGTTCTGCCACCAGAATGCGCACGATCTGATGCGGCCAGGTCATGGCGCCGAAGGCAAGCTTCAGGTCCGCACGGGCCAGAAGATCGGGGCCGTGGCCGTCCGCGCCGCCGATGGCCAGCACGATTTCCGGGCAGCCTTCGTCCATCCAGCCGCGCAGAACCTCTGCAAAGGCCGGGCTCGCCATGGTCTTGCCGGTTTCATCGAGGGCAATCAGCCTTGCGCGCGGATGCAGGCCCGAGAGCAGAACCTGCGCCTCTTCCGCCTTGCGGTCCTCGGAGCGCTGGGCACGGCTTTCCACTGTCTCGGTGACATCGACCGCAGTCACGCCAAGGGCCCGGCCGGTCTTGCGGGCACGGTCGAGATAACGGTCCAGCAGCTCGCGCTCCGGACCGGATTTCATGCGGCCGACAGCCGCTATGACATAGCGCATGAATTACGTTCCCCCGGCGTTTGCTGCCGGGAGCTCCAAGGGCCGTCAGGCCAGATGCCTTTTGCGCATCTGGCCGGGCCAGCTTTGGCCTTACTGCACGTCGTTCGCGTCGGCGGACCACATCTTCTCAAGATTGTAGAAGCCGCGGACTTCCGGACGGAAGACGTGGACAATCACGTCACCGGCGTCGATCAGCACCCAGTCACAATGGGTCTGGCCTTCGATACGGGCATTGCCGAAGCCCAATTCCTTGATGTCGCGCAGCAGGTGGTCGGCGATGGCGCCCACATGCCGGTGCGAACGCCCGGAGGCGATCACCATGAAATCGGCCAGCGAGCTTTTGCCCGCGATGTCGAGGGAAACGATCTCTTCCGCTTTCGAAGCGTCGAGACTGGAGAGGATCGCGTCGATCAGATTGCCTTTGGGAGCTACATCCAAAGACGGCTGAGTGGGAGAGGACACGTGTGCCTCTCCGGAGTGCAAGGTCATGCTCAGGTGTTTCGCCTTTCGCCACAGGTTGGATAGGGATGCCCGGGCATCCCCGTTTCGCACCACAAGGACGGCAGAGTTTCAGACCCTGGATCTGCCATCTGCCCCAAGAATAGTGCTTCATATCTGTCATTTTCAAGACACAAGCCGTGTCAGTGTTAATTCTTTGCCGTCTCAGGCTCGGGCGCCGGGATGCAGAGGTTCAGGCCCTGCTTGTGTCCGGATGCCGCAAGTGCCTGTATTCAGAGCCCTTCCTTCTGTCTGGCGCGCAGGACTGTCGAGGAGACCGGGTCCAGCGGCGCATGCAGGAAAACCCAGTGCGGCGGCTTCATGGACAGCGCCAGCGGCGCATCCACTTCGGCCAGCCGGTAGCGGGCAAAGGCTCTTGCTGCGGGAGCAAAGAGAGGTGACAGGGACGCGCCGGGCCGGTTGACCACGGCGACGGTGACCTGATTGAGAATTCCCCGCCAGTCCTGCCAGCGGTGGAAGCTGGCGAGATTGTCCGCCCCCATGATCCAGGCGAAGGCAAGATCCGGCCGCAGGCCCTTCAGCCGTGCCAGCGTCTCAGCCGTATAGGCCGTGCGCAGCCGCGCTTCAATGGCCGTCACCTTCATGCGCGGATGGCGCGCAAGGGCGGCGGCCTGTTCCAGCCGCTGGCTCAGGGGCGCAAGGTCCGCATGATCCTTCAGCGGATTTCCGGGTGTCACCAGCCACCACACCTGATCCAGCTTCAGCCGGTTCAGCGCCGTTTCCGCCACGAGGCGGTGCCCCGAATGGGCCGGATTGAACGAGCCGCCGAAAAGGCCGATCCGGTTTCCCGGTTCCGCATGCGGCAGTCTGGTCCAGCGGGGATCGGCCTCGAACCGGCCGGTGGCGGATGATGTCACGTCATGGGTCCGTTACGGGCGAAGCTGGCCGTTGCCGTGCACGCGGTACTTGAAGGAGGTCAGCTGCTCGACCCCCACAGGCCCGCGCGCATGCATGCGGCCCGTGGCAATGCCGATTTCCGCGCCCATGCCGAATTCGCCGCCATCGGCAAACTGGGTGGAGGCATTGTGCAGCACGATGGCCGAATCCACCTCGGCAAAGAAACGGCGCGCCGCCTCTTCGTCCCCGGTCAGGATGCAGTCGGTGTGATGCGAGCCGTAGGTCTCGATATGCTCGATCGCCTCATTCAGCCCGCCAACGATGCGCACGGAGAGGATCTTGTCGAGATACTCGGTCGTCCAGTCCTCATCCGTGGCCGGCAGTGCGCCGGGGCACAGGTGCTGCACCTCGGCGTCGCCGCGCACCTCGCAGCCCTTGTCCTGAAGCGCTTTGATGATGCCGGGCAGCAGGTCCCGGGCAACGGCGCGGTCCACCAGCAGCGTTTCCAGCGCGCCGCATATGCCGGTGCGGCGCAGCTTGGAATTGACGATCACATCCGTTGCCTTGGCCGGATCTGCCGCCTTGTCGAGGAAGATGTGCACGATGCCTTCCAGATGCGCGAAGACGGGCACGCGCGCGTCGTTCTGCACCCGTGCGACAAGGCTCTTGCCGCCGCGCGGCACGATCACGTCCAGATTGCCGCCAAGGCCCTTCAGCATTTCGCCGACGGCATCGCGGTCTGCCACCGGCACCAGCTGGATGGCATCGCCCGGCAGGCCGGCAGCCTCCAGGCCCTTCTGCAGGGCGGCGTGAATGGCAAGGTTTGACTGCAGCGTGTCGGACCCGCCGCGCAGGATCACCGCATTGCCGGCCTTCAGGCACAGCGCGCCGGCATCGGCCGTCACGTTGGGGCGGCTTTCGTAGATGACGCCGATGACGCCGAGCGGCGTCCGCACACGCTCGATCTTCAGCCCGTTGGGCCTCTCCCATTCGGACATGACGCTGCCGACCGGATCGGGCAGGGCGCCAATGGCCTCGAGCGCCTGGGCGATATCCTCGATCCGCTCCGCCGTCAGGGTGCCGCGGTCGAGGAATGAGGCAATCTGGCCGTTGGCCGTCATGGTTTCCACGTCCTGCGCATTGGCGGCAAGGATCGCAGGCGTTGCCTCGCGCACGGCAGAGGCCATGGCGCGCAGGGCGCGGTTCTTCTGTTCCTCTGGGGCAAGGCTGAGCTTGCGGGCTGCGGCGCGGGCACGCTTGCCCAGATCCGCCATCAGTGCCGTGATGCTGCTTGCTTCAACCTTGTCCTGCATCGGATTTTCCTCAGGCTTCTTTCTCGAACTGGGCATCGTCCAGCGCCAGATCATCGCGGTGGATCATCTCGGCGCGGCCCGGATAGCCGACGATGGCTTCGATCTCGCGGCTGTTGCGGCCCGCGATCATGCGTGCCTCTGCCGCATCATAGGCAATGAGGCCGCGCCCAAGCACCCGGCCTTCCGGGGCAAGGATCTTGACCGTATCCCCGCGTGAGAAGCCACCCGAAATGTGAGTGACGCCTGCGGGCAGCAGGCTCTTGCCGGATTTGAGCGCGGAAACCGCGCCTGCATCCAGATGCACCTCGCCGCGCGGCTCCAGATGGCCGTTGATCCAGGCCTTGCGGGCCGTGGCGGGGGTGGAGGCGGCAAGGAACCACGTGCAGCGCACGCCCTCATCAATGGCGCGCAGCGGGTTCATGCGCTTGCCCGAGGCAATCGCCATCACCGTTCCGGCTGAGGTGGCAATCTTGGCCGCGTCGATCTTGGTCTTCATGCCGCCGCGCGACAGCTCCGACCCGGCGCTGCCTGCCATCGCCTCGATCTCCGGCGTGATGCGCGGCACTTCGGGCAGGAACACCGCGTCCGGATTGATGGCCGGGGGGGCAGTGTAGAGCCCGTCGATGTCCGACAGCAGCACGAGACAGTCGGCGGTCGTCATGGTGGCAACACGGGCGGCGAGCCGGTCATTGTCGCCATAACGGATTTCCGAGGTGGCGACCGTATCATTCTCGTTGATGATCGGCACCGCCCCCATGCGCAGCAGCGTGCCGATGGTGGCGCGGGCGTTGAGATAGCGGCGGCGTTCTTCCGTGTCGCCCAGCGTCAGCAGAACCTGCCCCGCCTTCAGCCCCTTGCGGCCAAGGCATTCGGAATAGGCCTGCGCCAGCGCGATCTGGCCCACGGCGGCGGCGGCCTGGCTTTCTTCCAGCTTCAGCGGCCCGCGCGGCAGGCCGAGCACGCCGCGCCCCAGGGCGATGGAGCCGGAAGATACCACCAGCAGCTCGCAGCCCTTTTCCGCCAGCGCGGCAAGGTCATCGACGATGGCTTCCAGCCACTCGCGCCGCAGCTTGCCGTTTTCGACAAGCAGAGCCGAGCCGATCTTCACAACAATGCGCTTGAACTCGCCAAGCTGCCGGGTTGCCTGCTTCACGGACGCCATCCCTCTTCAGGACGGGAGGGCACCTCGTTTGCGGCGTCCTCCTTGTCCTTGTCGATTGCCCTGATGATCATGCGCAGCGCCGTGTCCACATTCTCGCGGCTGGCCGAAGACAGGATCAGCGGCTTGCGGCCGCAGGCGGCTTCCAGCGAGGCGGCCCGTTCGGCGCGCAGCTCCGGCGACAGGGCGTCGGCCTTGGACATGGCGACGATTTCCGGCTTGTCTTCCAGCCCGTTGCCATAGGCCTCCAGCTCGCCGCGCACCACGCGATAAGCTTCGCCCGGATCTTCCACGCCCGAGCCATCGACCAGATGCAGCAGCACGCGGGTGCGCTCGATATGGCCAAGGAACCGGTCGCCCAGGCCCGTGCCTTCATGCGCGCCCTCGATGAGACCGGGAATATCGGCCAGCACGAAGCCGCGCCCGTCCAGCTCGACCACGCCGAGGTTCGGGTGCAGGGTGGTGAAGGGATAGTCGGCGATCTTGGGCTTGGCCGCCGACACGGAGGCCAGGAACGTGGACTTGCCCGCATTGGGCAGGCCGACGAGGCCGGCATCGGCGATGAGTTTCAGCCGCAGCCAGATCCACTTCTCGATGCCCTCAAGGCCCGGATTGGCATGGCGCGGCGCCTGATTGGTGGAGGACTTGAACTGGGCATTGCCGAAGCCGCCATTGCCGCCGCGCAGCAGCAGCAGGCGCTGGCCGGGCTCGGTCAGGTCGGCGATGACGGTTTCGTTGTCTTCTTCGAGGATCTCCGTGCCCACCGGCACGCGCAGCACCACATCATTGCCCTTGGCGCCCGTGCGGTTGCGGCCCATGCCGTGGATGCCGGTTCCGGCCTTGAAATGCTGCTGGTAGCGGTAGTCGATGAGCGTGTTCAGCCCTTCGACGCATTCGACCCAGACGTCGCCGCCGCGCCCGCCGTCGCCGCCGTCGGGGCCGCCGAATTCGATGAACTTCTCCCGCCGGAAGGAGACCGCACCGGCACCGCCATTGCCGGAGCGTACATAAATCTTGGCCTGGTCGAGGAACTTCATCTCATGTCCATTTCTGCTGCCCGCGCGTCAGGCATCACTAGATTCCAGAAAACGCGCGCGCTCAAGGCGTGTGCGGATTGAAGCCGCCGCCGTGCCGGTGGCAAGGCTGGCGCAGGTGCCGGTGCCCGTCTCGCGGAACCCCAGCCTGCGCAGCGCAGCCAGCGACGCGGCATTGCCCGTCATGACCTCTGCCTCCAGAGCCTCATGATCTGTGACGGCAAAGAACCAGCCAAGCGCAGCCTTCAGGGCTTCGCTCATCAGGCCCTGACCCCAGAAGGGGCGGCCAAGCCAATACCCGATCAGGGGGCTTGCGTGCAACTCGCGAAACGTGATCGAGCCAATGAAGGCATCATTCCGGTCAAGAACCAGATTGATGGTGGTCAGATCCGTCCCGTCCATCGCCGCCTGCAGCCAGGCTTGCGCATGGTCAGCCGTATAGGGATGGGGCATCCGCGCCAGCGTGCGGGAGACCTCGATATCCCCGGCCAGCGGGACAATATCAGCGGCATCGGCGGTCCGTGCCGGGCGCAAGGTCAGCCGGGGTGTGGCGAGCGGCAGGCCCTGCCATTTGCCGCCGCTCTCCGACGCGCCCATCAGGCGGCCGCCTTGCGCTGGCGGAAGGCCTTGCCATCCAGCCGCACGACGATGTTGCGCACCTTGCGGTCCAGTGCCCTTGCATAGCGCTCGGTGATGGCTTCCGGCTGGAAGCCAAGCTTGCGCAAAAGCGCCCGCGAGGCGGCATTTTCCTCGAACACCCGCGCGGCAACGGCCGTGCAGCCATGGGCGGCAAAGGCCCAGTCGAGCGCCGCTTCCGCTGCTTCCCCGGCATAGCCGAAGCCCTGGAAGGGGCGGCCCAGCCAGTAGCCGATGGTCGGGCAGCCGGCCGCTTCCGCCAGCTCGCCCGGCGCGTCGATCGCCATGACGCCGATGAAGACGCCGCCCAGCGTGATGGCGAAGACGGCCGCCTCCTCCACCGGATCACAGGTCATCGCCCGGGCGGTGAAAGCCTCGGCCGAGCCCTCTTCATAGGGCCAGGCCATGCTCGTCAGCCAGCGGACAACCTCGAATTCCTGCCCGCACAGGCGGGCGATGGCCTCCGAATCCTCTCCGCGCAAGGGGCGCAGGATGAGGCGGCGGGTGCGCAGTTCCGGCAAGCGGCTCATGACCGGCCTCCCCATTGCTTCAGCGAGCGCCAGACGGAGCGCTCCAGCACGAAGCGCTCGATGGGCACATTGCCGCCAGCCCCCAGCGACCGGGCCATGCCCTGGTCGCGGTACTGGAAGCCGCTCTTGATCAGCACCCGGCGCGAGGCCGGATTGGTGACGCGGCAGCTGCCCTGCAGCTCATACATGTCACCGTTGCTGAAGGCGTGATCGACCAGCCGGTGCAGCGCTTCGGTGGCAAAGCCGCAGCCCCAGAAGGGCTCGCCCAGCCAGTAGCCGACCTGGATCGGACCGCCGGGTTCGGCGGCGGCATACTTGGCCTGGCCGATGAAGCGGCCGGTGGCCTTCAGGCGGATGGCAAAACTTGCGTAATGGGGAGTTGCCGTCTGGCTCTTCTGCACGATGGCCCGCGCATCCTCCAGAGCGAAGGGATGGGGCATGGTGGCCAGATGCGAGGCAATCTTGCGGTTGTTGGCGAGAAATACAATGTCTGCCAGATCGTCCTTGCGCGGCGTATCGAGCCGGACACGAACCCCTTCCAGCGGCATCCGGGCCGCAACCAGACTGCTTTCGTCTAAGTATCCTTCACTCTCGACAACCATAACTTCCTCCGGTCAAAGAAAAACGAAAAGGGGAGATGGCGTCCCATCTCCCCTTGAACTTTGACCGGTTCACCAGAACCGCCGGGTCGATCAGGACGCCGGCGAACATGGTTTCACTCGGCTTTACTCCGCTGCTACCGCTGCCGGCAGCACGTTAATGAAGGTTCGGCCGTTGGATTTGGCCTGGAATTCCACTTTGCCCTCTACGGTCGCAAAAATGGTGTGATCCTTGCCCATGCCGACGCCGTTGCCCGGATGCCAGGTGGTGCCGCGCTGACGTGCGATGATGTTGCCCGGAATCACGGCTTCGCCGCCGAACTTCTTGACGCCGAGGCGGCGGCCGGCGGAGTCGCGGCCGTTGCGGGATGAACCGCCTGCTTTTTTGTGTGCCATGACGAAACTCCTCGTCTTTCGCTGTTCAAGTTGCGCTAAGGTGGCGGCGATTACTCGCCAGCAGCTTCCTCAGCCTTTGCCTTCTTGGTGGTCTTCTTCGCCGGCTTTGCGTCGCCGGTGGAGATGGCCGTCACCTTGACCAGCGTATACGACTGACGGTGACCGTTGCGGCGCCGGGAATTCTGACGGCGGCGCTTCTTGAAAATGATGATCTTGCGGGTGCGGGCCTGGTCGACCACTTCCGCAGTCACGGTGGCGCCAGCCACGAGCGGCGCGCCAACGGTGGTTTCTTCGCCATTGCCGACCATCAGGACCTCTTCAAAGGTCACGGTAGCGCCGGCTTCGGCGTCGAGCTTTTCGACCTTCAGGAGGTCGTCCTGTGCGACGGTGTACTGCTTACCGCCGGTCTTGATCACTGCGAACATGTCTTGCACGTCCTTTTTGTCGTTCTGTTGCCGTATCTCCCGGTCCTCTCCCGCCGGTCAAAACCACGCCGCAGGCCGCCTGGCCCATGCCGGAGTTTCTTCTCTTCGGGAACAGCCAGCCCTGCGGAAAAACCGGCAGCAATGCTGGATGGTTGGAGGTCTGGAGACAGCACAATGCACAGAGCCTGTTGGCCCCATTTCACTGAGCAGAGGCTGTATAACGCCGCGATCAAAGGAAAGTCAATCCACAACCCGCCGCAAACCGCCATTTTTCCTGCCCCGGTAAAGGGGCGGGCATGGAGCGGCAGCTTTTCTCCCAGCCGTTCTCCTGATCGTCAGGTGCGGCACTGCCGGATACACCGGGTCGCCCCGGCCAAGCGCAGCGCGAGCCCGGGTCCACTCGCTTGCAGAGAGGTGCCATCGTCCTGAGCCTTGGCAAGGGGTTGCCGCCGGAAGCTCCACTGACCGCTCTGCGAACGAGTGGTTCCCGGATCTCCGCTGCGCTTCGTCCGGGACGACGCCTCGTGTGCCGGTCCCGTGCCGTCTGCACCGGGGTGCCGGTGGCCTCGGCAAGTGGCGTCTGCTGGTAGCGCTGCGCGTGTGTTGAGGCGGCGTTGCTGCCGGGCATGATGGCGTGCCATGGGGGCGGTCATCCCCACACAGGTGGGGATCCATATGTGGACGGCCCCGTGGTCGCAAGGTTTAAGTTCGCAGGTGCTCCGGATCGCTTGCGGTCATATGTACGGCCTATTTTGCGATCCGTGAGACCGCTGGCCAAGATGGGTTCC
>NZ_FYAN01000027.1:0-13779 GCF_900185665.1 Pannonibacter sp. I15F10I1
GCCTATGACGTGCTGGACGTTTCCGAGTTCCATCACGTCCGGATCAACCACTCGGAACTCTTTGCCGAAGATGCCAACCACATCAACGGTATCGAGAACTTCTGGAACCAGGCGAAGCGGCATCTGAGGGGCTACAACGGCATTCCCCAGCAGCACTTCCACCTCTTCATCAAGGAGTGCGAGTGGCGCTTCAACCATCGTCCCGTTGCCAATCTCGTCAGCGTCCTGCAAAACTGGTGGTTCAAGTAAAACTGCAAACGCTATCTATGTCAGCCCCTCGGAAAATCCACTGCGGTGAAATTCAGGGGAGCAGGACACGGATAATCCGAAGCTGAACTCAGAAGAATTCGTCGAGGATCTGATAGTAACGAATGCGAGTTTCGTCGTAGTGGCAACCATAGATATCGAAGAAGGTTTGAACCCACTGCCGGCCCAGCCGGTCCTCGATGCTTCGGGCGATCAAGGCAAGGTCCCGATATCGATCGGCAACGCCTAGCCGGCCGCAGTCGACAAAGCCTGAGAAGCGGCCATCGCATTGCATGAGGTTCTCGAAGGTGGCATCGCCGTGGGTCACCACCAGATCCTCTGCGCGCGGTCGATGCGCGATCAAATCCTCAAAAACTGAACGTGCAGTTCGCCCCATGCGCTCGGCGTCAAAATCGGTCTCGTCCACGAGGTTCATTTCGACGCGTTCGCGCGCCAGATCAATCCGGCGGTCAAGCCGCTGATCAAACGGACATTTGCAAGGGTTCAAGGCGTGCAGCCGGCGGAGACCTTCTGCGGCAATGGCAACAACCTCGTCCGGAGCGAGTTGCATCGACGTTGCGACATCCCTTCCGGTCACCTCGCTCGACAGCAGCCAAACGCTTCCATCGGTGGCCACTTGCTCGATCACCTCCGCACAAGCGATCCCTTCGCTCTTGAGCCAGCGCAGGCAGCTGGCCTCCGCCTCAATCTCAGCGGCGCCTTCCCCGAACCCGTGTTTGAGAAACAACGCCGGCACCCCGGACCCGGCCATGCGGAAGACATTCGCGGACGAACGCCCGGTCGAAATTGCTGTGCCCGAATAGCCTCTTAGGCGCTCGTGTAGCACGTGCGGAAGATCGCCGCCCGGCAGTCCCCCTGCGAATACGTCTGTCAGGCCCGCAGAAAGCTCCATTGCCATACGGCTCCTCTCTATGCGTTTAACACGACGATATCTGCATTGCGCGGGGCATTGGGGCTACATGCCAAGTTCATGCACCGCCGGATATGCAATGCCTGAGGTCGCGCCATGAAGTCACCCACGATCGAAGCCAGTCATCCGAATGCGTCAGCTGCTTGCGATCTTTGCAGCGGGAACACCAGTTCCCACAGATAACCGTCGGGATCGGTCACGTAACCGGTATAGCCTCCCGACGCCTCATCAATCGCCGGCCTACCTGACACGGAACCGCCATGGGATGGGGCGGCCTTCATCATTGCATCAACAGCATCACGGGTCGTCATCGCGCAACTGATGATCGCGCCGCAATCTGCACCGGGAAACTGAACGCCACGACCGGCTTTCCGGCTGTAAGCTTCAAAGGCGGTTCTTTCCATCAGAAACAGGGAGAGACTGGGGAGTTCGAGGGCGATGATCCCGTCTTCAATCGCGGTATCGCGATACCCGAACACGTTTTGATAGAAAGCGAGGCTGCGGCCAGGGTCGCTAACCGGCAGGCAGAGAACCGTGGTTCTTATCTTCACTAGGCCGGAGTTCATTTTCTTCTCCTGTCAATGAGAGGTCTCTGAGCGCCGAGAAACTAAGCTTGCGTTGCCTTATCAAGCACTGCTCCAAGAATTTCCGAATAGGCTTCGTGGAGATCCTGCCAGCCAAATTCCATTGCTGCCTCGCCGACGATTGGCCCGACCGGGCTACCGTCAAGGAAACGGACCATGACGTCGATGCAGATGTGCCAACCAGCAGCAAAGCTGGCAAAATGCTCCGGAACGTTCGTGCGATGACGCAATGTCAAACGCGTGCCGCTTCCTGTGGGTTCGAGTTCCCAGGTCAGGACGTCATCGCCCCATGTGTATTGCAACAGGCGCGCAGGCTCGGCTTTCAAGACTTCTGCAGCACTTTCCCCGGCCTCTTCATGATCCGTCATGCGCAGAAAGAAAGGGCCGGGGGTTCCAATGTCGCGGTCCGAAACGAACGGCATCCATTCAATCTGTTCATTGGGTTGAGTGAGCGCGCGCCACACTTTCTCGGGTGGATGGGCGAGGTTGCGCCGGAAAATCAAAGTTGCTTCGCCGTCACCGGACTCCCGCCTGACCTCGGCCAGTGGGCCACACTTAAAATCCTTGCGCCCCATTCGATCAGTCCTCCATCGTGTCGAGATGCCGCTCCAGGGCATCCAACGATTTTGTCCACATTGCCCGATAGGGGGCCAACCATTCGTCGATGGCCCTGATCCGCTCTGGCTCGAGCCGATAGATCCGCCGTTGTGCCGCAACCTTACTGCTGACGAAGCCGGCCTCGCGCAACACCCTCAGGTGCTTCGAGACACTGGGCTGCGGCAGATCCAGCCTGTCGACGAGGTCTGTCACGCTGGTTTCTCCCAAACGCAGCTGGTCGAGGATGTTGCGTCTCGCGGGCTCGGCAAGAACTGAGAATGGATCTAGGTGCATGGCTGCAATATGCCGATCAAGGTATATACCTGTCAAGGCATACGACAGGCATCGCTTCATGAATGCGCGAGAGGAAGCCCGGTTGGCTGTTCCACTCGTCCTTCGGCATCAATACCGCCAGAAATGATCCGAATCCGCGCTGAGGGGCGGGAAAACCCAGCGGTCCCCCAGAAGCCTGCATGATTCCGAACGGCTGTGTGTCACTTGATGGCGATTGCGCGGACACGTGGCTTAATCCGCAAGCTTGGTCAGAAGGTTATCCCCGGTTGCACAGCTGATCAGAAAGCTGGCCTTGTTCGATGGAAGGCTGAGGCGTTGAGCGCTCTTCCACGCTGTCTGTTTCGACCTGTTCACGCTGAAAGCGCTTGTGCCAGCGCAAGGGCATCGCGCCCTATGCGCTGAGCAAGCCGGCCCTGCAGGGCATAGCGCGCGGGCTGGCCCGCGATTTCGGCCCGCGCGGCATCCCTGTCAACGTCGTGCAGCCAGATCCGATCGGCACAGACGTGAACCCGGCGAACGGGCCGTTGAAGGATCTGCTGCACAGCTTCATGGCCATCAAACGTCATTGGAGGCCGGAGGAAATCGCCGGGCTTGCCGCCTGGCTGGCGAGGCAGGATTCGTGACCCGTGCCATGCATATGATCGACGGCGCATTCGGCGCCTGACCCCGCGCAACCGGCTGGCGGGCAAACGAGACGATGAATGGTTTGGATCGCGCGCCCCGGCAAAGGGGGTGGTTTCCATTTGTGTCTCATCGCACGAACCATTGCCCTGGACGCAAATCAAGTTCGGCATGACGCACACGCACCCGAGCAGACCTCTCGTGCCCAATCTCAAGCTTGCGCCACTATTCTGCTTTCGCAGATAACTTTCTCCCCATATCTAAAGCTGAGTGTTTGTGGCCATGTGCTGTCAGAGCCCAATGCCATATCTGCGAGCTGACACCCACTCGTCATAAGTGATGGCTGCGCCGCCTCTCCACCTTGAACAGGAGGATGAGGGAAGCCGTCAGCAGGAGAGCCGCATTGAACGGATGAAAGGCAAGTGCCGCTGGCCCCCCCGCACCGAGCAGAACCTGCAGGATATATAGCCCCGCGATCAGGGCGGCCCACCAGCCGAACCCGCGCAGATGACGAAAGGCTGTGGCCCCGGCGGCAAGAACAATCACGGGCAGAGCAGCAAGACCACCCAACGTGCCATGCATCTCCCAGGAATGGCCGCCGAAGAGGGCTTGTCCGGCAAGCAGGAACTGCCCTGCAATCATTACAGGCAGAAGCCGCGCCGACCAGAGATAAACCGCAGGTGTGCCACGGCCGAGGTGCTGAAGTGTATCGTGCGACAGTCTGGTCATGGTTCAGACTCCCTTATTTTGCAGGATTGAAGGTGAAACCGCGACCGGCGCCGGAGCCCACGCGGCAAAACGCTTCAGCGCCGTGACGTAATGTGCGGCAGCGTCCGCAAGGGCTCCGTCTGACAGGTGCCCCGCTGCAAACAGGATATGAGGCGCATGCCAGGGCAGACCGCACCGGTGGGCCATGGCTTTCAGCGGCGTCATGATTTCGCTGATCGTATAGTGGTTCTGCCCGCCAGGCCCATAGGCTTCGGCCACGTTACCTGCAGTCGCCGCAATCATCAGCGGCGTCCCGGCCAGCCGGGCTCCCTCTGTGCTGGCCTTGACATAATACATGCGCGTCAGAACCGCATCCTGCCATGCCTTGAGGAGCGCGGGAGACGAGTACCACTGGATCGGGAACTGCAGCACGATGCGGGAGGCGCCGAGCAGCATCTCAGCTTCTGCTGCACCATCGGTGAACATGCCAACCTGACCTCCGGGATAGCGCGCCTGCATGTCGATGACTTCCGTATCAGGCAGTTGCCGCGCTGCCGCCGCAAGGGCTGCATTCGCCCTCGATTTGGTGATGTCCGGGTGAAAGAGAAGGATGAGAGTCCTGTTCATGTCTGCCTCCTTTGTGTCTGCGATGACTGGAGGGTAGAGGCAGGATAAAAATCACTCCAATTGATGATCGATATATGTCATTATTTGTTTCATGAATTTAAGATCCATCGACCTCAACCTTCTGGTTATTCTCGACGCCCTGCTTGATGAGGCGCATGTCTCGCGGGCGGCGCAAAGGCTGAACCTTTCACAGCCTGCCGTTTCCAGTGCGCTGCAGCGTTGCCGGCATCTCTTCGGGGATGAACTGCTCGACCGGGGAAAGGGCGGGATGCAGCGCACCCTGCGCGGCGACGCCTTGCGTGCCCCGCTGAAGTCGGTTCTTGCCGGGGTGCAGGATCTGCTCGCGCCCGATGACATCCCCTTGCGGGATGTGGAGCGGACTGTCCGCATCACGACCGCCGATCATCCGGCGGCCATGATGACAGGCCCGTTGCTGGAAGCATTGCGGCAATCCGCTCCGGGGGTCACGGCCATCATCCAGCCCTGGCATGGATCGGATGCAGCGGTCTCGGCTCTGATGAATGGTGATGCCGATCTGGCGATTTCCGTGTTCATGTCCGAGCCGGAGGACATCATGCGCGTTACGCTGCTGCAGGAGACCTATGTGGTTGCCATGCGCAAGGGCCATCCGGCCGAAGGCCAACTGGATCTGGATACGTGGCTTGCCTGGCCTCATGTCACGGTTTCCGGCAGGGGGGATCAGCGGACCCCGGTCGATGCACAACTGGCCGGCATGGGGCTGAGCCGCCGGGTCGGGCTCGTTGTTCCAACCTTCCAGCTTGTTCCGGATATGCTGATGCGAACCGACTTTCTGGCGCTGCTGCCCAGCCATAGTTTTGCCTGGCAGAAGGATGGCAGCCTCGTCAGCGCAACGCCGCCGATTGCCGTTGATGGCTTTCCGCTTCATCTCGCCTGGCACAGGCGGCAGAACGGCGATCAGGTGCTCTCGCACGTTACGTCAACGATCCGCCAGATCTTCAGCGCGATTGCTGCCGGCTGAATCAGCGGCCTTCAGGCTTGTTGTCCTGGCGCGGATCCTGGCCGGTTCTATCCAGCCCGCTCCATGCCATCCGTATCCAGCTGCAATGCCGCCTGCCACAGGGGTGTTTTCGTGAACACGGCCCCGCTGAAGCGGAAGTTTCCGGCGTCTTCTGTTTTCTGCAAAAGCCCTGCCCAGCAAAGCGGACGCAGAACGTTGATGTAGAGGCCGCTCATCACGTAGTCATGCTGCCAGGCGGGGCCTGATTCCGGTTCGCCGAAAAACACGCGGCGCAGCTCGCCGCCGGTGGCGCCATTTTGTGTCTCGACATTCAGAACGATCAGAAACACATCCCAATTGACCAGAGGAACAGCCTCTTCATTGCGGGCGGACAGACTGGCGTGATTGAGGTGGAACAGGAAGACCGGAACCATGGCGCTGAAGATCAGCCCCGGCCGGCCCGTGAGATCCTGACCGGCCTTCGTCAGCCTGAATTCACCCTTGTAATGACGGCCAAGCCGCATGGCGAGCATGAGGCCGTGCAGCATATGCAACGGCATGAAATCGGCCTCATTCAGCACCTTGCAGACGGCAAAAAGCTCATCTGCCGTGTGCCCCGGCCAAGCAAACTCAGCCGCCGCCCAATGCACGAAGGAGCGCTTGAAGGCCTTGGCCGGCGTCAGCGGAATGCCGCCGTGCTCCGCCATCCACCCAAGCGTCTTTTCCACCCCGCGCACCAGCGGCGACAGGCTGAGCGCCGGGTTCCGGTCGTCCAGATCGCAAAACGTGATCATGCCGGATGCCTCCCATGCCTGCTTTCTCGCAGCATTTGGCATACCACGAGCCGGAATGGAAACAGCCCAAATGAAAAGCGGCCCCCGGAGGAGCCGCCCAGTTCTGCTGCCTCTCGCGTTTCAGCGTACACGAATATGAAAATTTCGTCTTTTATTTCAAATAATTGTTAGGATACCAGCTTATCAGTTCAGACGCCTCGGTCCGGCCGCCCCCCCTGACGGGCATACCTGCCCCGCACCATGCCCGCCCCCGCGTTCGCGCGGGCGGGCTCGCTGTGTCACTCGGCAGGTGCCGAGAAGAGCAGGCCGGAGGAGCTGGAGCGGGCGGCAAGGGCCAGAGCTGCGACCAGCAGCCATCCCGCAGAAATCGCCCCAATCCACCAGAGCGAGCCGGAGGGCGCGATGACGGCTGTCAGGCCCAGCGCTCCGATGACCGCCCGTGATTGAAGCGACAGCGGCCGTCCGCACCAGCCACCGAAGGCAATGGCCCATAGCGCAGTGGATGCAAAGAGCGCCAGACCGCCCAGAATGATCTCAGCCGCAGTGCCCTGCCAGAGGATTGCCGGATCAAAGATGAAGCTGAAGGGCACGAAGAAGGCCACCAGCGACAGGCCGAAGGCAGAGACGCTGGTTTTCATCACCGGCGCCTTGCCCACGGCAGCGGCGGCAAAGGAGGCAAGGGCGACGGGCGGCGTCACCATCGACAGCACACAGTAGTAGAAGATGAACATATGCGCCGCGAGGGGCGGAATGCCCAGATCCTTGATGGCCGGGACGAACAGCACTGCACCGATGATATAGGCGGCCACCGTCGGCAGGCCCATGCCCATGATGATGCAGCCGACCATGGCCAGCAGCAAGGAAGCAAACAGAGAGCCCTCAGCGACGGATGCGAGGGAACCGGCGAACTTCAGCGCCAGATTGGACTGTACGGCCACGGCAATGACCACGCCGATGACCGCAATCGGCACGGCAACCTCCGCAGCCTGGCGCGGCGCTTCCTTGAGCGCCTCGGCCACAGCCTTCCAGCTGTAGCGCGTGTTCTTGCGCAGGAACGGCACCACGAAGCAGGATGCCGCGGCAACCACGGCCGAATAGGCAGCGGAAAAGCCGCTCATCAGCGCCCCGATGAGGATCAGCGGCGGCAGCAGCAGGTGCAGGCGCGGGCCGATGGCCTTGGTTGCCGCAACCTCATCCGCCGTCATCGCCCGCAGGCCATCGCGGCGGGCCATCAGATCCACCACCAGAAGCAATGCAACATAGAAGGCCAGGGCCGGAATGAGCGCAGCCAGAGCCACCTGTGCATAGGGCACATTCAGCATCTCGGCCATGATGAAGGCCGCAACGCCCATGACCGGCGGCATGATCTGCCCGCCTGTTGACGCGATGGCTTCGATGCCCGCAGCGCGGTGGTCCGGAAAGCCCGTCTTCTTCATGAGCGGAATGGTCAGAACGCCCGTGGAGACCACGTTTGCCACCGCGCTGCCGGAGATCGACCCCATGAGGGAGGAGGAAATGATCGCGGCCTTCGCGGTGCCGCCATTGGCCCGGCCTGCCATGCGGATCGCCAGATCAATGAACAGCTGACCGCCGCCAACCGCCGCATAGGCCGCGCCGAACATGATGAAGTAGAAGATAAAGTTGACCGATGTCGACGTGGTGATGCCCAGAACACCGGCTGTCGTCATGGTGGTGATTTCGATGGCCGCGTCCAGATCAAAGCCGCGGAAGGACAGCCAGCCCGGCAGAAGATTGCCCCAGAAGGCATAGGCGATGAAGGCGAGCAGAACCCAGACCAGCACCATGCCGACCGCACGCCGCGCCCCTTCCAGAAGCAGCAGCACGAAGACGCAGCCGGCCGCAATATCCTGCGGCAGCACCGGTGACACATTTTCCATGCGGGTGGTCAGCCGGTCATATTCTGCGAGGTAATAGGCGCCAACGCCCAGCGTTGCCAGGATCAGCGCTGCATCCACAAGCGCCCTTGGAAAGGTGCTGCGGCCATCCTTCTGCAAGGGCGACCAGAGGAACAGGAGGATCAGCGCAATGCAGACATGGGCCGGCCGCTCGAACAGCGGCTGCTGCGGCACAAGAATGATCCAGAGCTGAAACAGGATGAAGAAGACACCCAGGACGAACCGGGTTGAACTCACAACCGAGCGGACAGACAGGGTTTGCATTTTTCGGACCTCCTCCCAGGGCGCGAACAGACAGGTCGCCGGTGCCGGGGGCGGCACCGGCTGCGGCGGACTTACATCCAGCCGCGTTCCTTGAAGTAGCGGACGGCACCGGGATGAAGCTCGATCCCGACCGCCTCGGGCTTCCAGGCCGTCTCCGGCTTGAACTGTGCCCAGGCCGCGTGGGATTTCGCCAGAACCTCGGCATTCTCGCAGAGGGTCTTGGTGATCAGATAGGCCTTCTCCTCGTCAAGCGAGGCATGGGCGACCAGCATGGTGCCCAGATTGGCTCCGGCCGTTGCGCCGGTCTGGCCATCGAACCACGGGCCATAGGTGCCCGCCGTCATGCCGCTGGCCGCCATCACCTCCAGTGCCTTCTGCGGGATGTCGAGGAAGGCCATCGGCGTGGTCAGGGCCACTTCCGAAATGGTCGGATGTCCCTTGACCACGGTGTCGATGTAGATATCGGCACCGCCGTTGCGCAGCACATCGGGGATCTGCGGCGTATCGAGCTGAACAATGTCGCCGCCATCCGCCTTGATTTTCTGCGCACTGGAGCCCAGCGCCTCCAGGATCATGTGTGCCGCGGGCACCGCGCTGGAACCGGCCGGCTTCATCAGGATACGAACCGGCTTGCCGGAGGCGAGAATGGCCTCCAGATCGCTTGTGCCCATCTGGTCCACAAAGGCCTTGCGTGCGATCACGCCGATATAGACATCGTTGAGCCCGCCCACCAGCGCCCGGATATCCGGTGCGGAGGCACCTTCATAGACCGGATGCCCGTCGCGGGCCCAAACCGCCGAGGCCACATTGGACAGGGCGATCTCGGCTCTTCCGGCCTGAACCACCATGGGATTGGCCACGCCGCCGCCACGCGCCACAACCTCAACCGAATTCGGCCCAAGCACCGGCTCGATCATCTGTTCCAGAGTGGCTGCAAAGACATACCACGAGGTGCCTTCGCGCATGGCGCCGATGCGGATGTCCTGAGCCTGGGCCAGCGATCCAAAAAGAACCGCGGCGGCGAGTGCTCCGGCACCGGCCTTCAGGTGCCTGCTGACAAACTTGATCATGTCTCCTCCTCCCTTGCTCCCCTGAGGCAAAGCCCCCGCGCCTCACCGCGGGGGCTTTGTACCTTATTCTGCCGCCAGAAGCTGCTGATCGACACGGCCGATGCCGGCCGCCTCGAAGGCTGCGAAGATTTCCTGCTCTGCCTTTTCGCCAAGGTCCTTGAGCGGCTCGCGGATCGTGGCGTGATCGAGAACGCCGCGATGGACGAGACCGAGCTTCAGCGCCACGGTGCCTTCCATATGCGAACCGCGGTGATAGACGGCACGGGTGACGGGCAGAAGCTGCTCGAAGATCTTGCGGGCTTCGGGGTAGTTCTGCGCCTTGCCGGCCTCAATCAGGTCGATGAGCAGTTCCGGGGCGATGTTGCCATAGCCGACCAGCAGACCGTCCACGTCGAACATGGTCGGCAGCAGCCATTCGTCATGGCAGGACAGGATCTGCAGATCCGGATTGGCCTTCTTCAGCTGCGGAATTTCGACGTACCAGCGCTTCATGTTGCGCACGCCGTTCTTCGTGGCGACAACGCCTTCCTGCGTGGCGATTTCCAGCTGGGTGTCCAGATCATAGCTGGCCTTGGTGGCATCGGGATACTGGAACAGGATTTCCTGCAGGCCGGACTCCTCCCAGATGGCCTTGTAGCGGCTCTGCGGAGCACCCTTCTGGTAGCCGAAACGCAGCCAGCCATGGTTCGGATACACCAGCGCACCGGTTGCGCCGGCGGCCTTGCACTTGCGGGCCTCGGCTGCCGCCACCTTGGTGCCTTCGCCGGTGATGCCGGCAATGATGGGGATCTGGCCGTTCACCGCTTCCACATAGACTTCGATGAGCTTCAGGCGCTCTTCCTCGGTCAGGAAGGTGCCTTCACCGGCATGGCCAAGGATCACCAGGCTCTTGACGCCCTTCATCGAGGCCAGCCACCGGGCAATGCGGGCATTGGCGGCGTAGTCGACGTTGCCGTCACGGTCAAACACGGTCACGGGAGCGGGGCTGAGGCCGCGCAGATCCATCGGGTTCATTGAGTTTCTCCTCCTCAGACTTTGCCGCAGACAGCCGTCCATTAGCAAAGGGAACGATATTGGGAACGTTCCCAATATCCGTTTGATCGCCGGTGCTGTCAAGTGGTAGAACGTCAAAATCCCGGCGCGAGGGACAGAGGGCGATTCGATGAAAAGTGACAGACGCGATGTGACTTCCCCTGTGCGCGTCACGATTCTGGACGTGGCGAAGGCCGCTGGTGTGTCGAAATCCAGCGTCTCCCGCTTCCTGGATGAGCGCATGCCGAAGTCGGACAGCGAGACGGCCCGAAGGGTCCGGCAGGTGGCAGCAGACCTTGGCTATGTGCGGGATGTTTCCGCCTCATCGCTACGGCGCGGCAAGACCGGGATGGTGGGAGTGATCGTTCCGCGGCTGACGGATACGGTGATGGCCATGGTCTATGAGGCCCTGTCCCGTGCCGCGGCAAGAGCCGGCCTTTTCACCATCGTGGCAACAACAGAGGACGAGCCCGGCGCCGACAAACGCGCCGCCGATGCCCTGCTGCGGCGGGGCGTGGATGGCCTGATCCTGGCGACAGCGCGCGATGGGGAGGAGCTGACCGGCGAGCTCATGGACCGGAACGTGCCCTTTGTGCTCACCCTGCGCACCAACGGGCTGTGCCGGTCCTCCGTTGGCGATGACGCCCTTGGCGGATACCTGGCCACGCGCCACCTGATCGACCTCGGCCACCGGCGGATCGGCCTGATCGCCGGTCCGGCCTTTGCCTCAAGTGCAAGAGGCCGCACCGAAGGTTACCGCAGCGCCATGGCGGAAGCGGGCCTTGAGGTGAACCCCGGCTGGGTGCGGGAATCGACCTTCGGCATCGAATCAGGCGGGGAAGCGGCCCGTGCGCTGATGCAGCTGAGCGACTGTCCGACCGCCATCTTTGCGATCAATGACAACACGGCCATCGGCGCCATGTCGGCCCTCAGCCGCATGGGCCTGTCCGTGCCCGGCGATGTCTCACTTGCGGGCTATAACGACATCCCCATCGTCAGCCACCTGCCGACGCCGCTGACATCGGTCAAGGTTCCCTTCGACCAGATAGCCACCGTCGCCTTCGAGCTTCTGGCCGCCGAAGACCTGAAGCCGCAAGACCTCATCCGCATGGCCACCCCCACCCTGATCCCCCGCAAGTCAACCGCACCGGCGCCGCAAAACGGCAAGTGATGAACTGGCAAGAGGCCTTGTGAGAGACCCAGCCCCACCGCCAGCCCTGCCCGTGGCGGCAGGCGGCATTTGCGGCGCAATATGGGCGTCCCCGTTTAAATCTGGCTAAGGAAACGTAACGGGGCTTTCCTGTCCTGAGGGCTCAACAATAACCATCGGGTAACGCTGATGTTTGATTCACGCCCTCAATATGTCGCTCCGCCGCCTTGCCGGATGCACTTCACCGCCCGGGCCGAGGCCTTGAAGATGCTTGACCTTGGCCGCACGATCTTTCACAACATTCTTGGTGCTCCAGCGAAGAGCGGGGTGATCTGAAGAGAACATCACGCATGGAGCGCATCTTTTTACAATCCGGACAGGTTCCGGACAGGAAAGATGCCTAATGATCCGGAGCCTTGCCGGGCTTTGGAGGAGATACCAAGCGCGGTGGCGCGCTCGCCACGGGCCATGTCCGGCAGCGCTGTAACGCATCTACGGGAGGACTGAATGATCAAGGACCTTAACATCACGCGCCGTATGGCTCTGGGGCTGGCGGCTGGCGCCATGGCTCTTGGACTGGCTGGCCCGGCTGCGGCAGAGGTCAATTTCGCCGGCAAGACGATCGAGTGGATCATTCCGTTCTCCGCCGGCGGCGGCTCCGATACCTGGGCCCGTTTCAACGCACCGCTGCTGACGAAGTACCTGCCGGGCAACCCGGTGGTTGTCGTGGTGAACGAGCCGGGCGGCGGCTCCACCAAGGGCACCAACCTGTTCGCAGCCCGCGGCAAGCCGGATGGCCTGATGATCCTCGGCACCTCCGGCTCGACCCAGTTCCCCTATCTGCTGGGCGACCCGCGCGTGCGTTATGAATACAAGGACTGGAAGATCGCCATGGCCGGCCCGACCGGCGGCGTCGTCTACACCACTCCGAAGCTGGGCCTGAAGGGCCCGGAAGACATTGCCATGCTGAAGGACAAGGATCTGGTCTATGCCAGCCAGGGCGCGACCTCGCTCGACCTTGTGCCGCTGCTCGGCTTCCGCCTGATGGACTTCAAGGTGCAGCACGTGTTCGGCTTCAAGGGCCGCGGTGATGGCCGCCTCGCCTTTGAGCGCGGTGAAGTGAACATCGACTATCAGACCTCCTCTGCCTATCTGAAGAACGTGCAGCCGCTGGTCGATGCAGGCCAGGCCGTTCCGCTGTTCAGCTGGGGCGTCCTCAATGAAGCGGGCGACGTGGTGCGTGACCCGACCTTCCCGGACCTGCCGTCCTTCGTCGAGGCTTACGAGACCCTGACCGGCCAGAAGCCGTCCGGCCCGGACTATGACGCCTACTTCGCCTTCTTCACCGCCGGCTTCCCGGCCCAGAAGATGGTGTTCCTGCCGAAGGGCACGCCGGACGAGATCGTTGCCGCCTACCAGAAGGCCTTCGAGGACATGAAGGCTGACCCCGACTATCAGGCCAATGCAGAGGCCGTTCTGGGCACCTACGAGCAGGTGACCGGCCAGCTGGCCCAGGCTCTGTTCGAGAAGGGCACGACCATCGCTCCGGACCTGCGCACGCAGGTGGCCAACATGCTGGCGGCCGACTACGGCGTGAAGCTGGGCGCCGAATAACGCCTCCCACCGCCTTGCCTCAGACGGGCCCCTTCCGGGGTCCGTCTCTCATCTTTTTGTGGATGCCGCTTCCTTGGCGGCAGCGCGGCCCCTGACGGGGCTGTATGAGCCCGGCGCACCGGGCATTGCTCAGGCCTCTCTTGCCTTCCGGGCGCCTGCAGCCTGAGCCTGCCGGGGCATGATACGCCCGTATTGCTGCGCCATGGCATAACACGGAAGCCCCCGCCGTGATTGACACGTTACTGTCTGCGCTTGGCACGCTTTTGTCTTTCCAGCACCTGTTCTACATGCTCATCGGTGTGTCCGTGGGGCTTGTGATCGGGGTGATCCCCGGTCTTGGCGGCATCGCCTG